>DAOUSL010000229.1 GCA_030627235.1 Thioploca sp.
AAAACTTTGGAATTGATTGATAAGATTGATAAGATTGATATATAATGGTATATAAATGTTGCATCAAGATGTAATTCGTAAATTCATTACATCCTACAAAAAATCTGTCTACCCAGCCTATAATGCCAAGTAACATAAGAGTTTCGGGAAATCCGCTTCGCTTCATTCCCGAAACAACTATTTAATTGGGGAAGGTATTAACCAATCATCATGTTATTTTTAACTGTTTTATCAATCAATTGCAAATTTTTTAGTAAATCATATATTTTATCCAATGGCCACATATTTGGTCCATCGCTTAAAGCTTGATCAGGATTAGGATGAGTTTCTATAAAAATTCCTGCTACTCCAGCAGCAACTGCAGACCGAGCTAAAACTGGTACAAACTCACGTTGTCCGCCAGATACATTACCATTACCACCAGGTAATTGAACCGAATGAGTAGCATCAAACACAACTGGACAATTGGTATCCCGCATTATTTTTAAAGATCTCATATCGGAAATTAAATTATTATAGCCAAATGAAGCTCCACGTTCACAGACCATAATAGTTTCATTGCCTACAGCTTTTACTTTTTCTACTACATTAACCATATCCTGAGGAGCTAAAAACTGGCCTTTTTTTATATTAACCGGAAGTCCTTGACAAGCAACATTTTGAATAAAATTAGTTTGTCTACATAAAAAAGCTGGAGTTTGCAAAACATCAACCACATCAGCTACTTCTAATAATGGAGTGTACTCATGAACATCAGTTAATACAGGAACTCCAATTTGATTTCGCACTGTTTCTAAAATCCGTAATCCTTGTTCCACATCCACTCCACGATAGCTAGAATGGGAAGAACGATTGGCTTTATCAAAAGAAGATTTATAGATAAAAGGGATTTTTAATTCATCAGTAATTTGTTTTAACTTTTCAGCGGTATCAAAAGCTAGTTGTTCCGATTCAATTACGCAAGGCCCAGCAATCACAAATAATGGTTTATCTAAACCAACTTCAAAGCCACAAATTTTCATTATGGTTTCACTGCTTCAATAGTGGCAGAAACTACATAGTCTTCAATTTTAGTTCCTGGAGCCCAATTACGAATAAATTGCTTGCTTTCATCTTTCGGTTTGATTTCAATACTAGTAAAACCAGCCTTATATAACATGGCTTTCAGCTCATCAATTTGAGCAGCACCAGACATACAACCAGTGAGTAAATCCATATCTTTTTGTAATTCTTGAGGGATTTCAGCAGTTGCTACTACATCTGATATTGCTAATCTACCATCGGTTTTTAATACTCGAAATGCTTCGTTAAAAACTTGTTGTTTTTCTGGAGATAAATTAATTACACAATTAGATAGAATCACATTTACAGTTTTGTCAGCTATTGGTAAATGTTCAATTTCACCTAATCGGAATTCGACATTATTAAATTCACCTTTTTCTGCATTTTCACGAGCTTTGCTTATCATTTCCGGAGTCATATCAACTCCAATCACCGCACCAGTTTCTCCAATTGCTTTAGCAGCTAAAAAGCTATCAAATCCAGCCCCACTACCTAAATCGACCACAGTTTCACCAACTTGTAAAGAAGCAATAGCTTGCGGATTACCACAGCCTAAACCTAGATTAGCTCCTTCTGGAACATCGATTACTTCATCTTTGGAATAACCTAAATTCATTGATACAATATCTGGTGCGAAATTCACTCCAGAACAACAACTAGTATCTTCATCAGTACAACAGTTTTGAGCTTCAATAGTTGCTGAACCAGTTGCTACATTAGTATAAGTTTTACGAACTTCTTGACGTATTTTATCGTTTTCTAAATTTTTCATTTTGATTTATTAATTAAGGAAATAACTATATTTTAATGTTTCGGGAATAAGGTACTATTTCCCAAAATCCTGATATTACTTAGATTTCGGGAAATACGCTATGCTCCATTCCCGAAACAACCAAAGGAAATAACTATATTTTTAAGGTTTTACTTGATAAATTCAATTACATTACTATTATAACTTGTTATTCGTTATTATTTAAGGAGATTTAATGAGATATTTATGTTTAATAATTGCCATATCATTGTCCAGTTCAGCTGTATTTGCTACTGAAGATATGGATGCTAAGTTAGATAATTATCGTAGTGCTGTTGGTAAATTAATGAAAGTTTTAAAACCTGAATTGGTTAATGCGATGAAAAGCAAAGGACCAGTTGCGGCAATTGAAGTATGTAATACTAAATCCCCAACCATGACTAATGCCGTATCTCAAGAAACTGGTTTTGTAATTCAACGTACCAGTTTAAAACCACGCAATGTTAGTAATACTCCTGATGAATGGGAAACAAAGGTTTTAAATCAGTTTGAAGATCGTAAAGCTAAAGGAGAAAGTCCAAAAAAGCTTGAGTTTTATGAAATAATAGAAAATGATGGTAAACGTCAAATCCGTTATATGAAAGCCATCCCAACTTCTAAACCTTGTACTATATGTCATGGTGAAATGATACCTCCACCAGTTCAAGCTAAATTAAAGGAATTATATCCTGCTGATAAGGCAATTGGTTTTAAAGTGGGCGATTTACGTGGTGCTTTTAGTATAATTGATACTATAACTCAATAATAGAATTGATTGGGTAACCACAAGGGATTACCCCTACAAATCATCATATTACGTAGATTGGGTAACCACAAGGGATTACCCCTACAAATCATCATATTACGTAGGGGCAATCCTTTATGGTTGCCCTTAATATTTAACTAACTTTTAAACCACAGCTTGTCTAGTTCGTAAATGCAACTCTTTCAATTGAGCTTCACTAGCTTCAGAAGGAGCAGAAGTCAATAGACAACTAGCAGTCTGAGTTTTTGGAAATGCAATCACATCTCGGATTGAACTTGCACCACACATCAACATAACCAGACGATCCATACCAAATGCAATTCCACCATGAGGAGGACAGCCATATTTAAGAGCTTCTAACAAAAATCCAAATTTCTCCTGAGCTTCTTCTTTTTCAATACCCAAAGCTTCAAATACTGCGGACTGCATTGCTGGATTATGAATTCGGATAGAACCACCCCCAATTTCATTACCATTTAAAACCATGTCATAAGCCCTAGATAAACAAGTTTCTGGACTTTTTGTCAAAGCTTCAGGATCGGTAATATCTGGAGCAGTGAAAGGATGATGGAGAGCTGTCAAACGTTTTTCTTTTTCATCCAAATCAAACATTGGATAGTCTATAACCCACAACGGTTTCCAACAATCCTCAATTAAATCTAAATCTTCCCCAATTTTTAATCTTAATGCTCCTAAAGATTCATTGACAACTTTAGCTTTATCAGCTCCAAAGAAGATAATATCTCCGGTTTTGGCTTGAGTACGTTCTAACAGTTTTTCTATCGCATTATCAGGCAAAAATTTAAGAATTGGCGATTGTAAACCTTCTCGTCCAGCACTAACATCATTAACCTTAATATAAGCTAATCCTTTAGCACCATAAATTCCAACAAATTTAGTATAATCATCAATTTGCTTGCGAGTCAGCATTTTAGCACCATTAGGTACACACATGGCTGCTACTCTACCCTTAGGATCACTAGCTGGTTGTGCAAATACTTTAAACTCAACTTCTGCCATAAAATCATTAACATCAGTTAGTTCCAAAGGAATTCTTAAATCTGGTTTATCACTACCATAACGACGCATAGCTTCGGCAAAAGTCATAACTGGAAATGGTTGAACTAAATCCACATCCATAATTTCATTGAATAATTTCCGTATCATTGATTCCATCAAATCACGAATAATATTTTCATCAATGAATGACATCTCAATATCTAATTGAGTAAATTCTGGTTGTCGATCAGCCCGTAAATCTTCATCCCTAAAACAGCGTACGATCTGGTAATAACGTTCCATCCCAGACATCATCAGCAATTGCTTAAACAGTTGTGGCGATTGTGGTAACGCAAAAAATTCCCCAGGATGAGTTCGACTAGGAACTAAATAATCCCTAGCTCCCTCTGGAGTTGCTTTGGTAAGCATAGGAGTTTCTATTTCTAAAAAACCTTGCTCTTCCAAAAAATTACGGACAAAACTATTAACTTTAGCTCGTAATTGCAACCTATTTTGCATATCAGGTCGCCGTAAATCTATATAACGATATTTTAACCGCTTGTCTTCACTAACTTCATGTGCTTCATCCAAATGAAATGGAGGAGTTTCTGAGGCATTTAAAATCTCAATAGTTTGTACAACTACTTCAACTTGACCAGTAGGTAAATCTGGATTTGCAGTATCTTCTGGACGTTGCCTAACTTTACCTTGAACTCGTAATACATATTCATTACGAACTTGTTCAGCTACAGAAAATGCTGTTTCAACTTCTGGATCAAATACAATTTGAACAATGCCTTCTCGATCACGTAAGTCAATAAAAATAACTCCACCATGATCACGACGATGGTTTACCCAACCACATAAGGTTACTTCTTGGTCAATTAACGATTCATTCAAATATCCACAATAGTGGCTGCGCATGTCTATTCCCATTTTATTCAGTAGAAGCTGGACAAGCTCCAGTCCCACAAGCAGATGAAGGTGCTGATTTTTTATCTTCTTTCTTATCTGCTTTATTCTCTGTTTTATTAGCAAAATCTGTTTTATACCAACCAGTTCCTTTCAGATGGAAAGCTGCCGCAGACACTAATTTTTTCAAGCTATCTTTTTCACATTTTGGACATTTTACTAATAGATCATCATTCATTTTTTGGATAACTTCAAACTTATGTTCACATTCCGTACAAGCGTATTCATAGATGGGCATTTTATATATCTCCAATTTTTAGTTTATAACTTAAATTCATTATAACAGTATATTTTATATTTAGAATTTTTTTTACCTTTTCAATGGTTATATAATATTTAACTAAATATAGACTTAATTGCAAAATTCAAAGTAATTATATTGACATCTCTCCTAAATTAAGTACTGAAGTTACGCAAAGTATTATAAATGTAACCATAAATAATGTAAATTCAAAGTAAATTAAGTTATAATCAAAAAATGGATAAATATCAATTAGATTTGTATACAGATTACTTAA
>DAOUSL010000240.1 GCA_030627235.1 Thioploca sp.
AAAATTTAGTGGAGTCCAAAGCGAAGCTTTGATATTATTAACTTATAAATTAAATACTTACAAAGCTAACGCTTTGAACTCCAAAAACCTTATTTTCTTAACTTAATGGCATTGATAAGTCCGGTTAGGGTCAGTGCAATGAAACCGACCAAACTTAACTTTAGCTGTTTTTAAGTAAAATTAAGTATCATAAATTAATATTCTCTCACTGCCAAGGACGATGATAAGCTCCCAAAGTAGTTTGAGTGCCTTCAGATACTTTACCTAATTCAAATAACCAATCATCTTTAGCTTTATAGGTAGTTGGATTTTGTTCACAAGCATCCATTGCAGCTCGCCAAACTTTAGTGACTTGAGCAACATAAGCTGGACTACGTTGTCTACCTTCAATTTTAATTGCCGAAATACCAGCAGCTTGTAATTGAGGCAACATTTCCAAAGTATTTAAGCTAGTAGGTTCTTCAATCGCATAAAAAGTCTCTTTTCCAACATTAAATCTACCCTTGCATAAAGTTGGATAACCGGCATTTTCATTTTCTCCTCGGCGATCAATCAACACATTACCTAAATGAGTTTCCAGACCTTGTGGAGTTTCTTTCCATTCTACTGCATGAGCTGGTGAACATGCTCCAAAAGTATTTGGTGAATCACCAGTAACATAAGAAGATAATAAACAACGACCTTCTACCATCACACATAAACTACCAAAACCAAATACTTCCACTGCTACTGGACTATTTTCTACTACCCGTTGTACTTGTGGTAAGGATAAAACTCTGGGTAATACTACTCGTCGAATGCCAAAATGCCGATGATAAAAACTAATGGATTCATAATTAGTAGCAGAACCTTGTACGGATAAATGCAGTGGTAAATCAGGCCATTTATTAGTAGCATAATCCAACACTCCTAAATCAGCTAAAATAAGAGCATCTATTCCTAAATCGGCCGCATGATCAACAGCTTCTTGCCAACGTGGCCAACCCTTAGGTTGAGGATAAGTATTTATCGCTATAAAGACTCGTACATTACGTTCACGAGCATAACGAATACCTTGTTCCATCTTGGCAACCGTAAAATTTAAACCAGCAAAATGCCTCGCATTAGTATCATCACGAAAACCAATATAAACCGCATTAGCACCGTTATCAACCGCAGCTTTCAAAGAAGGTAAATTGCCAGCTGGACAAACAAGTTCCATATATTTTATACCTTTGGTAAAATTCGTACCATTTTCACAGCATTATTAGCCATTTGAACGATTTCCATTGGATGATTAGTTAATACTAAACTAGTGCCAGATTTTGGAATGGCTTCTAAATGATCCAAAATCAAACCATTCAAAGTTTTAGGGCCATCAGTTGCTAAATCCCATTGCATTACTCGATTTAATTCTCGAACTGTAATGCTACCATCCACTAAAAAACTATTATCATCTTGAGGATAAATATCTAAACTAAGAGCATCTGGGTTAGTGGTAAATTCCCCCACAATTTCTTCTAAGATATCTTCCAGAGTTACTAAACCTTGAATATCACCATATTCATTAACCACTAACCCGATACGCCGTTTATGTCTTTGAAAATTCAATAGTTGAGTATTCAAAGAAGTACCTTCTGGTACAAAATAAAGTTCTCGAGCATATTCTTTTAAAGCATCTTTGGTAAACTCATTGTGCTTGAATAATGGCAATAATTTTCGTAAATGCACTATTCCTACTACATTATCTATATTCTCTCTATATATTGGTACTCTGGTGTGTTGGCAGGCAGATAACTGTTCGGTGATTACATCAATATGTTCATCTAAATCAATACCTATTACTTCATTACGTGGTATCATGATATCTTCTACAGTTACTTTCTCTAAATCCAAAATTCCTAATAACATCTGTTGATGACGTTTCGGAATTAAACCTCCGGCTTCATGTACTACAGTACGCAATTCATCTGAATTTAAGAGTTGATTATCTTGATTAGATTCAGAAATACCGATTAATCTTAAGATATTACTAGAAGCATAATTTAAAATCCAAACTAATGGATAAAATAATTTTAATAATGGTTTAATTATCAGTGAAGCTGGATATGCTATTTTTTCTGGATGTAAAGCGGCAACTGTTTTAGGGGTAACTTCACTAAAGATTAAAATCATTATTGTTAATGAAGTAGCAGCCACTGCTATCCCAGCTTCGCCTAATAAATCGATGGCAATGACTGTTGCAATTGATGATGCTAAAATATTTACAAAATTATTACCTAATAAAATCACTCCAATTAATCTATCTGGATGTTTTAATAGTTGATTAACACGAATAGCTCCGCGGTGTTTTTTAGCTACTAAATGGCGCAACCGATAACGATTAATTGCCATCATACTTGTTTCAGAAGCTGAAAAAAATCCTGAAGCTAAAATTAATAAAAATAATATGCCAAATAATATAGATAATGGAATATCACTCAATAAAATAATCCTCTAA
The DNA here is from genome assembly GCA_030627235.1 of Thioploca sp. Taxonomy (GTDB): domain Bacteria; phylum Pseudomonadota; class Gammaproteobacteria; order Beggiatoales; family Beggiatoaceae; genus DRQV01. The sequence continues at coordinate 2,480 of DAOUSL010000240.1, forward strand.
TATAAAATGATAGTCATTGGGAAATCGAACGTTTAACTTACAAAGTATAAAATATGTTGTAGCTTATTGCAAATTAAGTCTAATATCCATCTTGGGTTTATTGGAAAGATAACTGTGGGATAGGTCTATATATAATATAGATTATGTGAAGGTTTCAATCGAAAAATATTATTTATGGCAATTCTTAATTATGAAAGCTTAATTCTTAATTAAATTCAAATGCTTATTTAATATTTCTGTAGCAATTCATTCTTTCCAATAAAAATTCCCAACAAAAAATGCTGGGAACAGAAAAAATTAATTTAGATCTGGTTTTGGTGTGTTTTTAGTAGAAGGAGGTAATATTGGATAAGCAATTGAAGGTTGTTCACCAGTTAAAGTCTTCAAAAAAGCTACAATATTTTGGGTTTCATCAGCAGATAATTTTAAGCCTAATTGATATTCAGCCATTACATTTACAGCTTCTGCCAAATTCCAAGTACTTGCGTCATGGAAATAAGGAGCAGTCAGCTCAATATTCCTTAATAATGGAACTTTAAAAAAGTATTTATCTTGTTCCTGTTGAGTTACGCCATATCTACCTAAAGTTTTGGTATCAGGATAAGGTTTTACCACTCCAAATTTTTGATAAGAACCGCCTCCAACTCCAACTCCATTATGACAAGTTATACAACCTTTAGTCTTAAACAAATCATAACCAGTTTTTTCCTGTGCAGAAATAGCATTGTCATCACCTTGCAGCCATTTATCAAACTTTGAATTTGGAGTAACTAAAGTTTCTTCAAATTTAGCAATTGCATCAGTAATTTGGTCAATATCTATAGTATCAACTCCATATACTGCTTTGAATGAATTAACATATTCAGGAATTGATTTTAATACTTTTATAGCTAACTCATGAGTTGAAGCCATTTCGCCTGGATTTGCAATTGGACCACCAGCTTGTTCTTTTAAGTCTTTAGCACGTCCATCCCAAAATTGAGCTAAATTGAATTTAGCATTTAATACAGTAGGGGAATTAATAGGGCCTAATTGCCATTTATGCCCAATGGAACTTGGTAAATTATCTGCCCCACCAGTTGATAAATTGTGACAAGAATTACAACTCAAAAAACCAGATTTTGATAATCTAGGTTCAAAAAATAACTTTTTACCTAATTCAACTTTAGCCTGATCTATATTAGCATTAGCTGGAATAGGTTGAATAAGTTCTCCACTACGATCTGCTGCTTGTAAACCAACAGTAAGAACTACAGAACAACAAATAAGCAAAATTAATCTCATATTTAACCTTTATTTATTATAAAAACTAATCGTTAATTTAAATAAGTAAAATTTAATTACTTATATTTAACTTAAATTTTTGACCAAAATTAACTTTGATCAGTCGATTATATTAACAGTTAGATAAATAACTTGTCAAACATATTTGAGTTGATATATAGCAATTTTATTATTTTTTCTAACTTAACATATTGGGAAATTAATATTTTTTAATAGATATTTTAGCTTATACACAACTACTTTCTTTTTGACTATCTTTACTAAATTAAATATTCAAAATTTTAGGATAAATAGGTTTAATATTATATAGTTTTACAACTTTACCCATTTTGGTTTTTAGGATTCAGTTGAATAGTTGTTCTGGGATTATTTTATTATGGAAGCGGATTATACTGTAGTTCTGTTTTAGGAGTTTTTCTCGTTGCTGTTCTTCTTTCTGATCATAATATTGATGGTTGTTATAGCCGTTACATTCTAGGATTAAATTTAAAGTAGTCCTGAAGGAAGTAGTGGAGTATAATAAACATTAAACAGACTTCTTGCATAAGTATTGATAAATAATTTATATAATTGAATTTATATTAATAAAGTTATCTTACTTATGCAAGAGATCTAATCAAATATAAGTAATAAAGATGAACTGCCCAAATAGTAACTCAGAAAATATCATAAAAAATGGTAGTATCTACAATGGCAAACAATGTCATCGTCAATTTGTCTTAGAACCAAAAAATACGATTGCTCAAGAAAGAATTAATAGACAATACTGGAAAAAATACCATTAGCAGGAATAGCAAGAGTTGTTG
>DAOUSL010000204.1 GCA_030627235.1 Thioploca sp.
TCATAGCTGGTGGACGACCAAAAGTGCGTAAATTTTCTTTGATAATTTTTACCATTTCTTCAAACATCTTTTTACTTATTCATACTGCTCTTTTAAAATCGTCTTTTTTTAATTCTTTTGCTTTTTCATATTTCATTACTAAATGTTTTTTACTTTTTTTACTTTTGCAAGAGCTATATAATCATTCCCAAAATTGAATTCATGTTAAAATATGATAATTAAATCCAGAATAACAGGTAAGCAAAATGACTAAAATAGTTATCATCGGTTCCGGATTTGGCGGATTAACAGCAGTTAAAACACTACGCCGCCAAGGTCATCAAGGAACTATCACTCTAATTTCACCACGTCCAATATTATTTTATTATCCTAGCCTGATTTGGATACCAGCTGGTTTACGCACTGAAGCTGATTTAACTATCCCATTAAATGGGTTTTTTAAAGACCATAGTGTGCAACATCATCAAGCAAATGTTACCGGTCTTGATCCAGTTAAAAAACAAGTCGAAACTGATAATGGTATAGTTGAATTTGATGGTCTTATAATTGCTTCTGGAAGTCGTTTTATTCGTAGATTACCTGGCATAAATGATATTTGTATTCCATGCGAAGGTTATGATGCAGTAAAAAAATATACTGATGATTTAGCTAAACTGGATAGTGGTACATTAGCATTTGGGTTTGCCAGTAATCCTAAAGAACCAATTGCAATGCGAGGTGGGCCGATATTTGAATTCATGTTTGGCATGGATACTTTATTGCGTAAACAAAAACGTCGGGATAAATTTAAATTGGTATTTTTTAGTCCATCCCCTGAACCTGGTAAGCGATTGGGTGAAAAAGCAGTCAAAGCTTTACTTGGTGAAATGAAAAAACACCAAATTGAAACTTATTTAGGTCATAAAATGAAAGGTTTTAGTAATGGAATGGTTCATACTGAAACTGATGATATAGCTAGTGATTTAACTATGTTTATGCCTGGTTTGACAGGTCCAACATGGTTAGTAAACAGTGGTTTATCTTTATCAGATGGTGGCTTTATTAAAGCTGATGCTCATTGTCAAGTAGTTGGATTCAAAGATATTTATGCAGTTGGTGATTGTGGTAATCATCCTGGGCCACAATGGTTGCCAAAACAGGCTCATATGGCTGATTTACAAGCAGAAACAGCTTCTAAAAATTTATTAACTACTCAAAAAGGTCTAAAACCTAATAGTAAATTTAATTCTGAACTAATTTGTATTGTTGATACCCTTGAGAAAGGAATGTTAATATATCGTAGTCCTAAACACACTATTATGTTGCCTAAAATGAAAATGTTTAACTGGGCTAAACGTTTCTTTGAATGGTATTATTTACGTTCTTATCGTTAAGCAAATTAGTACCAATTCAACATTTGGAAGCTAGGTCTAAAACCTAATCATAATATATGAAACTAATCAAACTAATTCTTATCACCAGTCTTTTATTGTCCTGTGCTACTAAACCACCAACTTTTGTCGAAAGTCATGATGAAGTTGGTGCTTGGAAATCGATTTATCTGCATAGTCGTTATGGAATATTTACAGATAAAAATCGAGAAGTTTGGCGACGAGTTGTTGATGTATTATCAGAAAAATACGATTTAGAAGTATTAGATAGAACTAGTGGTTATATCCGTACTTCTTGGAAATATATGTTGCCAGATGAGGATAATAAATATCGTAGTCGAGTAATCATTAAAATGTTAGGAAATGTTTGGCATACTACTAAACTCAAAACAGAAGCACAATTATTTGAAAATGGGGCTTGGATTACTGGCTATGATACTGCTATTTTAGAAGAACTTTATAAAGACTTACAAGGTCGTATTGGTACATCAGTTAGATAATTCTAAACAAAATAGTGGTGATTGTTTTAAATTATAATTAATAGATTAAAACATTGATCACTATTCAGAACTATCATATATTTTAATCACTCTGAGGAATTTTTATGTTAAAAAAACTATTTATCCTACTGTTTTTATTCCCTTTAATTTCTAATGCTACTACCTATTATATTTCTAGTTTAACTGGTAATAATGCTAATAACGGCATTAGTGAAGCTACAGCTTGGCAAACCAGTAGTAAATTAACCGAAATAAAATTGGAAGATAATTCTACCGTTCTATTCAAACGTGGCGAAACATTTCGTGGAAATGTTAGTACCAATAAATTTCCCAAAGGTACTAAATTTGATGCCTATGGAACTGGTGCAAATCCAGTTATTGCTGGTAGCGTACAGATAACTAATTGGCAACCTGCTACAAATATAGGAGCAAATATATATGTAGCTGATGTATCCGCTTTTATTACCACTGGTAAAAAAGGCAATGAAAGTACCATCGAACATCTATTTGTTAATGGTGAATTGATGACTATTGCTCGTTATCCCAATGTAGATTCCCCAGCTCAGAAAAATTGGTTAAAAGTTGGAGCCACTGCCAGTAAAGATAGTTTTACTGATCCACAACTAGCTGCTTATAATAAAAATCATTGGAAAGGTGCAACATTACGGATTAGAAGCTATAGTTGGTTTTATAAAGTTTTTCCAGTAACTGGTTATAATAATGGAAAAATTACTGCTAAAGGCTTAGGTAAACAATTGCCAGAATGGGGTTATTTCTTAGATGGTAAATTAGAGGAATTAGACCATCCAGGCGAATGGTATTATGATGCAAAAGCTAAAAAAGTATATCTATATCCAAAACAAGGTAATCCTAATAATTTGCTAGTGGAAGGTTCAACTTATAAAGTTGGAATTAGTGTTTATTGGCATGAAGATAATAGTTCAGTACAAAATTTCACTTTTAAACATTTTATTGAATCGGGAGTGGAAGTTAATACTTCAGATAATGTGGTGGTACAAAATTGCCATTTTGAATATAATATGAGAGGTTTAAGTGCTTGGGATAGTGCTAATTTATTAGTTACTAATAATACCTTTGATAATCAATTGAGCGTTGGGATTTGGCTTAATGCGGCTAAAGATTTTGATATTAAAAATAGTATTATTGAAAAAAATAATATTATTAATACCGGGATGTTTCCTTTATATTGCAAGAGATATGATGGAGTTTGTTATGGCATAGGAATTCTAGTGTTTGGGAAAGCTTTCACAGTTCGTCAAAATTATTTGGAAAACGTGGGTTGGAATGGAATAAATTTGAAGGCTCAAGGTAATCATATTATTGAAAATAATGTAATTCGTAAAGCATTGTCTATGATTAATGACGGTGGAGCTATCAATATTGGTTCTGATGGTAATATTATTCGTGGTAATTTTTTGCTGAATACTATTGGCAATGTTGATGAGTCTAATGGCTGTGGTAGCACTGCTAAAACCCCTTGTATGCACCATTCTTCTTATGGCATGGGAATTGGAGCAGATAGCAATTTTAAAAATAATGTAATTGAAAACAACACTATTGCTAACAATAAGCATCAAGGTATTCGTTTGAATTCATTCGTAAATACTACTGTGCGTAATAATGTTGTATATAATAATAAAACTCAGCTTATTATCGAAGGAAAAAAAGGTGTTTCTAAGAATAATACGGTGGAAGGCAATGTATTTTATTCCATTGAGCCAGATCAGATTGGTTTAAAAGTAACTAATGAAGGCAATAATGGTAGTTTTAATAGCAATTTATATTGTAATCCTTATAGTAAAGTTACCTTTATACGCAATAAAAAACCTTATTCCTTAGCTCACTGGCAACAAGAATTCTCAGCTCAAGACCAAAATTCCATTCAATGTAACCAAAATTTTTCTGAATATAGTGTAACTAATGTTGGAACTAATTTGATCAATAATCCTAATTTTAATGCTGATTTATCAGATTGGAAAGGTTCAATTTCCCATGATAATGGCAGCTTAAAAATGGAATTTGAGAAAGGAGCTAATAATGCTAACGTAATACCTAATACATTTCAATTGCTTGAAAACCAATGGTATAGATTAAAATTTACAGTTATAGGCGATGGTTTCGGCAATATTAAATTACGTTTCAACGATACTAAACCAGATACAACTTGGCGGATTTTACAAGAAAGATTTTTTGCTTATAGTAAAACTAACCAAGAATATGAGATGTTTTTTCAATCTTCAATCACAACTGAATTTGGCAAGATTTTATTTACTACTAAAAACTATGATGCTAATTACTGGTTGGATGATGTAAGTTTAGAGCTAGTCGATGTGGTATTAAACGATGCGAAGCAACAATCAGCATTATTCATGAACCAAACTGAAAACCCTCAGATAATTGATTTGCAAGGTAATACTTATCAAGATTTAACTGGTAAAACAATAAGTGATAGTATTAGTTTAGATGCGTTTTCCTCACAAGTTTTAATCCTAACTGGAAAAATACCATTTTCAAAACCATCTTCTCCAATACTTTCTTTGGCTAAAGTTAATAAAACAGTGACAGTGGCTTGGGATAAAATTGCAGGAGCAACTGGTTATATTCTCTATTATGCTCCTTATCCAGATGTTAGCTATATTAATAATATTGATATGGGACAACAAACAGATTTTTCTGCTGAATTATCTACTGGAGATGCTTTTTATGTTGGCATCACTTCTTATAACAAAGCTGGAGAAAGCGAATATTCTAATATTGAGTATTTTGTGATTAATTAATATTTTAATGGCTTTGTGTAACTTAAGAAGTTTTGGTAGTCCTGAACGAAGTAGTGGTGTATAAGAAAAAATTAATTTGGAGTTTTGTGAACCTTTTTAGTCGTATCTTTACACCAGGAGGCAGAAGGGGACGTGAACCGGTTCGTAATGACACACATTTCAAATAGTCCATAGCGTCTTTAAAACGAGTTATTGTACTGTTAGAAAATTGATGACACTATTTGGGGATTCAAAATATTGAACCCCCAGAACTTATATTAATTATAAGTCATTAGCATGTTTAGATAAATAATCAGCTACACCTTGTGTAGAACCTTGCATACCAGCTTCGCCTTTATTCCAACCAGCTGGACAAACTTCGCCATGTGCTTCATTGAATTGTAAAGCATCAATCATACGCAACATTTCATCAATATTACGTCCTAAACCTAAATCATTAACTACTTGATGCTTAACTATTCCTTCCTTATCAATTAAGAAAGAACCACGAAAAGCTACAGCACCATTAGGTGTTTCCACATCATAAGCTTTAGCTATAGCATGGGTTAAATCTGCTACCAAAGAATATCCTACTTGACCGATTCCACCTTGATCAACTGGAGTATTCCGCCAAGCATTATGTGCATATTGGGAATCAACAGAAACTCCTATCACTTCAACATTGCGTTCTTTGAAAGATGCTAAACGTTTATCAAAAGCGATTAATTCTGTTGGACAAACAAAAGTAAAATCTAACGGATAAAAGAATATTACTGCGTATTTACCTTTAATTGTCTCTTTAAGATTAAATCCAGTAGTAATTTCGCCATTACCTAATACTGCTGCCGCTGTAAAATCTGGAGCTTCACGTCCTACTAATACACCCATTTAAATATCCTCTTGATTAAATTGTAATTTCTGTTATCCACATGTCGTGTTTGTTACAAAAACTAGTTGCATATAGCTTGTTGGCATGTCCTTCTGGCAATTCATAAGTTGAAATTGCTTTTTTATCTTCAGGACTAAAAGTCATAGAACCTAAAACAGTTCCATCTTCAGTAACCAAAGTATGTCTAACTATATAATGTCTGCTGTTCATTCCATGATTAGTTGTGATAGTAATATTCTTACCATCAATGGTAACTTCAGGAGCATGTCCTTTGACTTTTTTATCCCATTGACCAGGATTATCAGTAGTATATATAATACCACTATAATTATTTGCTGGCTTGGATGATGCCATAGCTACTTGCCCTACTGCCATTCCTGAGGCAACCGTTAACGCTGTTTTAATAAAGTTTCTTCTGTTAGTCATAATTTTATTAATTAGAATTGTAGGAGTATTATATTTTAATGATATAAATCAATTTTTCAAGTCTAAATTTTTAATGATCTTATTTTTTTAATTGAAATTTAAGGCATGTTATAGCAATATTCGTCTATTTAATAAATAAATTTCAATAAATTAATTCACACTTAAGTATAAAGTTATTTCTTTGAATATTTGTAGTTATATAGGCAAATCATGTTCCGGAAAATCAATTTTAAATAAAACGCCTTCGCCAACAGTACTCTCACAGGTCATGCTTCCCGCTAATTTAGTAGTCACAATGTTGTAACAAATGTACATACCTAATCCACTGCCACCACCTACCCGATTAGTGGTGAAAAATGGCTCA
>DAOUSL010000044.1 GCA_030627235.1 Thioploca sp.
ACTACCAAGCAAAATATCCTGATTAATAAACCGTTTTATTTCAGGAGAATAGAACCTAGCTCGCATGTAATAGAGGTTATTGGAATCAGTCATAACTCCATACATACCATTGAATAGAAATGGAGTTTTGGAGGAATCGCCACTTAATAACAAGCCATAAGGAGAATATTGAAAGCTTTCAGTAACCTGTCCAGAGGAATCAGACAAAGCAACAGTACTACCACGGAAATCATAGTGATAGCTTAAATATTTACCGTCAGTTTCTTGACCAATCAAACCCAAGCCATAAACATAAAAAGTTTTCTGGTCATTTTCTTCTTGAACCAAAACTTGACTTAATGCAGGTTGAGAATTAACCACATAGTTAATTTGGTCTACGCTAATTCTCTGATTTTCCGCATCATAATGATAAATAACTGAGTCTGCTTGGATTAAGCGATTGCGAGAATCAAACCGATTAACTCCACCAGAAAGCATATTCCCATCAGCATCAAACTCAACAGCCTCATTATCAACAGTGGCTAGACGATTAGCAGCCTGATAAGACATCTCCAAATTAATATCCGGATCAGCCTCATGATTAGTTCTCTCAGCAACAATATTCCCAGCCGCATCATAACTAAACTCAAAACTAACCACATCATCCTGCCGTAGCAACTGCCCAGCATCATCATAACTTCGAGCCATCTGAGTACCGTTAGGCCGCAACGTACTAATCAATCGACCATTCTTATCATAATCATAAACAGTCACCCGACTAGCCCAATCAGTAACCTTAACCAACTGTTCAGCCGCATCATAATCATAACTGACTAGTTTGCCATCCGGATAAGTCAAACCAACCAAATTACCAACTGAATCATAAGCATATTGCAACACATTATTCCGAGCATCAGTATACTTAACCACCCGATTTAAAGCATCAAACTCACGAGTAATAGTACCACTAGCATCAACAACAGTCAGCACATTACCATTATTATCATAAGTATAAGCCACCGAACCATCAGGATCGCTCCAACTCTCCAGCCGACCCAATACATCATACTCAAATGTTCGTTGTTGTTGTCTACCATTAGTAACAGTTTTTAGCAAATCCTTAGCATTATAAGAATACTTAACCTTATCCTCAGTAGCCAGAGTCTCCTGCACCAAATTACCATTCAAATCAAAGTCAAACTTAGTTTCATTACTATTTGGATCCGTCAAACTAACCTGATTACCATCTGCATCAAAACCCTGCTTACTCTCACCTTGCAACGCATCAACACTAGACTCCAAACGGTTCAAATCATCATAATCAAACTGAGTAACCCGATTCAATGGATCAACACTCTCCACCAACCGATTCAACTCATCATATTCAAAACTACTACTATTTTCCAACGCATCAGTAACTTTAACCGGATTATTCAACTCATCGTACTTAAACAACGTTTCCCGTTTACCCAACGCATCAAACCGCTTCAGCAAATTATCCGCCGCATCATATTCCAAAGTCTGAGTTTGCCCCAATGGATTAGTTACACTTTGTAACCGCCCAGAATCGTCATAACTCAACTTAGTAACATGCTCCAAAGCATCAATTATTTTAACTAAGCGGCTATTATCATCATACTCATACGTGGTTACTTCATTTAACGCATTGGTTTGACTAATTAACTTCCCAGCATTATTATAATCACGCCGAGTAACGTTACCATTGGCATCAGTAAAAGTTCGCAAATTATTCCGACTATCATAAGTCATGCTAACTTCATGATTCAACGGATTAATAACTTTCTTCAGCCGATCAACTCCATCATAAACTAAAGTAGTAGTATTACCATCAACATCAGTTACTGTTTCCAACCTACCAACAGCATCATAACCTAATATAGAAACACCATTTTCAGGATTAGTAACCTTAGTTGGCAAACCGTTAACATATTCATAAGTTATCACTCCACCTTTAGGACTAGTTTTAGTCAACACCTGACCATCAGCATTATAAGTATAACTAGTAACATTATCCAACGAATCAGTCATAGTCTTTAACAGATTGTTTTCATAAGAAAATTTAATCTGTTTGCTCAACGCATTAGTCACTAAACGTAGATTATTATCATCATCATACACAAAATTGGTTATGTGATTAGCCGCATCAGTTAGAGTCTGCAAATTACCATTAGTATCATAGATATAACCAGTAGTGTTGCCATTAGCATCAGTGGTGCTAGTACGTTGAGCATTATCATCATAAGTATGAACTGTTTCATGACCCAATTCATCAACTAAACTTAGCAATTGCCTATCATCATTAAAGGTATAAGTACGAGTTTTATTTAATCGATCTGTTACTGTTGTAGTTGTAGAATCATAAGCAATTTTTACCTCTTGACCATTGCTATCTTCTTGGACAGTGATACGTTGACCATCATAAATATTTTTAAATAATTGAATACCTTCATTATTAGTTCCAGTTATAATCTGGCCATTTTCACCATAGGTATAAGTAATAACCTGACCAGCTGCATCAGTAATAGTGGTCAAATTATGCTCATCATCATAACCAAGCAAAACTTGTCGGCCTAATGGATCAGTAATTTTAGTCAATAAATCATCTTGATAAGTGTAATCTAAAAAAACTCCAGAAACTGGTTCGGTGATATTAATCAATACTCCATTAACATCATAGTTTAATTGAATTACTTGACCTTTTTGATTACCAATAGTTAATAATTTTCCAGCAGTATCAAACTCATAGGCCTTTTGGTTCTTACGAGTAGCAATAAAACTACCATCAGCATATTTAACTAATTTATCAAATTGACAAGAAAAATGAGCTGCTTCATATTGGCCATCATCCTGTTTAATAAACTTATTAGAACGATTAGTACTCCAACGAACTCTTACATCACCATTATCCAATTCATCCAAACTAGCTCTAAATTTAGATTCTTCCCAACCATAACCAACTACACCTTCTTTAAGCTGTTTAGAATCGTAATATAAGCGGAAAGATAATGGAATTAAACCTTGTGCAGTTAACAAGTTATGTTTTAAAATTTGCCCACCAGTGAAAGCATCTATCGGATCAGTTCCGGGAACATATTCTGGACAACGATTATAAGCTTCCTCTTCATCCATTACATAGTCTAAGTCAATTGTAACTGAAGCAGGAACACTTTGATTACCAGCCGCATCATAAGCAATTACGGTAATAACATTTTCAGAAAATACCCCATCTTTTAAATGAATTCCAGTAATTACCCAATCTTGCATATCATAATCGGTAATCTCTCCAGCACCACCTTGATTATTTGACCAAGTCATTTTAACTACTTCAACATCATCTGAGGTTTTACCATAAATATAAGCATATGTATCAGTGGAACTACCACCAGGAGTTGTAATACTTAGTTTTGGTTTAACATCATCTATTATTTCAAAACCAACAGTTTTATCCACTCTAAAATCAGTATCACCACCACCGATATCATTTATTAGATAATCAACTTCCCATTTACCTACTACTTTATTATCAGCTACCCATTTGATTGGCGGCATTGTAAAAAAAGCTGACATCAACATTTTTTCACCACTGAATTCAGCCGCATTACTCCAAGTAGGTTTTGGTATCGACACTTCATAACGTGTAACTTGACCATTTGAACTTTCGAATAAATAAAACCATTTTAAATCCACACCAATGGCAGGGTCTTGATGGTAATAATAGAAATGTAATGAAGCATTTATATGGTCATCAGCCGCCGAAGTATAAAAGACATTTGTTGGATTATTTGGCAAATGTGGATATTGAGAATCTGATCCATCTTCATATTTAGATAAATAGGTTTCATATTCATATCTTGCTGGTAAAATCGTAAGAAGGTCAAGCTCATCTTCACCAATTAGTTCCCAGCCTTGATAAGCAATGTCAATATAAGATTTGATTGACCATGCACCTAATGCTTCAAACCCTCTGGAAGTACCGGAATGTACCAATTCAAATTTAGCACCAAAATACTCATACCATGGAAATGCATCCTCTATCTGTTCCCAATCAGATTCTGCAACAATATATGGAACATCGTCACCAGGTTTATAAAGTTCAAATTTAGCCCGCACTGTCTCTACATCTTCAGTTGGATATACATGAAAAGATGCTGTTACTTCATCAGGTGCTGGAGTATATTTATCATCTTGATATGACCAATGTGTATCTAAAAATGCTTGCGAATATTCTGCTGCTGTAGCAACATTTAAACTACAAATTATTAGCAATAAATACCACATATTGCGTATATTTAACATAATTTTCATTTAGTTACCTCACAGGTAGCTATCGGCCAAGCGATACCTTCCACATCATTTAATCTCATACCATCAACTTTAGTGTCAATAGCAACCCCAGTTAATTCACACGAACTTATATCAAGAGCATGAATACTCAAGGATTTATCATTGTGAATCCCAAACAACAACCTACCATCTGGCAACATTTCTAAAGCTTCCACCTCACCACCAGGTAAAGTACAATTTAACTGGGTAATAATTTGACCATCATAAGCCAGCAATTTACTATTAACCACGGCATATAAAGTTGAACCTTGATTATCCCAAGTTATATCCTCAACTGGTTCGGTATAAGCTAACTCTAAAGTAGCTGCACCAGTTAAAGCATTAATTTGAATAAGACCATCACCTTCTGCCCAACCCCACAACGAACCATCTGGTTTAAATGACAATCCATTGATTTCCTTAAATGAAGTTGCTCCAATCGGTAATAAATCCCCAGTTTGAGAATTTACTTGATACAAATGGCCTGGGTTTTCTCCATCATCCCCAGCAGCCGCAAAAATCTGGCTAGTGGTAGGATGAATATCCAAAGCTTCAATATCTTGATGTAAATGCAGTTGACCTAACAAATCAACCGCAAAATTTTGATTAGGATTAATAGTAAAGAATTGGCTATCTCTACGGCTTTCATCATGTACGGCATACAGAAGACATTCAGTATGCTGTTCTTCAGTAGTAATACTCAAAATATTACCTGCCGCATCGTAAGTATAATTAACGGTTTTTCCAGAAGAATAAATGACTTGAACCAGACGATTAAGATCGTCATAGACATAATTTGCAGCATTGCTCGGTAAACTGATAGTTAAACCAACTGCAATACAGAGTTTGGAAAGCTTGTGCATGTTTTTGACCTTATGCTTAAACCTTTATTGATAATATTATTTACAGCAAAACTAACTATACAATCAAAATATGTGCCATGTACAAGTAAAATACTTAATTTACTGTTTTTTATCGTTATTATTAGGTTCTAAGCATTTTTAAAGGTATCCAAAAAATTCCAAAATATGGAAATTATTCCAAAAAATGGAAAGTTATTCCAAAATGTGGAATTTTAATAACCTTAAATTAGATATGATAAGAAGGTGTAAAATATTACTTTTTAGAATAAATATTTTTTTTGTTCCAAAAGCATCTGACATGCCATTGCAGAAGGAAAAGTATTAAGATGAGCAATATTACACAAAATATATTTATTTATCAAAAATTTGGACAATTTCTAAAATTAAGTGTATTAAAAAATGCCGTACTTTTAGTATAAAAATATATCTATAAATATAGATTTGGTTTATGAAGTTGGCATCGGCATGGTAGGTAGTTAAGAATCATCTACCACGTAAAAAAAAGTTATCTAATTCCTTTAAATCTAACTCTATCCAAGTTGGACGACCGTGATTACATTGATTGCTACGTTCAGTTTTTTCCATATCTCGCAATAAACTATTCATTTCATTGATTGTTAAATGGCGATTGGCTCGGACTGAATTATGACATGCCGAAGTAGCTAAAACTTCTAATTCATGTTCTTGCAATCGAGAGCTAGTTTCAAATTGTGATAAATCTGCTAATACATCTCGAATTAATTTAGCAATATCTGCATTGGCTAATAAACTAGGAACTTGACGTATAGCTAGTGCTTCTAGCCCAGTCCTACTAATTTCAAAACCTAATTTCTCAAATAATTCCAAATATTGTTCAGTTTGTTCTGCTTCATTTTCACTAACTGTAATCGTAATTGGAACTAATAAAACTTGAGCATTTACATCTTGCAATTTCCAAGCAAGTTTTAGTTTTTCATAGGTAATTCGTTCATGAGCAGCGTGCATATCTACTAATATCAAACCATTTTCATTTTCGGCTAAAATATAAATTCCATGCAATTGAGCAAGTGCATAACCTAATGGTGGAATTGGTTCATTAACAGATTCGTTATAAGATGGTTGTAAAGCCTGATAAACCTGTCTAGTTTCATTGATTTGTGTAGCAGATGGAGCAGAATTTAGCGAAAAATTGGGAGTTCTAGTTTGTTCGGTTGGCCAATTAGTTTGTGGCAATTCCCCATTTTGATTGTTAGGAGAAGTTTGGGATAAATAATCTTCTAAAGTTGTTACCAAAAAACCATGCACTAAACCAGTTTGTACAAACCGTACTTCATTTTTAGTCGGATGCACATTGACATCTATTTCACTAGGAGAAATTGTTAAATATAATACATAGCCAGAATAGCGACCAGAATATAATACATCTTCATAAGCTTGGCGTATCGCATGGTTAATCAACTTATCTTTTATAATCCGACCATTTACAAAGAAATATTGCATATCAGGCTGGCTACGAGAATAAGTTGGTAGAGTAATCCAGCCGGATAATTTTATTTCACCAGCATCTTTATCAATTCTTAATACATGTTCAATAAAATCTGGACCACATAACATTGCTATTCTTTGTAACTGTTCTGCTTCAGTAGATGCTTTTTTCAGAGTCATTAACGCTTTACGATTATGAGTTAATTTAAAACTAACATCAAATCTGCTTAATGCTAAACGTTTAATAGTCTCATTGATATGATTAAATTCAGTTTTATCAGTGCGTAAAAATTTGCGGCGAGCTGGGGTATTGTAAAATAAATCCCGAATTTCTACAGTCGTTCCAATCGGATGAGCTATTGGCTCTGGAGTCAAAGAGGTATCTATGCTATGCAGCCGAATACAATATGCTCTTTCTGCATCATGAAAATGAGAGCTTAATACTAACCTAGAAATAGAAGCTATACTAGCCAAAGCTTCACCACGAAAACCTAGGCTATAAATAGTTTCCAAATCTTCTAAATTTCTAATTTTACTAGTAGAATGGCGGTTTAAGGCAATAGATAGTTCTGTATGACGAATCCCAAAACCATTGTCTCGGACTCGTATTAATGCAACTCCACCTTGTTCAATTTCAATTTCAATATTATTTGCATTAGCATCCAAACTATTTTCTAATAGCTCTTTAACTACTGAAGCTGGCCGTTCCACTACTTCACCAGCAGCAATTTGATTAGCAATTAAAGCTGATAATGGTTTAATGGATGGTATATTATTCTCCATATTGCAATCGATATTCTTTAATTTTTGCTAGTACTTCAGGATCATATTGATCTAAAAAAGTCATTAAATTATCTAAATTTACAATACTAGTAACTTTTATTCCATAATTTTCTTCAATTTCTTGGATTGCTGATACCTTACTTTTACCAAGTTCTTGTCGATTTAAAGCTACTACTATCCCAACTAATTCAGCTGCTCCATTGGCTGTAATAATTTGCACAGCTTCTCTGATTGCAGTTCCAGCACTGATTACATCATCAATCAGTAAAACTTTGCCTTTCAAAGGACTACCTACAACCATTCCACCTTCACCATGATCTTTAACCTCTTTCCGATTAAAGCAATAAGGTACTTGCATTTGATGATATTCAGACAAAGATATAGCAGTGGTAGTAACTATTGGAATACCTTTGTAAGCAGGCCCAAACAGCATATCAAATTCAATATTATTGTCACAAATGGCATGGGCATAAAAACGTCCTAATTGAGCTAAAGCAGCACCAGTATTAAACAAGCCAATATTAAAAAAATACGGACTGATTCGGCCAGATTTCAAGGTGAAACTACCGAAGCGTAATACCTGTTGCTGGATAGCAAATTTTAAAAAATCTTGTTGATAAGTTTGCATAAATTTAAGCCGCTAGTTTTATTATATTTTTAACAATAATTGCTATTTTATTTGAGTTAATTAATTGTTGAGCTAAAGTCATATCAATATCATCTGGAATAGTATCCAGTATACTTAAACTTTTAGCTGTCAATACAGTTCTTTTAAAATTACTAAAATCTAATTCTTGATAGTATAGTAGATTTTCCCGTCGTAAAAAACGTATAGTTGCAAAATAATTATCATTTAGTTCTCCGTCCTCAGTTAAATCTTCTATCATTACATCAACTTCATTAGGAAATTTTTCATATAATAATTTTAAAATTGAAGCAGTACATTTATCAAAATCTTGGCGGTTAATAGTCATTTTAAATTGTTATTTCTAAATAATTTTTAAAAATTGAAGTTATATATTAATGGATATACTATAGCATTTTTTGACTGGATAAACTACAGAAATATTAAATAAGTAATTGATATTTATTTTGAATTTAATTATGAATTGTTACTTAGGTTTCGGGAAATCTGCTATGCTACATTCTCGAAACAACCAGTAAAACTTTGGGAATGATTTCTAAATTAGAATTTAACTAAATTAATCAACCCTTTCAAACTCTACTCTACGATTTTTCATTTTGCCATATTCCGTATTATTTGATTCAATCGGCTTGGTTTCTCCATAAGCTTTGACAGTTAAACGTTTATTTGCAATATCATATTTTGCAACTAAAAACTTTTTTATTTCCTCAGCTCGCTGTAAAGACAAACCTAAATTATAAGTCTCAGTACCATCGCTATCCGTATGTCCATTAATAACTATTGCGATTTCGGCTAAACCACCTTGCAAAGCTTTGGCAAATTCTTCCAATAAAGGATAGGATTCTGTTTTAATAATTGCTGAATCAAAATCAAATAGAATTAATACACCAACTTTTGGATTATCTTTGCGAATAGCTCGAATTCCTTTGCCTAAACCTTTTCTTTGTCTTTCAAGTGGAATAGCTAAAGCTTTTTCAAATTCAGCTTGATTAGTAGCAAATGGTAATTCAGCAAAAGCACTGGCACTGATACAAATTAATAAAACAATTAATAGTTTCATAGGAGTACAAAATTTATTTTGTGGTTTTATGGTTAAAAGTAATCACATTAACACAGCCATTACACATATCTTCCAAACGTTCTTGCAACACTGAATATTGCTGACCATTTTCCTGCCAAGAAATTTCTGTAGCAATAGGGTCTGGTTTTATAGCTCGCAAACCTTTGGGATTACGGGTAAACTGTTGTTGAACTTGCTTCTGTATTTGTTGTTTAAAATTAGCATCAGCCTGTTGCATAACTTGATATTGCTTTTCTAACACTATGTCTTGCTGTCTAGTTGCTACAAAGTAAATCGTTTCAAAACCAGTTTGTGAATCCAGTTCAAAAGACTGATTTTTAGACGGAATATGGTAAGTTTTATCAGCTTTAATTGGATTAAGATTATTCACTACTACGCCACCAAAACTTTGCATTGGAAATAAGCGGAATAGTTGATTAGCCGAATCTAGTTGAAAAATATAGATATAGCAGTTTTCGGTGGGAGTAAAGATAATTTTGTAATAATCTCCAGAATGTAACACGCCATCATTGTTGAGAGTTTTAGGGTTGCCTTTGCCACCGGAACGATAGACGTAATTTATCTTAAAATCTAGTGGTTTATCAATTTTTGCAGAGCTGGAAACATTAAGTAAGTTTTGGCGTAAACTAGCCAATTCTTGTTCTATTATGGATATTCTGGCTTCAACGGAGTTTAGGCGGGTTCCTAATGTGTTGACTATTTTGGTTAAATTTGTAACCATCTGTTTAACCGTGTTAAGTTCTTTGCTTGATGGATAGTTACCTTGTTTTTGGGATAGAGCGATTTGCTGTTCTAATTTAGCTATGCGTTGTTTGAGTTTGGCGACATCTTCTGGTTTTACTGAATCTTTGAATAGTTCTTGCACTGCGTCAATTGCGGTGTCGATGGCAAGTTCTTTGAGTATAGTCCAAGCTAAAGCTGGTAAGGCTGCTTGGGATATTTGAATTGAGGGAATAATTAGTAATAGTATAATAATTAGTTTTTTCATTGGGTTGCCTATTTATATTGAGGAATAGAGTACAGCGAATTAACGAAATAAGCGAATTTAAAGCAGTTGTAGTATTAGTTTATTTCGCCAATTCGTTGT
The DNA here is from genome assembly GCA_030627235.1 of Thioploca sp. GTDB lineage: Bacteria > Pseudomonadota > Gammaproteobacteria > Beggiatoales > Beggiatoaceae > DRQV01. Next base: position 10,248 of record DAOUSL010000044.1, read on the forward strand.
ACTATCTTGTTGGTTTTTAATCCTAATTCAGATAATTTGAACAAGATTACACGGATTAAAAGATTAACAGGATTAAATCTTAAACAAAGGTTTTGGGTGGTAATCATGTTTTATCCTTTAATCCGTTAAATCTTGTTCAAAAACATAAAAACAGTATAAAAAACCTAAAGGGAAAAAGTCCGCACTACAACAAATTTCTCTACTTGGTTCTATGGATTATATGGAATTAATTTCATGTCTTTCAGCATAAAATAATTATGTGAATATTTTTCTGTAACATCTGATTCTTTAAGCCATCGTTTTTCAGTTCTATATTCAATTAATTCCAAGCTACCATCATTATTTAGGTCTTTATAAGACCATTTGACATTGATATCGTAACATTCTCTTCTATCATAGTTTTCACCACAACCAGCATCTAAATTATTACTATATTCAACTGTACGAATATGACTAACATCCCACCTGTTGATATTAATTAGACGTTTCATTCCTTCCATATATCCTTGTGCAGTAAAACTTCCCTCAATTTCTACCTCTGATGTGCCATCATTATTCAAGTCCAATACTTTAATAGAATTAAACCCTATACATTCTATTCCTATACCTTCAATTTCTTTGATTTTTTTTAATTTAGGTCTGATAAGTATTGTATTGCTATTACAAAATTTTTCACGATTTTCAAAAAATACCGAAGATAAGTAAGCAATTTCACTATTTAATAAAATTTTATATAGACCATCTAATGAAAATGGTTCACCAATACGCCACCATTGCCTAACTTGAGCAATAGTAGGTGGTAGCTCAACTATTTGTTGCTTTGAAGAACAAGAGCCAAAACAAAACTGATTGGTCAAAGAATCTGACTTCCAAGGCCACTGTTTCTGATTAGTTTCTCTCGCTACCCCACCAGCGACTTGCGTTAATAAATCCGAAACACTCAAATGAGGTTGAGTTCGCAATTTCTTTAACAAATGTTTAGTATAAATACTATTACGTTCAGTCGGTAAACCATCTAAAGCAGTTGTTTTAGGGGCAGTTGCAAAGGCAATTAACGAACCCCTTGGACTCATTTCTGCCAAGCCATTATTAAATCCTTTTGCGGTACTTTTAAAAGGATTATCCCGACAAGCATCCAAAATCAACAAATTAGTGTGCTTATTGGCATACTCCATCTTCTCCAACACCCGACTAGCATTCACCGACACATACTTAATATCTATCGCACTTTGAATCCGTGCATCCACCGGCACCAAATAATTCACCCCGCTTTCCTGCAAACCATGTCCAGAATAATAAAACAAACCTACATCATAATTTTTAAGTTTATCCTCAAACTCCTGCACTGCACTATCAAACTCACGTTGCCGCAAATTATACTTAGCAATTACCTTAAAATCCAAGCTCTGCAACACATCAGCCATATCCTTAGCATCATTCACCGGAGCATTCAACGACGATTCATACAAATAATCCCCATTCCCAATAACCAACGCCAACCTATCCGCATAAACCGGCATACTAAAAACCAAAACTAACAAAAAACGCCACATAATATTTCTCCTAAACCGAAATCCAAATTATTCAAATATTTGCAAATAACCTAATTTTCTGTTTAAATAGTTGGTAAGTAGCTTGAAGGTAGTTTTGTAAACAACCCCAAGCCTAAACAATTAACTAAACCAGCTAGTCTTGCTGTACAAATAGTATAGCAGACTGCTGGAATGTAATATTCTAATGCGGAATTGTTAAGTTTGGTGAATACGGCTAGTCAGAAAGCAATGATGGTACAGTTTAAAATCCTGCCTATCTTTTATCCTTTTAAATAATGTTAAAATTACATAATTATGATAATTAGTAATAGTAAATTACTGACAAAATCAAACTACTTTGGCTCGTAATAAATCGTGCATGTGTAATACACCAATTAAAGTTTGGTGCTCATTTACAACTAATAAAGCAGTAATTTTATGGGTTTGCATTATTGTTAAAGCATCAACAGCTAAACAATCAGAAGTTATAGTTTTACTAGCAATTGTCATGACTTGAGTTACTTTTGTAGTATGGATATCAATTTGCTTATCTAAAGTTCGTCGTAAATCACCATCGGTAAAAATACCTATCACCTGCAAATCTTGATCAACAATAGTCGTCATACCCATACCTTTACAAGTAATTTCTTCCAAAGCATCTCGCAAAGTTGCAGTTATCGGAACAGTTGGCATTGCATCACCAGTACGCATAATATCATCCGTCAACAATAATAATCGTCTGCCTAATTTACCGCCTGGATGAGAACGAGCAAAATCCTCAGCTTGAAAGCCCTTGGCTTCCAGTAATGCAATTGCCAGCGCATCTCCCATTACCAATGTAGCAGTAGTGCTAGAAGTAGGTGCTAACCCTAATGGACAAGCCTCTTTAGTTACTCCAACATCAATATTTACAGTGGCTGTTTTAGCTAAGGTAGAATTTTTGTTACCAGTCAAGGTTATCAATGGTATTAATAGCCGTTTAATGAGTGGTAAGATTACTAAAATTTCTTCTGTTTCTCCAGAATTTGATAAGGCTAATACCACGTCTTTAGCCGTTATCATACCTAAATCACCATGACTAGCTTCACCTGGATGGACAAAAAATGCTGGGCTACCAGTACTTGCCAAAGTAGCCGCAATTTTATTACCAATATGCCCAGATTTTCCCATGCCGATTACTACAATTCGTCCTTCACATTGCAACATGAATTCACATGCCTGAACAAAAGCATTATCAATTCTATCTTGCAAAGCTGCGACAGCTTCCATTTCTGTTTGGATCACAGCTAATCCTAAAGAACGTAATTTATCGGCTTCTTCCGTCATTTAAATATCTCTTAATAATTCATTTAATCCTACTTTGCTTCTGGTTTTAGCATCAACTTGTTTAACAATTACAGCACAGTATAAGCTATATTTGCCGTCTTTGGATGGTAAATTTCCAGAAACAACTACTGAATAAGGTGGGATGTAGCCATAGGTAATTTCGCCAGTGCTACGATTGTAAATTTTAGTACTTTGACCAATGTAAACTCCCATTGAAATTACCGCACCTTCATCAACTATAACTCCTTCGACGACTTCTGAACGAGCTCCAATAAAACAGTTATCTCCAATTATAGTAGGGCCTGCTTGCACTGGTTCTAAAACTCCACCGATACCTACTCCACCAGATAAATGGACATTTTTACCAATTTGAGCGCAAGAACCTACGGTTGCCCAGGTATCAACCATTGTGCCACTGTCTACATAAGCACCAATGTTGACGTAAGAAGGCATTAATACTACATTAGGAGCGATATAAGCACCTTTGCGTACAGTGGCTGGCGGAACAACTCGTACTCCAGATTCAATAAATTCACGGGAATTAAAATCGTTAAATTTAGATTCTACTTTATCGTAATAATTAGTGAAGCTACCTTTAATTAAACTATTGTTTGCTAAACGAAATGACAATAATACAGCTTTTTTTGCCCATTGATTTACTATCCATTTATCTTGTTGTTTTTCTGCGACTCGCAAAATACCTTTATCAAGTAAATTAAGGGTTTCATTGACAGCTTCTTTTATTTCATTACTGACATTAGTAGGACTAAGTTCAGCACGGTTGTCAAATGCTGATTCGATAATATTTTGTAATTTATCCATTATTTTAAGCATATTATATAAGTTAGAATGTTATCAATTATTCTACATGAATTCTTAAAATTAAGTAGTTTTTTTCTAAATATGACATAAATTGTAATAATGATTGATCAAAGCTATACAATTAATTACGGATTTTATGTAGGATGTAATGAGTTTACGAATTACATCTTGATGCAATTCCCTTCGGTCATTGCATCCTACATTTATATAATTTTATTTAGGTAAGATGTCTAACATATAAAAATCTAAAATAAATCTTGTGGATCAATATCTAATGACCAACGTACTTTTTTATTATTAGAGACAGGTAATTTTGGTAGCCATTGATTGATAAAATCATGTAAAGGTTTACGTTGTAAAGCTTGTAATAATAGTTGTGCCCGATACCAATCTGCTCTCTTTTCCATTGGTGACATTACTGGCCCCCATAATTGTACATTTTCACATTGATGTGCTAATTGTTTGGCTTGCTCTAAAAATTCTAATGGTGGTTTATCAATTGATTCAGCACGTAATAAAGCTAGATAAGTATATGGGGGAAATGCTGCAATATAACGTTCTTTTAAAGCCGCTTGAGCAAATTCTGGATAACCTTTTTGAATTAATTTAGTTAGTAAAGGGTGTTCTGGATGGTAAGTTTGAATAATAACTTCTCCAGGTTCATTAGCTCTGCCAGACCGACCAGAAACTTGAATTAATAATTGTGCCATACGTTCACTGGAACGAAAATCAGAACCGTATAATCCACTATCTATATTAATTATACCCACTAAAGTAACCTTTGGAAAATGGTGTCCTTTTGCTAACATTTGAGTACCTATTAAAATATCTACCCCACCAGTATGAATCTGCTCTAAAATATTTTCCATAGCATTTTTTCGGCTAGTACTATCACTATCAATCCGTAAAATATTAGCATCGGAAAATTTAGTTCGTAAATATTCTTCAACCCGTTCAGTACCTTGTCCAAGTAAATAAAGTTTGGAATGTTTGCATTCTGGACATTGGATATATAATGGTTGCATTATTCCACAATGATGGCATTGAAGATTTTTACTGGTTTCATGATAAGTAAGCCGAGCATCACAATGTCTACAAAAAGCTACCCAACCACATTTATAACAAGTCAAAGTAGAAGCGTAACCACGTCGATTAATAAATAATAAAATTTGTTGTTTAGCAGCTAAACGTTGTTTGATAGCTCTTATTAGTTGTCGAGATAAACTTTCTTTTGGGGGTTGCTGACGCATATCAACAATATAATAAGTAGGATGAACTGCAGCTCCAGCTCGTTCTGGTAATTTAAAGTATAAATAACGTTTACAAGTAGTATTATACAAGCTATCAAGTGAAGGAGTCGCACTACCAAGTAAAACAGGCACTTTAGCTCGTTTAGAACGTACTACAGCAATATCACGAGCTGAATACCGAAATTTATTTTGTTGCTTGTAGGATAAATCATGTTCTTCGTCAACTATGAATATCCCTGGATTAGCCAAAGGTATCCAAATTGCCGAACGAGTACCTATTATGATAGAAGTTATTCCATCTTTAGCTAACAACCAGGTATGCAAACGTTCATCTTTATTTAATCTGGAATGCCAAGTAGCAATTGGTATCGCAAAACGTTGTTCAAAACGATTTACTGTTTGAGGAGTTAAATTTATTTCTGGAACTAAAATAAGTGCTTGCTTACCTTGATCTAAAACTTTTTGAATAATCTGTAAATAAACTTCTGTTTTACCACTTCCAGTTACTCCATCTAATAAAACTGGATAAAATTGTTGTAAATTATTACAAACTTGATTAACTACTTTGGTTTGAGCTTGATTGAGTTGTAAATGAGAAGATTTAGCTATGGTTTTATTAGGAATTATGTCAATTAATTCTGTGGTTATCCAACCTTTTTGTTGTAAAGTTTTTAAACTGGGGCTTGCTTTAGGTAAACTACTATTAATAAAAGTCTGGGTCAAACCTTGTGGATGTTGTTGTAATAAATTTAAAATAGCTTTTTGTTTAACCGCATTTTTAGGCAGATTATCTAATTGAATATTAGTTTTGGCTAATTTCCAACCTATTAGAGGTTTTATTTTAGCTGGCAAACCTTGATTTAAAGCACTGGGCAAAGCGGTTGCAATGACTTCGCCTATATAATAATGATAATAATTGGCTGCCCATTTCATTAATCCCAACTCATTTTCTGATAAAATCGGATTTAAATCAATAATATGTATTGCTGGCTTGAGTTTATTAATTGGACATTTGCTTTCATTGGTAATGTTTACCAACATGCCCACATAATTTATATTACCAAATGGAACTTTTAACCGTATTCCTGGTCTCAATTGATTTGTGTCTATACCAATAGGTGGTAAATAATCAAAGTAATTAAATAAAGGTCTTGGAATTGCAACCTGCAAAATAAGCATAGGTAAATAAAGTATTCAAGTATTTCAACTCAAATTTTAGTTATAGTATGGGTTAATTTTAAAAATCAATAATTTATATTCGATATAAAACAAATATTACTAAATATTTTCCTTGCAAAGTGCTATTATAGATGAGATCATTAGTTTCTAACTAGTGTTTCCTTATAATTTACTAATCATATCTCTTTATAATTAATATTAAATTTAAAACATGCAAAATAATTTCTCTAAGATTTTAATAAGTCTATTACTACTTGTGGTATCTACTTATGGGTATAGTTCTGAGGTTCAAGATATTACTGTTTATCGAAGTCCAAATTGTGGCTGTTGTAGTGGTTGGATAAAACATTTGCAGGATAATCAGTTCAATGTTATTGATATTAAAACTAATAACATGAGCAAATTGAAACAAAAATATGGGATTCCTGATAAGTTAGCATCTTGCCATACAGCTATTATTGATGGTTATGTGATTGAAGGTCATGTTCCTGCTACTGATATTAAGCAATTATTATCTAAAAAACTAGATATAATTGGTTTGACTGTTCCAGAAATGCCAGTTGGAACTCCCGGAATGGAGATGGGAAATCGAAAAGACCCATTTTCAGTGTTAACATTTGATAAAGATGGTAACACTACTATATTCAAGCAATATGATAAATAATAATTAGGATTTTATTAGGATTTTATTAGGATTTTTGTTTCAAATATATTAGGACGTGTAGTCAAGAAAATTAAGCTAATGGTATAAGCAGCAAATAGTTCCTAAAAAATTCCGTTACTTAATACTTAAGTTTCGGGAAATCCGCTATGCTCCATTCCCGAAACAACCAGCAAATTGGTGAAGGTATTGTTTACTGTATTTAAATAAATATTGTTCCTAAATTTTATTTAGGAACACGATGTTTAAGAAACTTTGCTTCAAATTTAGACCAAACAGAGATTGATAGACAGTTCGTTACCAAATTTGGGAACGATATTTTTACCTCTAACTCTGGTTAATATCTAATTTTATAACCAATACGCAATAACCATAAACAGAATATACTGACAGTAATTGCAAATAAACTAACAACAAATAAATTAGTATTTATATTAATTTCTGAAACCCCAAAAAAACCATAACGAAAACCATCAATCATATAAAAAAATGGATTGTAGTAAGAAGCTTTTTCCCAAAATTCGGGCAGAGTATCTATCCGATAAAATACTCCACTTAAAAAAGTTAATGGTAAAATAAGGAAGTTTTGAAAAGCAGAAATATGATCCCATTTATCAGCCCATAAAGCCCCAATAATTCCTAAAGTTCCCAACACTAAACTACCCAATATCGCAAATGCTAGCAATATCCATATATTATGTACTGGCAATATTACAAACCAACAAGTTGCAATCCATACCCCAATTCCAACTACCAGACCACGTAATATCGATGCTGTGGTGAATGCCAAATAAAATTCTAAACTAGATAAAGGTGGCAATAGTATAAAAACTAAACTACCCGTCATTTTTGATTGATATAAACTAGATGAACTATTTGCAAAAGCATTTTGAATTATGCTCATCATGATTAAGCCAGGAATAAGAAAAGCGGTATAATTAATCCCATCATAAATTTCAATATGTTCTTCTAATACTGAACCAAATACTAGTAAATAAAGCAAAACCGTAACAATAGGAGCAAGAATTGTTTGAGTGCCAACTTTTGTAAAACGCCAAACTTCTTTACCAAAAAGAGTATATAAACCATACCAATTCATAAAAATACAACCTAAATTATAATAATTTTAAGTTAATTATAAATTCCCAAATCATTACGAAATAACTTAAAAATTAGATTTCATAATTGCCTTGTGTTATTTAAAATACTTAGATATTTTTGTGTGGAATATTCGCTGAAACCACCGTAATTTTGAATTTCGTCTGTAAAAACTTTCCCAAAATATTGGATAATATTAGTTAGGTCTGAAAATTCAAATTCAATCGTATTATTAAAAATAAATGTAGCATTACCAGATAAAAATACTGAATACTTATCTTTATCAATAAGTTTTGGGGTACATGTTACCAAACCACCACGATTATAAACATTGATCGGTTTGTCAAACGAATTACGTCCTAATAAGCAGGTAACTAATGAAGAAGCTGACATACCGCTACCACAGGAATTAGTCAAACCGACTCCTCGTTCATAAGTTCTAACGTAAATCGAATTTGAATCTAGGATTTTACAAAAATTTACATTAGTACCATTAGGAATTTTATCTGGAGATTGATTTGCTAATTTACCAATTTTTTCTAGTTCAGAATCAGAAATATCATCAACTATTGCTACCAAATGTGGGTTTGGCATACTTACAGCCGTAAATAATAAGTTATCTGCAATGAATGGTTGATTAATTAATGTGTCTGAATTTACTAATATAGGAATATCTTTACTAGCCAAAGAAATAGTATTTAATTCAGCTTGATATGTTGGTAAAGATGGATAAATATCAGCATCCTTAAAAACTTGAGAAACTCCTTTCAAAGTTTCAATTAATACAGAATTTTTATCAAATAACTCGCAAGCAAATCTCCCTATACATCTCAGACCGTTACCACACATCTCTGCTTCTGAACCGTCAGGATTAAACATTCGCATTTTTCCATTGGCAATATTACTAGCTTGAAAAAATAAAATGCCATCAGCACCTAGGTTATCATTTCGATCACAAAATAATTTTGCCAATATAATACGTTGCTGTTCAGTAAGTAATAATTTTTCATATTCATTAATGAGCAGAAAGTCATTACCAGAACCATGACATTTTAGTAGATTAAATCGCATAAAATTTAAATTACATACATAATTATTAGTGAATAACCTTATTCAATGAGTTGGAAACAGTAACCTTACTTCTTTCTGATAAGGCTTGAGTGATTAAATTAGCTAAGTTTTTTGCTCCAGTAGCAGTTAAAGCAATTCTAGTGTGTACTGGCAAATAAGAATTATCTTTATCTGGTAAACCACCAGAGGAAAAATTAATAATAACTTCTTCGCCATTAGTACTTATAACAAATTGAGAAGCATACAAAGCAGTAGTTTGTTCATAACGAAGTTGTAACTGGGGAATCTTAGTTTCTTCAGGCATAATTTTTATATTTTAAGTAGATTAATCGAAAATTTATGATTGATCAGTACTGGATAATTCAAAACATACATTACCAGCAGCATTTTCAACAATTTGTAAATCATAATCAGTATGAATTAACTGTTTAACAACGTGATATAGACCAATCCCAAAACCATCTTTAGAAGGCACAGGTTGACTAAATAAATTATCAAAAATTTCGTCTGGTATTTTACTACCATTATCAAATACTGTTAGTTGTAAATTACGTTGATTAACATATAATGATACTTCAATTTCTAATTCTGGTTCTCGTTTACGTTTCATAAGAGCATTTTGCAATAAATTTTCAGCAACATTATCAAACAAATCTTCTGGAATAAGAGCGTTATCATTATCTACATTGGTATGAAAATCAATCTGACTTTTACGATATCGGGCTTGTAAATTGCTCCACCATAAATTAATCGGCACATTGGAATAAGAAAACTCAGCTGGTTTTTGTAGTTTATCCAAAGTTCGTTTTAATCGTTGGGTTAAATGAGGCAATTGGCCTTGCAACAATCTTTGAGTATCGTCATGTTTCGAAGGAGGATAAATTTCTATTGCTGATGTTATAGCGTGCAAAGATTGTAACAAATTTTTGATATCATGAGTAAGTTTAGCTCCAGTTTCATGAATAGCTTGTAAATGAGCTTGTTGAGCAAAAGCAGCTTCACGTCGTTTAGTTTGATGAAAATATTCTAATAATTGGGCTAAAATTTTAATTTGAAAAAACTGACTGGCACTAATTCTATAACGAGCGTATACTGTGATTTCGAGTGATTGCACTGTGATAACAATTTTTTGACCGGCCACTCCTAACATATTTTTACCATATGAAGAATGCCAAGCAATTCCAGTTATCCAAGGTAAAGTTAATAGTCGTTCAAAACCTGCTTGTAAAAATTCTTGAGGAGTTAAGTTTTTATGATGAATTGGTTGGGATAAATCTTCTATCCATTGTTCAAAAGAACCACCAATATTATATAAATGCCGTGTCCATAAAGATTCAGTCCCTTCTTCACCGACCAGCATAACCCATAACCAACTTATTGTTAAAACAAACAAGATTATAGCTAATATCATCTGTAAAACTGCCAATGGCATAATTACTTGGCTAGCTAAATTAATAACTAAACTACCTAAGATTATGATTACAATTGTCATTGAAATCGTTAAACCATGAAAAAAATTAATATAATAACGATGCTCACGGCTGTCGTCAGTGCTAATGAGCAAAAATAACATTGGAATTATTAATATTCCATATTGAAACCAAATACTGGTTGTGAATAGATAAACTTGTTCATCAATAATAAATAATCTACTGAAAGCAATAAATAATATTTCTATACTTAAAAATATAATTGCTATTAAATTAATAGTTTTATCAATTGGTTTAACTAAATCACGTCCACCAAGCAAACCTAATAAGATAATTTGCCAAAGAAGCAATAATAATATATTAGGAAAAACTAGTGAGATACAAATTGCTATAAAAAAAAATATTTTGTATTTAATTCCATGAATATTTAATCTACTCCATAATGGCTGCCATAGAATAAATATTCCAAAGTGAACCAATAGGCTAATTCGTAATAATATTTCTGGAAAATTAAGAAAATTCCACCATAATACAATGTGTAAAGATATTAATAATAAACCAAGCAAACGATGTTCATGCTTAGGTGAAATAGAAGTTAAATTAAAAGACATTGCGAATTTACCTTAAAAAAATAATTTGACAAATGAAACAAATTCTTACTCTTGCTACATTAGTAACATTGGAAGCATTACGCACTCGATTTTTTGCAGTTATTATTATATTATTAATTATTGGATTTGGATTAAGCATTTTTATAGGTCAAATAACACTCATTGAAACGGTAACTTATCAAAGCAGTGTGTTAGCAGCTTTTTTACGTTTGAGTGCAATCTATGTAGTAAGTTTATTCGTAATTAATAGCATGGTACATGAATTTAATAATAATTCTATATATTTGTGGTTATCTCTACCTTTACAACGTAGCCATTATCTCATTGGTAAATTCAGTGGATTTGCTTTGATTGCTTTAGTTACATCCATATTATTTGGGATTACTTTATTAAATTATGTATCTTATGTTCAAGTAGCATTGTGGAGTTTTTCCTTATTTTGTGAATTGTTAATCATTACAGCTGTAAGTCTACTATGCGTACTTACCTTTCATCAAATTGTGCAAGCTTTTAGTATGGTCTTAGGATTTTATATATTGGCACGTAGCATTATTGCTATCCAACTAATGGCACAAAGTTCATTATTAAATTCACAATCATGGATAGATCAATTTATTAATGGTTTAATCGAATTATTGGCTATGTTGCTACCAAATTTAGAAAACTTTACTCAATCTGGATGGTTAGTTTATCACACTGGTAATTTTAATAATCTAATAGAAATTTTATTACAAACTATTATATATGTTACATTATTGATATCAATGAGTTTGTTTGATCTTTATAGAAAGAATTTATGATTGAACAACAACGTTCTGTGCAAAATATTCCTAAAATAGTAATAATGTTGCTAATATTAAGTTTAGGAGGACAAATTATTTGGTATCATCAATTACCTCCACCAAATACCGAAATAAAAAAGTTAGCATCACCGCCTCAATCTGGATTATTACATATTTTCAGTTTTGGAGATACGGTTGTTAGCTCTAAATTATTAATGTTATGGTTACAAGCATTTGATATTCAAACAGGACAATTTTTACCATATCAACAACTTGATTATAATAAATTGCAACAATGGATGGAACAAATATTGCTTCTTGACCAAAATAGTCAATACCCACTATTAGTAGCAAGTCATTTGTACTCCAGTGTTCCCAATCCTGAAAAACAATATTTAATGTTAGAATTTGTTTATCATCAATTTTTCATTGATCCAAATACAAGATGGCCATGGTTAGCTCATGTTACAGTAATTGCTAAACATAAACTAAAAAACTTACCTTTAGCATTAAAATATGCTCAGGCTATATCTGATAATGCAACTCCTAGTATGCCTAGATGGGCAAAGGAAATGCAAATTTTTATTTTAGAAGATATGGGTGAATTAGAACAAGCTCGCTTAATAGTAGGAGGCATGCTTGCAAGTGGCCAGTTGACTGATTCTAAGGAAATCAAATTTTTAAACGAAAAATTATTAGCTTTAGAAAAACAGATTGAATAGTTTTAAATATATACCATAAGATTATAGAGGTTAATAAAATGAACAGACAAAATGGTTTTACTTTAGTAGAAATTGCTATTGTTATGGTAATTATTGGATTATTACTAGGTGGAGTTCTTAAAGGACAAGAAATAGTCACTAATGCTAAAATTAAAAATTTGGAAAATGATTTTAGTGGAGTGACTGCGGCAATTTATAGTTATCAAGATCGTTATCGAGCTTTACCAGGTGATGATAGTCGGGCTAAAGATAGATTTGGAACAGACGAACCAGGTAATGGTACTTTAGGTAATGGAAATATTGAAGGTGATTTTGATTCAGATGTGGAAACAGATGAAAGTAGAATGCTTTGGGCTCATTTACGCTCGGCAGGATTGGTAGATGGTGAGGCTGGTACTAGTGACAAACCTGTTAATTCATTTAGTGGAGTTACAGGAGTTTCTTCAAAAGGAGTATTAAATATCGCTAAAGGAAGAACTTATATAGGATTTTCTAAAATACCTAATAGCATCTCTATCATACTTGAATCACGTTCTGATGATGAAAAACCAAATAAAGGTAGCATTAGGGCTGATGATGGTGCCGCTGCAGAAGATACTGATAGTGATGGTTATAATACTTCTGGTGATGATGAAAAAATACGCAATATGTACTTTATCCTATAAATTTAAATAATGCCTAATATAAAAATATATTTAGCTATTAAAATTCTATGAAAATGAAAAATGGTTTCACTCTAGTTGAGATTGCTATAGTATTAATAATAATAGGATTATTTATGGGAACGATACTTAAAGGTACTGAACTTATCACAAATGCTAAAATTAAAAATATCGAAAATAATTTTAATAGTATTGCTAGGGCAATTAATATATATCGTGAAAATTACCATAAACTTCCTGGAGATGATGATGGGGCTGATAGATTTGAAGGAGTTGAAGCTGGAGGTAATGGCGATGGTGTTATCGGTGGAAATTATGATTCAACAAATAATAATGATGAATCCCGTCTTTTATGGTTACACTTACGTTCTGCTAATTTAGTTAAAAGAGTTCCAGGAGACTTACAACAACAACCTAAAAATGCCTTTGGTGGTTTAATTGGAATATCAAGTGATGGAGCTAAGTGTAGCATGACGTTATTTGTTGTATTTACTAAAATTCCAGGAAATATTGCGGTTATATTAGAATCTCATTCTGATGATGAAGAAGCGGATAAAGGGAGGATTTGTAGCGATAAAAGTAATTATGCTGGTGATAATGGAACTGCAAATATAGAACATAAATTATATTTTTCCCTATAACCCGTAATCTATTAGATTACGGGAATCACGTTTAAGTAATATTATTTAAATAGGGAAACACTTGGTTGCCTGCGGTCCTTTAGGGCCGTCAGTTGATTCATATTCAACCTGTTGTCCTTCATTAAGAGTCTTAAACCCTTCTTTTTGAATACTTGAAAAATGAACAAATATGTCCTTGCTACCATCTTCAGGTGAGATAAAACCAAAACCTTTAGAATCGTTAAACCATTTCACTGTACCACGGTTCATACCTAATACTAACCTCTGTTATTTCTAAATTTTGTAAACTAATACACTACATTTTCTAGCATTAAAATAGGACATTTGTAGCCATCCATCAATTAAAACTTAACAAACTGTTTAAAAATGTGATATTAAATCTTGATGTTCAAAACATCATGCTATATAGAATAGTTTATTTTTAAAATAATCGCAAATTTAATGCTAATTATATTGAGTATTATTTTTGTTTATACTATAATTTATCTATATAATCTATTGATATTTAAAATAATACCTTCTAAAATATTTTTTTCTTAATAGAGAAAATTTATTGTAAAAAACTTATCATATTGTTATTTTTTAGCATTGTAACATGGATTTTATTTAAAATTACAACACTAATTTATATGTTTTTACCTTTTGTACAGGACAGAATTTTAGTAAATATATGATTTATATTTTTTATACTGTACAAAATATTTCTACTTAAATCAAAATAAACCTTTTTGTTTACCACTTTTGCCAATGGTAGTAGCACTTTTGAAAGTGACATTGTCTTTTGGTAAGTTCAATTGTTTACCATTGAAATATTCTGCTAAAGTCATTATTTGAATTTTTGGATATTTATAACCATAGTCAGCTACTTCATATTGGCCTAATTGAATGGCACTGGTCAACATTGGTTTAGTCGGTTTGTAACGAGTTAAAAGTACGCCCATATCATACTTATGTTTGGAAATCGCACCAAATAAGGCATCAATATCTTTCGATTGTACTTTACCACCTTTAACTTGAAAACCTACTTTAATTGCTTTGTCTACTTTTGGAATTAAATATTGACCAATACCATCAATGCCTTGATCTGCTCCTTTCTTGCCATAAGTTGTGGCAAATACTTCTAATTCGGTTAACCACCAGTCCTCAAATGCAAATGGATTTTGTTCCCATAATTTAATTGCACTTGGTTCATCAGTTTGAGTTCCTCTTACTTCAAATTTGCTTAAATAATTTTCGTAAGTATCTTTTAAACGGCGTTTGATAAGGGATACAGCAAAAGGAGCTATATCAATTCCTATCCATTTACGGTTTAAACTTTCAGCAGCATCAATGGACGTTCCACAACCACAAAAGGCATCAAGTATAATATCACCTTCATTGGAACTGGCTTTTATTATTCGTTCTAATAGGGATTTTGGTTTTTGGGTTGGGTAGCCGAGGCGTTCTTTTGCCTGTGATTGTAACGCTAAAATATCATCCCAAATATCTTGTAATGGAACACCGGGCATTTCATCAAGATACCGTTTATAACGTGGAACATTTCCTGATTTTATTTGTACTATACGTCCTTGTTTATACAGTTCTATCATTCTTTTTTCACTATATCTCCAATACCGTGTTACACCTAAAAATTCATACTGAGGATTCCCTTTTGATGCACCTCCTGGCCCTGTTATATTATCCAATGTATATTTTCTTCCATTAGGCTCAGAATGTCGATAAAATTTAGTTATATATTCTTGGCTATATGGCTGATAAAGTTCATTTCTATTAGTAAATTCTGTTTTTGTGTAGAACAAAATAATATCATGTGTTCTACCCATATGTAAAACATTTCCTTGTTTTGTATCACTATGTGCAGATACTCTTTTCCAAATAATTTCATTCCTAAAATTCTTAGCACCAAACACAGCATCACAAACAGTTTTTAAATAATGACTAGCAGTTGGATCACAGTGCAAGTAAAAACTCCCAGTTGGTTTCAACACTTTATGCAATTCAATAATCCTAAGTGTCATCATTACCAAATAAGGGAATACTTGTGGGGCTATATCCTGATAGGCATTGAGTAAATTTAATAACTTATCATGATGTATTGTGTCTAGTTCAGTTAAAGACTCACCAACACTATGCAATGACCAAGTATCCTCAAAGGCCATACGTTGCGTTTGAATTTCCTTATCATCAAAAAATACATTGTAATTACGCTTGGAATTAAAAGGCGGGTCAATGTAGATTAAGTCAACTGACTCTGGTTTGATTTCAAGCTCATTGCGTAAAATATCTAGGCAATCTCCTAAATATAGTTTATTCATTTCTTGGTAGTCCTAAAGAAAGTACACGTAATGAACAACCAGTGCGACACGTTTAGTTAGAAACTCTACTTCCAGTAAAGAGTAGAGCCAATAATTAGGGCTACAAAACATCGTAGTTACAATTATGTTATTTATGGAGCTGAAAGGCTGCTCCCAGTGTATTACTCACTGAAGGTAAAACTTCCCCAATCGGAATTAGAAGTATGTTTTAATTCTGGTTTAAGCAGGGAATAATGGCCGCAATTGAACTAGATATTAAGTTTAAACGGTCTACAAATTGTATA
>DAOUSL010000329.1 GCA_030627235.1 Thioploca sp.
AAACGGAGATATAGGAATATTATAGTAAGATTCCTACAAAATAGTACTATAATAATAAATATTTTTATTTAAAATAAATTTATTATATTTTCATACTATTATAAAAACATAATAAATTTATTTTAAATAAAAATATTTATTATTATAGTACTATTTTGTAGGAATCTTACTATAATATTCCTATATCTCCGTTTCATAAAAATAATTTATATTATAAAAAATATATTCTATAGTTTCGATAACAGTATAAAATTTATGACGAAATCACTTAATATAACGTTTCAGTGAAGCCCATGTATGTTCGATTGGATTTAATTCTGGTGAATATGGTGGTAAAAAGCTTACATCTGGCTTGTTCTATTAATAACTCAGTTTCAACTATGGAAAGATGCGTTATCCATTACAATTATTTGCACAGGTTTTAAAACTGGCAACAAGAACTCTTCTAAATAAATATTAAATAAATCAGTGTTCATACTTCCTTCATAAAGAAATGGAGCTATAACTGTATGTTCATTAAGTGCTGCAATAATATTTATATTTTTCTCTTTCCCTTACGACATCCAAATATTTTTTCACCTTTTGATGCACAACCGTAATCTCTGATTATATTGGGTTTAATACAGCTTTCATCAATATATAAATTGTTTTTTATCTATACCATCAACTAGCTGTTTAAATTGCTTCAACTTTATCTTGTTCTTCATAACTAAATTTTAAGAGTTATCCCAAGTTTATTCAACGCTTTACTTATAGCTGATTGCGTTACTCCAAATGTTTGTGCATGTTCATATTGAAATCTATCTAGATATTCTAATACTTGTTTAGATAATTTTGATAAATCTATTTTGGACGTTTCTACAAATTGGTTTTGGAGACTCCTGTTTCTTTGAATTACCCAATCTTTCACTGTGTTGTACTGTACGCCAAATAGTTTGCTTACACTTCTCATACTTTTCTTCTATAACGAAATCTATTGCACGTTTTCTTAAATCTTTACTATAACTCATTTATTTTTGCCTATAATTTATTTGTATGCTCTGTTTTTATAAGAATTTTACTATAGCTAATTAACAATACTACAAGTTAGGAAGTAAGGTACTTTCCTTCTGTTACTATTTTATAGCGACTTTTTCCCATATAACCCTAATCCTACCACCAAACTGATTGTGTTATTAAATGGCAGAGCCATTTGGGATGAATGCCAAGGTAGAACCTTGGCACTAGTAAAAAACATACACCACTATTGATATGATTAGCAGGAATTACATACTCCCGTGGCTTGCTGCATTAAATAATGTGAATTAACCCATCCTATAATACTATTGTATTTAACCATAAACCATTTTTTTTTGTTATGAAAAGACTCATCTAATTTTAATACACAACATTTATTTGGAAGTATTGTGCCCACTTTTTTACTGCTGAAATTAGAAGATTGGCGTATGTTTAAAACGTCATCGTAATCTACATTAATAACTTTATAAAAGGAAAAACAATTAGGATTTTCATTTTTATGCAAAAATTTATAATTAACCCAACCTTGAATGCCTTTATAGGTTATTTTTACCCATTTACTTGATTTATATTGTTTATTTTTATTTAAATAGGCAACACATCTTTTATCATATGGTATTTTTCCTATTTTTTTACTACGTGGATTGGGTAAATAACGAATATTTAAGATATCATTTGCATTGATATTTACTATTTTAAAAAATGTTTCTTTCGTATTTCTGTAAATTGTTGGTTTACTAGTTGCTGGTGTGTTATACCACTTTTGCAATCCTTCAATGTCCTTACGGCTTAATGTTCCACCTCCACTCCATTCTGGATTACAATAATTCATAACCGAATCTGGGTCATACTCTGACAAATAAACGTCACCATCACCACCTTGACGTTCTTTTTGGCATTCTCTTGGTGCATCAGGGCGATTTTGCTCATGTGAAAAACCTAAAGCATGTCCAAATTCATGGACTGCAATAACTTTTACACAAAAATATAAAGATTTACGACAACTTTTATTGTCCCAACCGTTAGTAAAAACTATGCACTTTAGTGCAAGACTTTTAGTAAAGTCTTTCCTTTGGAAAGCTTTGTGATTATAATTATTACCGCAGCTT
>DAOUSL010000436.1 GCA_030627235.1 Thioploca sp.
CAGGTAAGGTTTTCGGAGTCCAAAGCGTTAGCTTTGTAAATATTTAATTTATAACTTAATAATATCAAAGCTTCGCTTTGGACTCCGGAAAAATTTGCTTAACTTAATAGCTTTGCCCTTTACAATGGAAATTGACTATACAGTTAATTATGGACTTTATGTAGGATTTAATGAGTTTACGAATTACATCTTCATGCAATTCACTTTGTTCATTGCATCCTACATTTATATAACTTTGTGCAGACCAAATTTTTATTAAACTACAGTAAATTATGAATAAAACTTCTCAAACGTTTGATCGTGCTGCTCCTAATTATGATAAATGGGCTAATCTTCAAAAAACGATTGGTGAAGAAATACTAGAACGTATACAATGGTTAAAAACAACTCCTAAACATATTTTAGATGTTGGAGCAGGAACTGGCGGCTTAACAAAAGAACTAAGTAAGTTATATAAAAATTCGGATATTTATGCTATAGATATAGCTCCAAACATGTTGAGACAAGCTTCACTCCAAATTACTAACCAAAATTTTATTTGTGCTGATGCAGCCCAATTACCGATTGCTGATGCAAGTATAGATTTATTAGTTTCTAATCTAATGTTACAGTGGTGTGATGATATTCAAGCAGTATTTGCCGAATTTGCTAGAGTACTGAAACCTGAAGGAACAATCTTTTTTTCTACTTTTGGCCCAGATACTTTACGAGAATTAAGAAATAGTTGGAATGATGAAACTGCCCATGTGAATAATTTTGTTGATATGCATAATATTGGAGATGCTTTATTAGAAGCTGGTTTATCTGATCCGGTTATGGATATAGATTGGTTTGTGTTGACTTATAAAAAAGCTAGACATTTACTATTGGATTTAAAAAATATTGGTTCTCATAATAAACAACATAAACCAGGTTTAGCAGGTAAAAATAATTTTCAAAATATGTTAACAAATTATGAACAATATCGTGATAAAGATGGATTGTTACCAGCAACCTATGAAGTTATCTATGGACATGCCTTAAACAAAAAATTACCAGCTGATACGATACCAATCCGTCAAGTGGATTATTAAATATAATCATTAGACATATTTCCTAAATAAGGTTATATAAATGTAGGATGCAATGAAGTATGAATTGCATAAATATGTAATTCGTAAACTCATTACATCCTACATAAAGTCCGTAATCAACTGTATAG
>DAOUSL010000199.1 GCA_030627235.1 Thioploca sp.
TACCTCCTTATTCTCCTGAACTTAATCCCATCGAAATGGTCTAAGGCCAAAAATTATCTTAAAAAAATTCCTATTTTTGATAAGGAACATTTATATCTGTGCTGATTCTCTTAATATTATCACTTCTTCTGATGCTCGTAATTCCTTTATACATTATCTTTAATTTTGTGTCACTACTATTCGGGAATTGCTATAATAGATCGTATAAAGAATCTGATAGTGAATTTTCTGTTGTCATCAAATTTTGAATTTCATCACGTAACATACTGCGACTATAATCAGTATTTAATTCAACATACTCACATATTTCAGAAAAAGAACCATTAACATTATTAAAAGAAGTAGTAAGTTGTGGGATTAGTTGTTCAGGAATATTAGAACCTAAAAAGATAGCTATTTCACTTTTTTTCAATTTATTAGCTAGTGCATCATATTTTATTGACTGATCATCTTCCTGCTGCCAACAATCAATAAATTCTTGGGGAGTCATTCATTAGCTAGAAAATCTTGTATATCTAAAAGTATATCTTGAGCCTCTTCATCTATACCTATTTTCTTAAGAGTTCTTAAATATTTATTTACCGATTTCCAAATAGAACGAATATCTTTTTTTCTACTTTCTATTTGTTGCATAAAACGAGTTAAACGTTCCGATAATGGCATTATTTCTGGCCAATGTTTAAATAACTGATCAAAACAAACTGCGATTCCAGTAGTTTTAGTAACTTCATTATTATAAATATCTGTTGCCAAACCAATCATACGATTAGTTTCATCGTGGTAAATTAAACCACCACTTTGTCCTTGCCCCTCAATAACATTAGTTTCAAAAGCTTTAATCTTAGTTTTTGGCAATTCAAGCAATTGATTTATTATACCTTTATATACACCAATATTACGCCCTTCAATATAACCGGATAGCAGTAATTTCATTACCTTTATGTATTTCAGTAATCGATCCTAATGAGATACAATTTTCTATTTTAGAATCAATTTTAAGTACTGCAATATCATAATCTGGAAGGGATTTTTCTTTATCCAAATATACATTTTCAAATTTTTCACCATCAAATGTTTCCACTATTATCGTTGTCATAAGTGGAATTATTTCACTAATACAATGCCATGCAGTTAAAATATAACCATCAGTAGTAATAAAAAAATCACTACCTTTAAAACCAGAAGTAGTTGATATTTTTACGGTAATTCTTTCTAAATTTTTCATAAATTCTGGAATATTTTTAAAAAATTTAACAGCTGCAAATTATGTCTAAATATTTTTCATTCACTAAAGACAACAGCTAGTATATTTAATCCTACTCATCTAAGCAAGAATTTCTAGTAAGTAGGAATTTCTAGTTCCCACTCACCAGAGTGGGAATTCAGTCTGGACGCACCAGCGTCATACATTATAATTTTTGACAGTTACAAATTCGGTCTAAATGTTTTTCACTTACTAAAATAGTAGCAAGAGCTAGTATATTAATAGGTATTCCAACAAAACTCAAACTATCAGCAACTCCAGCAATTAACAAAGCCTCTTGATTTTGAAATTGTTTCCTCATTTTAGAATATTTCTCACAAAATTTAGTATTAAAAACCTCTTGCTGTTGCTTAATCTAATTTTCACACATTTTTTTGAGTTCATCTAATGGTGGTATGACTCCAACCTTTTTGGTATACTTATTATCTTCAGTTTGAGTTAAACCAACATACCAATCTTGATAAAGTTTAGTTTCATCTGCTAAATATGCTTCAATTTGTTGTTGCATGGTTATTTCTCCTATTTAAAATATTACTTTGAGCTTAATCCAATTGATTATTATACTTAATAATATAAACAAACATTGTTTATCAATATTGGATAAACTATAGCAATATAAGTAATTTATTTTAAATTTAATTAAGAATTAAGAATTGCTATACACCACTTCTTCGTTCAAGAATACCAAATTATTCTTCCAATTTAATTACTAAATCATTTTCATTATTATCAATAAATATTCTAAAATTTTTATACTCGGAAAATAAATATTTTATCAATTTGGTGTAAAATATTCTATCAGGTTTAAGTATATTAACTCATTCAAGGATAAATATGTGCGGAATTTGTGGGGAATTAAGATTTGATGGTGCTAGTCCAAAGATAACTATTTTGTCTAAAATGATGGATAGTTTGGCCAGACGTGGGCCAGATGATAGTGGGCATTTTATCCAAGGAAATATCGGGTTAGGTCATAGACGACTATCAGTTATCGACTTATCTAACCATGCTCATCAACCAATGCTAGAACAAAATTTAGCTTTAGTATTTAATGGCACTATTTATAATTACCAAACTTTGCAACGAGAACTAACGTTATTAGGACATATATTCGTATCTAATAGTGATACTGAGGTTATCCTAAAGGCTTATAAACAATGGGGTGAAGAATGTGTAAATCATTTAGATGGCATGTTTGCGTTTGCAATATGGGATGGTAATAAGCTGTTTTTAGCTCGGGATCGATTAGGAATCAAACCGTTATATTTTAGCCAAACTCCGTATAGAATACGTTTTGCTTCCACGTTACCTGCTTTATTGGTGGCTGGTGATATAGATACTAATATTGATCCGATTGCATTGCATCATCATTTAACTCTACATGCTGTAGTACCAGCTCCATACACTATATTACAGGGAGTACGCAAATTAGCTCCTGCAACTACTTTAACCTTTTCTCCTCAGCATAAATCTCCAACTCCAAAATGTTATTGGAATCTACAACCTAAACAGCAAAATTTTACTAGTAAACAATGGGTTGAGGCTACAAGAATAGCTCTCCAAACTGCTGTTGATAGTCATTTGCATGTTACCGATGTACCAGTAGGAGTATTGTTGTCTGGAGGTTTAGATTCTAGTCTATTAGTAGGTTTATTAGCTGATAATATGGCGGATTTACTAACTTTTTCGATTGGATTTGAAGATGTTCCAGAAGAGGAAGGTAGTGAGTTTAAATATTCCGATCAAATAGTGGCTCGTTATAACACTAAGCATCATAGATATACTATTCCTAATTCACAGGTTTTAACACGGTTGCCAGAAGCAATTGCAGCTATGTCAGAACCAATGGTTGGACAGGATGCGGTGGCATTTTACCTGTTGGCAGAAATAGTTTCTAAAGAAGTAAAAGTAGTACAGAGTGGACAGGGAGCTGATGAGGCATTTGCTGGGTATTTTTGGTATCCATTAATGCAAGCAGCTCAAGGTACTAATTTAGAACGATTTAAACCATTTTATTTTGATCGTTCTCATGCCGAATTTTTGCAGACTGTGAATTCCGATTATCATGGTGAAGATTATACTTCACAAACAATAGGTAATTTATTAGCTAAAGATACAAATGGAACGTTTTTAGATAAGGTATTACGTTTAGATGTCACCACGTTAATCGTTGATGATCCGGTGAAACGAGTGGATAATATGACAATGGCTTGGGGTTTGGAAGCTCGAGTACCATTTTTAGAACATAATTTAATTGAGTTGGCTGCTTCAATTCCAGCTGATTTGAAATTACAGGAAAATGGTAAATATCCATTGAAAGCTATTGCTAGAGATTTACTGCCTAGTTCAATAATAGATCGTCCTAAAGGTTATTTTCCGATGCCAGCTTTGAAATATGTACGAGGGCCATTTTTAGATTTCATGCGAGATGTGTTGAATTCATCTGCTTGTCGGCAAAGACAGTTGTTTCAACGCAGTTATGTGGATAAGTTATTGGCCGCTCCAGAAAAATATATGACTCCATTACAGGGTAGTAAATTATGGCATTTAGCATTGTTAGAGAAGTGGTTGCAAGTACATGGGTTGTAATTGAAAAATAAGAGTTTTCTAAAAATATCTTATATTTCTTGAATCTTTAAGATTGTGTAACATTAGTTTTTAAATAGTCTTCGTATCTCTTATCGACTTTTATAATATGTTCCAATAACCAATTAACAACGACTGAAGAAATTTTGATGGCAACTACAGTATTATTGTGTTCTGTTTTAATTTCTTGTTGCAATGCTTGTAATTGAAATATAAACTTCATATGTTCTTGTTTTTGAAAATGTAAACCATAATATTTAGCTTTTTCCATCAAAATTTCTTCTTCTTGAAAGTGGTACTTGGTATAATCAATTAATTCTTCCATAATGGGAATTATCGCTTGTTTGGCTTTACCAGCTTTCATTACATTATACAATTTATTAATTATATTAAACAATTGTTTATGGTGTTCATCCATACTAGATACACCAACACTATATTCATCTGACCAACTAAATAAGGACATATTCTCCAAGTTTGTAAATTGACTGGCAAAGATTTATTATAATTCTATACCTTTGTACAGAACAATTTTAACCTTATAGAATGATAACCCAGCATTTCTACAAATATTATCAAAATCTGGCTGGGTTTAATTTCATTCTATAATTAGCTTAATTTTAAAACAAAAGTTATTTACCGCTGACAGCTTGTAGCATATATTCTGTAGCCAATTTAATCTCTGCATCATTAAGATGATTATTACCACCTCGTGGTGGCATAACATTAAAACCATTGATAACACTAGATATAAGTTCAATTTCACCTTTAGTAATTCTTGCTGTCCAATCAGATTTATTACCAAATATTGGAGCTTTAGCAATACCAACTAGATGACAAGAAGCACAAGTGCTATCATAAACTTCTTTACCAGACATTTTAGCACTGCCAAGCATTACTGATTTTACTGTTTTACTTGGTTCTACAATTTGACTAGGAGTTGGGTTAGCAACTGCTTTCAACATATATTCTACGGCTAATTTTATTTCTCCATCACTAAGAGTTTGATTTCCTCCACGTGGTGGCATAATGTTAAGACCATTAATAACACTAGAAATTAACGCATCTTCACCTTTAGCAATTCTTGTTTCCCAACTAATCTTATCACCAATTTTAGGTGAACCAACTATTCCTTCTCCATGACAAGTTATACATGACATAGCATACACTTCTTTACCAGATTTTACTTTAGTAACAATTGGTACTGGGTTTTTAACTATTGCAATTGGTTCGACAATAGGTTTAGTAACAACTGGTACTGGGGTTTTAACTATTGCAATTGGTTCGACAATAGGTTTAGTAACAATTGGTACTGGGTTTTTAACTATTACAACTGGTTCAATTGGTTGCACATTACTTATGGACAGCATCATATATTGTACTGCTATTTTTACTTCTTCATCACTTAATTCGCTACGTCCACCTCTTGGTGGCATAACATTAATCCCATTCATAGCATTATTGATAAGCTCTTGTTCACCTTTAGTAATTCGTTTAGACCAACTATTTTTATCTCCAAACTTTGGAGCTCCGGCTAAACCAGTAGTGTGACAAGATGCACAAGCCTTGTCATAAACTTCTTTACCTAATTTATTTACTATGATAAGGTCTTCAGTAGATATTATAGGCAAAGTAATTTCTACTTCTGGTTTAGGTGCTGATATCAGTACTACTTTTTCAACATCTTTCTGTTCAGTATTGGGATTTTGAGAATTATGAAGTTCAAGCTCTGCTGTTACTAGTTTGTTGATAATAGATGCAATAGGTAAAATGATACCAATAAAAACAACAATACCAATAAGCAAATTTCTAATCGAAGAAGTATCTCGTTGGCTCACTATAAGTTTTCCTCAGTTTGAATGGTTTAAATAGTTTAAAATAGTGCCAAAAATCATACCATAACTGTAGCACAAAAGCTAATATTACTAGTTAGTGGTTTAACTT
The DNA here is from genome assembly GCA_030627235.1 of Thioploca sp. Taxonomy (GTDB): domain Bacteria; phylum Pseudomonadota; class Gammaproteobacteria; order Beggiatoales; family Beggiatoaceae; genus DRQV01. The sequence goes on from DAOUSL010000199.1 coordinate 5,795, forward strand.
TAAAATACTGGAATTTTTCAAATGCAGATCAAATATTTTTTAGAAACTTGCCGTGAATTAACCCAATTAACCACTCAAAACGGTTGGATTGATAATGATAGTTTAAAATTTGATATTATTTCTAAGAATAAAGATAATTTATTAGTGGCAGTAAATTTTGATGAGATTATTATGGAAGGGTCTGGTTGCGTTGCTGGTAAAGTCGCTTGTTATGGTCAAGTAAAATTATTATTGAATCAAGATGAACAAGTTATTGGTGTAAAAATAATCTAGTTGATGAAAACAACAAATTATTAATACTGAATATATCAAGATTAATTCTAATATATTTAAAATCTCATCAATAGACATATTTCCTAAATAACGAAATATAGATAAATATGATTGTATTAATGACGTGAAATTAACCAAAGCTATACAGTTAATTACTAACTTTATGTAGGATGTAATGAGTTCACGAATTACATCTTAATGCAATTCCCTTCGTTCATTTCATCCTACATATAACCTTATTAAGGAGTTTCGCAGAGATTTCATGATGTCCCCGGAACGTCCTTATTCCGTGAACTAATCAATTTTTCAGCGAAACGGTTATAATTGCCCTGACACGTCCGGTCTCATAGGGCGACTCCGCACAAAGCATCTCCGTCACACCTATTCCACCATGACTTAA
>DAOUSL010000327.1 GCA_030627235.1 Thioploca sp.
CCTTATTCCTGAAAACCTTCATACAGAAATAGATACTCTAGTTTCTTTACTGAATGAAAGTTATGATTATGTAATGTCGTTAGAACCAAAATAAAAAATTATGGTAGTTTACGGAATGCGTTCACCAAAAATTGGTGAGTTTGAAATATCAAACACTGTTTGTGAAACTTGTGGAAAACAAGAAACACAAGACATCACAGTATTTGGAAGGTATGCTCACATTTTTTGGATTCCCGTTTTTGGCTCACATTAAAAATTATGGGGAGAAATGTATCTTTGTAAAAAAAAGAGAGCTATGGAATTGCCAATAATTGCATCCGTTTTACCCGATTTAATACTTGATTATTTTACAATAGTCAATTTTAAGGAGTTAGGAAATGTAAAGACAAAGAAGATGGAGTTTGAAGTTCATTTGGACGAAAAAAACAGTATTCATCAAGGTGTAGACTCAAAAGAGTATGAATCAAAAGGTTTTCTTCCAAGTTCACGAGTTCAAGATTTTCCAATTAGAGGAAAAGCTGTTTATTTGGTTCTACGTAGACGAAGATGGCGTCATAAACAAACAAAAAAAGAGATTCATAACAACATTTCATTTGTAGCAAAAGGGGTGAAATTAACAGAAGAAATTTCTGATTTTTTAAAAGGTACAGGTCGAGACCCGAGAAGATACGATAAGTAATATAGGAAGTTACTACCATATTAAGCCAGACAAAATCCGTAGGCATTACAAACAAAAATCTAGTGGTTATTATAGTTGGGATCAATTAGATCATTGTGAAGAATATCTCCTTTTCAATAAAAATATTGGTGAATATCTAAGTTTAGATGAAACATCCTTGTCAAAAGGAGAGTTGTATACTTATTTGACAAATAAATCGGGAAAGGGTAAGAAAGGAACTTTAGTAGCTAGTGTAAAGGGAACTAAATCAAAAGACATTGTTAGTGTTTTTACCCAAATCCCTTTATTGGAACGAATGAAAGTAAAAGAAGTTACTGTTGATATGGCAAGAAATATGGAATCTTCGGTTGTAAAATCCTTTCCTAATGCAAAAATTGTAACAGATAGGTTTCATGTTGTAAAATTGGTATTGGATGCAGTTCAGCACCTTCGGATAAAACTAAGATGGAATGCAATAGATAAAGAAAATAAAGATATTGAAAACTGTAAAAAAGAAGGGATTCGATATAAATCAGAAGAATTTGACAATGGAGATTCTCCGAAGCAATTATTAGCAAGAAGTAGATATATATTGGCAAAAAAGGAGAAAAATTGGACAGATAATCAAAAACAAAGAGCTGATATTTTATATCGGGAATATCCTCAATTAGAAAAGGCATATAAGCACTGTATGCAATTAAGGAATATCTACGAAAGTAAGTCCAAAATAATAGCAGAAGAGCTATTAAATCAATGGATAAAGGATACGGAAAAACTCGGGATAGAACAATTTAACACAGCAGCAAAGTCAATAATTTACAACAAAGAAAATATCTTAAACTTCTTTAATAATAACAATACAAACGCTTCGGCTGAGTCTTTTAATTCAAAAATAAAATTGTTCAGAGCTAATTTAAGAGGAGTAACGGATGTTAAATTTTTCCTTTTTAGAATGTCAAAATTATTCGCATAAAAAAAGAACTCCCCATAAAAATTAACCTGACCCTAAGAAAGACCGTTATTTCTGGAAAGAAATTATTCTTTGGGGATTGGTTGAGTTTGATAAATTATCTAAATCAAGAGTAGATGAAGGTTATCAGTTTAAAGATACCTACGAAAATTACTTTAGCAATCTTTAATTTGAAATAAATATGGTTAATGATGTAGAAATGTAGGAGCCGTATAAAATAAAAAATCTATATTTGTTTTAATAAAACAATAACCAATGAGAGACCTTAGAACAACTAACATATTATTGCTTGTAATTGCAGTGCCCGTAATTTTTTACTTGCTTAAAATATTGTCTTTTATATTTATACCTCTATTTGCTTCTATGTTTCTTGCTTTGGTTTTTTTGCCAATAATGAGATGGCTACAAAAAAAAGGAGTTCACAAAGTATTGAGTTTAACAATTGTCATTGGGATTATCATTGGGAGTATATATATTGGAACAGAAACCATAAAACTATCAAGTAGAGAAATTGCACAAACTGATGAAATATTTTTTGAGAAA
>DAOUSL010000271.1 GCA_030627235.1 Thioploca sp.
AAACAAATTAACCAAGCATGGAAAACAAATTATTAAAACTGGACTTACTATATTAGACTGGACATTAAGTTGAGAGATTTAGAGTTACATCAATTAACTTTGAATTATGAAAAAACGAAACAGGAATTACAGTCTATCATTTAAACAAAAGGCAGTAGAATTAAGCTTTGCAAGAGGCAATGTTAAACAAGTATGTGAAGAGTTATCTATTCCATATTCTGTATTACATCGTTGGCGAAAAGAATCAACTACTTATGGAAAGAACAGTTTTCCAGGTCGAGGAAAGCCAAAATTAACAGATGAGCAAAAAGAAATAGCAGAATTAAAGAAACAATTAAAGGATGTTTTCTTAGAGAATGAGATATTAAAAAAGGCGGTGAGCATCTTCTCCAGGAGCGACAAGAAAAGTTTAGGTTTATAAAACATCATAAATTTAAATTTTCAGTTGAGAGGATGTGTAAAACATTAAAAGTAAGTACAAGTGGCTATTATAATTGGCTGAAGTTAGGACCGTCAAAACGCTGGTTGAAAAATCAAGCTATATCAATGCATATCAAGGATATTTTTGAACAGAGCTTTGAAAGTTATGGTTCACCAAGAATAAAAGTTGAGTTAGAAAATCGAGGTTATTATATATCAAGACCTAGAGTTGCTAGAATAATGAAAGCTAATTATTTAATAGCAAGAAGGCACCGTAAGTTTAGAGTTACAACCGACAGCAATCATAAGTACCCAATAGCTCCTAATGTTTTAAACCAAAACTTTGAAGTTCATAGAATGAATCAGGTGTGGGTATCAGATATGACTTATATACAAACTAAACAAGGTTGGATGTATTTAACTGTTATTATTGATTTGTTTAATCGAAAAGTAGTAGGTTGGGCTATGAGTGATAATTTAAGTACAGGGGATACCATCATACCCGCTTGGAATATGGCTGTTAAAAATAATCAAATTACTAAAGAACTCATTTTTCATTCTGACAGAGGAACTCAATATGCTAGCTATAGATTTACCAACATCCTAAAAAGCCATAATGGATTGGTAAAACAAAGTATGAGCCGAAAAGGTAATTGTTGGGATAATGCAATAGCTGAAAGCTTCTTTAAGTCATTAAAAGTAGAATGGGTATATAAACACAACTATAACCAAAAGAAGCAAGCAGAGTTATCTGTCTTTACTTGGATAGAAACTTGGTATAATAAAAGAAGAAGACATTCCTCTTTAGGATATAAAACTATTAATGAATTTGAACTAGAAATGTGTAACCAAAATGTAGCTGCTTAAATCTCGCATTTAATTGTCCCCTTTTTTATTGCAAGTCCAAAGATGTGGAATTAAATTTTGAAAGAATTCACAAGGAGATTCAATCTATTTTTAGATAATGTAAAATACTGGCTCTGTCTCATCCATTCTCCACCTTTTCCCAACTGATTTCTTTCTCTTTCTAAATTGTTGTTCAACAAGCGATGTGAATTTTGTCTAGTCCTAAAATACAGCTTGTAATATTATAACTTTAGGAAGACAATAACCTTGGAACATCTTTTTTTAGGGAAAGATAGTAGTTTCTACTTTTTTATTACCTTAGATACGACAGAGCCGTATTGCAATATTAAAATAAAAACTTTCATAATTTTTAAAAAACTTTCTTCCTTAAAAGAAATATATATCAAATATGATAAGTGGATTTATCGTAAGTAATGTCAAACACCTTTAAATTAACTTAATGACAGAATTTGATAAAAAGCTTATATAGGTTTGATTCAAAAAATTAAATAATATTTTATTAATCAAACCGGTTTTATTAACATTTAATTAACTCTTTTCGAAAGTTATAATAATCATTCAATAACATAAAATAGTTTACTCATAGTAAATAATTAATCAATTTTGCTTCATAATTTTTAACTATTATAAAAATATTAATTTTTTTGAATAATGAAACAACTAACTAATTACATTTATTTGATGCTATTTTTTGTAGCTTCAAGTGTATTCGCACAGAATGGGCCTGCAACAATTAAAGGTGTTATTCTAGATTCAAGCTCCCTATTACCTGGAGCAACAATTTATTTGAAAAGTACAGAGTATGGTACTACATCAGATTTTGATGGGAAATTTCAAATTTCTGGAATAAAACCAGGAAATTATGAGTTACTAGTAACCTTTATGGGTTATAGTGATACAATGATGGCGGTAGATTTAGTGCCAAATCAAGTGTTAGACCTAGGTGCTATAATTTTAGAATCTTCATCTGAAGCATTAGAAGAAGTTATGATTACTGCATTAGGTGTAAAAAGAGAAACAAAAGCATTGAGTTATGCTGCCCAACAGTTAAAAGGTGAAGAAATGACTTCAGCAAGAGAAACAAACATTACTAATTCCCTTTCAGGGAAGTCCGCTGGTGTTCAAGTTACAGGAGGTAGTTCAGGAGTAGGTTCAACATCTTTAATTACTATTAGAGGTGAAGGATCTTTAATCCCGGGACAAAATTCTCCATTATTTGTGGTAGATGGTATTCCAATTAACAACAATACTGTTAGTAATAGATCTGAAGGGAATTTAGAAACTGATTACGGTAACGGAGCACAGGATATTAATCCTGATGATGTAGAATCTATGACTGTTTTAAAAGGTCCAAATGCAACAGCTCTTTATGGTTCACGTGGTTCAAATGGTGTAATTTTAATTACTACTAAAACAGGTAAAGGAAGTAAAGGTCTTGGTGTTACATTTAATCAGAATGTAACTTTTGAATCGGCACTTAGAATACCAAAATATCAAAACGAATACGGTCAAGGAGCAGGTGGTGAATTTGCATTTTTTGATGGTTTTGGTGGCGGAACTAATGATAATATTGATGAAAGCTGGGGACCTAGACTTGATGGTAGATTGGTTGTACAACATGACAGCCCAACATCAAGTGGTTTAAGAGCTGGTGATTTTGCAGTAAGACCAAGAGATGAAAATGGTAATTTTACAGATGTTGCAACTGCAACTCCTTGGATATCTAGACCAAATAATATTAAAGATTTTTTTAAGACTGGTCATACGACCACTACAAATGTAGCTGTAACAGGTGGTAATGAAAATGGTAATTTAAGAATTTCTTATACGGATTTACAAAATAAAGGAATATTACCAAATACAGATTATAACAGAAGAACATATGCTTTAAACGGTTCTTATAAATTAAAGGAATGGTTAAACGTATCGTCATCAGTAAATTATATTAACAGTTATAGTAAAAACAGACCTAATAACTCTTACGGTACAGAAAATATCATGTATTTATGGACTTGGTTTGGTCGTCAAATAGATATGAATTCTTTAAAAGATTACTGGCAACCTGGTTTAGAAGGTATTCAACAGTATAATTACAATTATAACTGGCATGATAATCCTTACTTTACCATG
>DAOUSL010000386.1 GCA_030627235.1 Thioploca sp.
CGTAGATAGCGGCAACAGCGCAACAGAGATCCCTAGATGGGTCCAGCTCATGAGCGCATTCATACGCGGGTCGATAGTCCCGCCTAGGGTACCCCGGAGTGCTGGGATATACTTAGTAACCATTCTATTCATCTGCTGAGGATTGATCCCCTTGCCGGTAGACGCAAACCTCGCAGCCTCAGCCGCAATCATCTGATTGGCTTCTGCCATCGGATCAAACCCATCCAGGACTTTACCCGTAATAGACTTCTTAGGGCCCCCGAACCGAGACTGCTCAACCGACCGCTTAACAATCTGATGAGTATATTGCCCAACAATATCGTGGAGATCGTCAGAGTATACGCCCAGTTCCGCAAAGCCCTTCTGCGTACCTTCCGAGAATACGCGACTGTGCTTCGCTGACACGCCACTAGCAAACAACTCGTCCGTATCTAGGTTAGGATCCATCATGCCATTAGTAACAGCAATCTCTGAGATAATCTCAAGCGCCTTCTCATGCGTAACACCCTCGTACTTAACCAAGATATCCCGCGCCGCCTCCTGCTTAGCTAACAACTTAGTTCTGTCTAGCACCAACGGAAAATACTGCCTGCGATACCCGAGCACCATGCCCTTAGCCTCAAACATATCGTACACACCGTCTAGGTACGCTACGATACTCTGAGCTTCCATCGACAGGGTAACAGGGTTCCCAGCCGTGTAGTCATGCAGCTCCTGAGCTATTACTCTATACTTATCGCTTTCCGCTTTCCGCTTGTCAGAGCTGAGGTAGTCCAGCCCAGTAACCTTAGGTAGGGCCCCCAGCACTTTAACCATCTCATTATGCAGACCTGAGGGCAGTAAAGCAGTCTTCTCCCCAAGCACCATATCCATCTCTATAGGAATTGTTAGGAATGGCACCTGAGAAACCTTCCCGCCCTTGCCAATCTTCTGCATGGTCTTAGGCGAGACCTCGCCAGGGAAGATGTGGTAATGCTGGGCAAAGCTCCCCGCACCATCCGACAAGCTACGCATCGACATACCCGTAGCCCGGACATATACCCCGCCTTCAGCTACGATACTAGCCGCAGTACCTAGAGCTTTGTTCGCAGAGCCAAGCACTGGCTTCGGTTCAGTCCACTTGCGAGCACTAGCCCCTACGCGCGCCAAGTAGGAAACCATCTCTCTACCCGTATACTCGTGCACCTGCTGACCCAGCGTATTTTGCCTCGTGTAAGGAGCCCTAACCATGTCCTTAACGAAATCCTGATAGGTCTGCTCAGTGCCTGAGATAACCGGACTATCCATTTTCTTGTACGGTACCATCCTATTGGAGGGCTTCGCAGCTACTGTCTCAGTTGTATTCGTATAGACCCGTGTAGGCTCCTTAGCTTTGGCTAGCTGTTCCTTCGCAGCAGTAAGAGCCTCAGTTCTAAGAGCTATCTGCTTCCGCACTAACTCGGAGTCCTTGAGCTTCTTAGCCTGAGCCAACCGGGCCTTATCCCGC
>DAOUSL010000146.1 GCA_030627235.1 Thioploca sp.
TATTAACGACATGAAATTTACTGACTTTATGTAGGATGTAATGAGTTTACGAATTACATCTTGATGCAATTCCCTTCGTTCATTGCATCCTACATTTATTTAACCTTATTTAGGAATGATGTCTAATATGAAATCATCTAGCATAGATTTTAAAAAACTTTGGAAAATTGTAATTTCAAATAAAGATAGAATTGATTCACGTGTTCATGGTCCAGAACATTGGGTAAGAGTACAACGTAACGGACTTTATATATGTAAACAAAATAATGTTGATGAAGATATTATAAGGTTATTTGCTTTATTTCATGACAGTATGAGACAAAATGATGGTCGTGATTCTCAACATGGATTACGAGGAGCTGAATATGCAAAATTACTTTTGAACAAAGAATATAAACTAGCAGATGATAAATTTGAATTGTTATATTATGCTTGTCAATATCATTCTAAGCATAGAGCAACTGAAGATAAAACTATTGGTACATGTTGGGATGCTGATAGATTAGACCTTAGAAGAGTTGGTATTAAGCCTACTGAAAAATATTTATATTCTGATGCAGCTAAACTTATTGTTAAAGAAAATAAATGGCGAAGATTAGAACAAAAAATATCAAATACTTCAAGATTTACAAATTGGTGGAAAAAATTATTAAATTATATCAATATGTTATAAAATATAGAAAAAATAATCTAGAAAAATCATCACTATAAAAAGATATAAGTATTATTGTACTAGTAATTTTATTTGCCAATTCTGCTCATTTTTAAACTGATATAATTTTGCATAATATCAGATACTAATACATTTGAATATATACATTGAAAAGAATTTTATATATGAAATTAGGTATTGTATTTATTTTGTTTTTACTCAATTTACTAATGATTATTCCATATCAATTGGTAACAGTTGCGTTTGCTCAGAATACTCAAAATTCTGAACAATCTGTTATTGAATTTGATGTGCCTTATGAATTATTTGCAGCTTTGAGTGAATATCATGATTTGACTCAATCAGAAGAAAAGCAACGTCTCGTTATTGATGAAGAAATCATTCAAGTTATTTCTGAAATTATTTATTTTTTTGAAGAAGAACGCCAAAAATATATAAATATTCAGAATATTTCTGGTAAGATAAAAATAAATTTGGAAAAAATGGATGCTTACTTGACAGATTTTAGGAATGAATTGCTGTTTAGGAAAAAAGTAATTGAATTTAGAATATTATTAGAAAAACAACAAAAGTTAAAGTCAAACCAATAAATTTTCAGCTTTCAAAGGAATTATATCCATGAAATTTAATATTATTCAAACAAGTAATATAATATGGTTAATAATTTTAACTACAGTAGCTTGTAGTAATTTAACTATAAAACAAGAACAAACTATTATTGAATTACAAAGAGATACACAACTTACAATCCAAAAAATCAATACTAAAATTAAATCTAATCCAGAAAGCATTTTACAAAATTCTGTTTCTGCATTAGATAATATTCTTGAGTACACTGCAACAGTAAAATCTGATCCAAGTAAATTTAGTTTAGAAAAAATTCAAGCCTATATTCTTAAAATTAATATTGTGAATGAAAATATGGAGCGTTTCTCTGATTTAACTTTACAAACAGATGTTTCTTTTCCAATAGGAACATATAAATTAGAAGATTTGTCTAAACAAGGTAGAAATAGTATAGATAAACTTACCAGTAAAATTCACTTATCTACTCAAGAAATGGCTAAAAAATATCCTCATAAACAAATTAAAATTACAATAAAAACGATAGGTTATACCGATGAAACAGGTATTATTGCTGGTGGTCGTCTTGAGCAGAAAATTATTAAAGCTATACCGCAAACAATAAGCAATTCAAACCAAAAGCGTCAGCAATATAATCAAATATTGTCTAAATTTAGAGCTTCTACATTAAATCAATATGTTGTGGAACACTTACAACAGCAATTGTTAGATATTAAAAAAATTGAAATAATAACAGAAATACAAGGCTTAGGTGAAAAATTTCCAACCAAAAAATCAACTGAATTACCGTATAAAAATAAAGATCCGCGTCGTCGGATGTGTATTATTTCCCCTTTTATTGAAATAATTCCTTAAATAATATGTATAAAAGTCAACTATTTATTAAAAGTTGCTTCTTACTTATATGTATCTTTTGCTACCATTCTAACGCATTTGCCGGTTCTATGTCTTCTGATCATAGAGCAAATAAAAAAAAAGCCGGAGTACTCTATAATTTAAGCAAATTTATTGATTGGCCAGATACAAAATTTACTGGTAATAAATTTAATATTTGTGTGGTTGGTGATGTAATATTTTTAGATGCACTGAAAACTTTTGAAAAACGTCAAATTCGTGGTTCATCAGTATTTATTCATGTGTTAAAAAATATAGACAGCTCTACCAATATAAAATTATCTAACTGTCAAACGCTTTATATAGATTCATCCGCCAAAGAGTTATTATCCATCTTTTTAACTAAAATAGCTAACAAACCAATTTTAACTATTAGTGATTTACCAAATTTTGTGTTACAAGGTGGCATGATTGGACTAATTCAAATCAAAAAAAGAGTACAATTTGCTATTAATTTAGATGCAACCAAATTAGCAAATCTAGTAATCAGCGCCCAATTACTTAGGTTGGCAAAAACTGTCAAATATAAAGATAATCAAATAAATAACCCTTAAAAATAAATATGAAAAGCCATTTTAGCAGTCTACCAATTAGCTATAAGCTGAAATATATTATTACGGTAGTAAGTGCAATGGCATTACTAATTGCTTCATTAGTTTATGTGATTGCTGAAGTGTTTAATTTTCAACGAGGATTAATTGAACGAATTACAATTATTTCGGATTTAATCGAAGATAATATCGGCCCGTCACTAGCTCTTGATGATTCCGAGTCCGCCCAAAGATTGCTAGTTACTTTACATAATGATTCTGCAATTATGGGTGCATTTTTATATCAAACTGATGCAGTAAAACCTTTAGCACAATATATTTCCCAGCATAATAAAGCTACTTTGTTAGCACCTATTGTAATCGATGATTGGAAGCAATTAAAAACCCAACAATATCATTTTAAAATGAATAGTTTAGAGTTTATTAAACCACTCTTTTATGACAATGATCAGATTGGTTATATTTATATAAAAACTAATCTTAATAGTCTATACGATAATATTTTTTTCTATTTAAAAATAGCTTTATGCGTGATGAGTGCGACTATAGGTGTTGCTTTTTTGCTATCGATAAAATTACAACAACGAATTTCTGCTCCAATTATCAGTTTAGCCAATACCATGTTACAGGTTTCAAAAGCCAAAGATTATAGCTTACGAGTAGTAAAAAATGATGCGGATGAAATTGGTAGCTTATTTGATTGTTTTAATGAAATGCTTGGTCAAATAGAAGAGCGTAATGATCGGTTGGCAAACTATAATGAAGAATTAGAACAACAAGTTGTAACTCGTACGATGGAATTATCAACTGCTAATACCGATCTTCATTTAGCAATAGAAGATGCCAATAAAGCCAAAGATATAGCGGAGTCAGCTAGCCAAGCAAAAAGTGAGTTTTTAGCTAAAATGAGCCATGAAATTAGAACTCCTATGAATGGAATTATGGGAATGGCTGAATTATTAATTTGTAGCGAACTAACTAAAAAACAACAAAAATATACTTTAACCATTCAAAATTCAGCTGATAGTTTATTAGAAATTATTAACGAAATTTTAGATTTTTCAAAAATTGAAGCTGGCCATCTTAAATTAGAAAAAATTCAGTTTAACTTACATTTGATATTAGGAGAAATTACCGATTTTTTTGATGAACGAGCAAAATCTAAAGGACTCGTATTTTACAGTTTTTTATCACCAGAATTGCCAACTATGGTAATTGGTGATGCTTTACGTTTACGTCAAATTTTAAGCAATTTAATTTCTAATGCGGTGAAATTTACTGATAAAGGTCAAGTAGTTATTAGTACTGCAATAATTAAAGAATGTGATAATGAATTTTTAATTCGGTTTGAAATACGTGATACTGGCATTGGTTTAGCTAAAGCAACCAGAGGTAAAATATTTGAATCCTTTACTCAAGAGGATGACTCTACTACTAGAAAATATGGTGGAACTGGTTTAGGATTAACTATTTCTAAACAATTAGTTCAAATGATGGGTGGGGACATTGGAATAGAAAGTCAACTAGATAAAGGCTCTTTGTTTTGGTTTACCATTTTATTTACAAAATCTGAACTTGTAGTTTTACCAGCTCTATTATCTGTTCAGAATAAGATAGAAGATATACATAGTCTGGATATCAATATTTTGATGGCAGAAGATAATTTGGTTAATCAAGATGTTACTTCTTATATGCTAGAACTTATAGGAGCTAAAGTTACAGTTGTAGAAGATGGTAATTTAGTTGTGGAAGCTTTAAGTAAGCAAAATTTTGATATTATACTAATGGATTGCCACATGCCAAATATGGATGGTTTTGATGCTACTCGTAGTGTTCGTGAATATGAAAATAATCATCCTACTAGAAAAATGATTCCGATTATTGCTGTCACTGCAAATGCTATGATAGGAGATCGAGAAAACTGTTTAGCTTCTGGAATGAATGATTTTATAAGTAAACCATTTAAAAAACAAGCTCTTTATAATATATTAAAAAAATGGTTGCCAAATTCTGGCCAAATTAATCAAACAACTATTCTATCAACAAATCTAGTATCAAATGATGTTCATAATATTATTTTAGAAGAAAAAGCATTGGAAGAATTAAGTAGTCTTAACTCATCAGAAAAACCAGATATATTAGATAAGTTATTAAATTTATACATGAATAAAATCCCTTCACAAATAGAAGAACTCTATCAAGCTAATATAGACAAAGACCCAGAAAAAATATTTAAAATTTCCCATAATGTAAAATCTAGTAGTGCAACTATTGGTGCGGTTCAATTAGCTAAATTAGCAAAAGAATTAGAAGCTTTAGGGCGTTCAGGTTCTACTGAAAATACTGAACAATTAATTAAAGACATGACTATAAATTATCAACAGCTTGAACCATTACTTAAAAAATATTTGACAAATTATTAATTATCATTAATTTGATGTTCAAACCTGCCAGGTTTGGTTTCGGACTTTATTTAATCTTGAGTCCTTAGTATTCGGTGGAAAACTTTAGCGAGTATGAATCTGATATACTAAGCCAGTTTAATAACATTAAAAGAAATATAATCATGTTATGTGATAATTATAGCAAAAATCGTGCTGTTTGGCGTGTTGGTTGCTCTTGTCATCGGTATGATGGCTATGGTACGTGGTGCTTGGGCTTTTTCTTGTTCTGATGTTACTGAAATTCCTCAAATTGAGTGTGAAGCTTTAGTTGCTATTTATGATGGCACTGGTGGAGACAATTGGAATAATAATACTTGGTGGAAAGATACAAATACACCTTGTAGTTGGTATGGAGTAAGGTGCAGTAATAAACATGTTGATAAAATTTATTTTGATTTCAATTACTTAGTAGGATAAGTTCCTGCTGAAATTGGTAATTTGACTAACTTAAAATATTTCTATGTTAATAATAACCAATTAACTTCCTTACCTCCTGAAATTGGTAAATTGGTTAACTTAAAAAAGTTCCGTGTTGAGAATAACCCAAATCTTTCAGGAAAATTGCCAGATAGTTTGCAAAATAACAAGGGTATGGTCTCTTTTCTTTATACTAATACCCAACTCTGTGAGCCAACAGATACCGATTTCCAAGATTGGCTATCTAGTATTAAAGATTTAAGGAACAATGGTACAGTGGTTCAGAAACTATGCAAATGATAGTGTAACTAAAACTTACGAAGTAACCATGCACCAATTACCTCTTAGTCCAGATGTCTTTCACTTAGAAAGCTATATGCTTAAATAACTAATTTCACTTCTATAATTATTTGAATTTATTAGAATAATATTTTTAGTTATCAATGAGTAAATTCTATAGTGCCTGATAAATTCAAAAAAAAAGCTCCTAATGATTTACTTAAGTTATAGTAACGAAGCTTATTTAAAATAATAAACATAATACAAGGATTTTTTTATTCTCAAAGGTTTTTAATATTATGAACATAATGTATTGAGTATATTTATAACAATTCATAAATACCAATTACATTGTTCATTAGGATAAAATTTTAAGTTTTTACAAGATTTAAGGAAGGCTTTTCTCAATAATTTTAATAGGCATTTCTACAGTGAAGGTTGAACCTTTACCTAATGTGCTGGATACTGAAATATTGCCTTTCATCAATTGACAAAAACGTTGACTAATAGATAAGCCTAAGCCTGCTCCTTCAAATTTACGAGTAGTGCTATCATCTTCTTGAGTAAAAGGATCAAAAATGGCTTTTAATCTTTCCGAAGCAATACCAATACCAGTATCAATTATTTGAAAATATAGATAATCTGAAGAAACATTTTCTGAATTTTCTATATTATCACTAATTATGAAAATAATAGTTCCATGATGTGTAAATTTAGCGGCATTAGAGAGTAAATTAAGCAAAATCAGTTTCAGTTTGTGGCGGTCATGGCACATTGAATTTAATTCGCTCTGATATTTAACGTCAAGATGATTATGCTTACTTTCCACTATTGGTTGAATAATTGTCACCACTTCTTGCACTAAATCATTAATAGTGAATTCGCTGGGATGCATTTCTAATTTATCGGCTTCTATTTTGGACAGATCGAGAATATTACTGATAATACCTAGTAAATGTTTTCCTGCAGTTTGAATTTTTTCAAGGTCGGGTACGATATCTTTATAACCCAAGTCCACAGCATCTTCTTGAACCAAATCACTATAACCAATAATAGCATTTAAGGGTGTGCGTAATTCATGGCTCATTTTTGCCAAGAAAATACTTTTAGCACGGCTTGCAGCTTCCGCCATTCTGCGAGCTTGTTCAGCTATTTCTAACATCTGTGACACTTCTTGATGCGCACTTTTTAAATCAAAATAAAGCTGTAAATTATTCAGTGCGGAAGCACATTGATAAACCATCACATGAATCAAATTGCGATCAGCATTTGTCAAATATTGAGCATCTTCTAAATAAATGAAACCTAAGGGATTATTATCTGTTTTTAGTGGAATTAAAATAGTGTTAGCAAGTAATTCATCCTTAGTGTCTTTGCCCAAAATGAGATCTGAACACACTTTTTTAATCTTATCTATTTCTGGATTTTGAGTTGAATCGACAAACCGCCCTGTTCCTGCCTGAATCACCATTTCATGTTCTTCTTCAGTTATAACAACACCACTATTAATAGTTGAAATAAAACCCGTTTCGCCTAAATTACACAGGCCAATAATTTGAGCAAGTACACCGTTAAAAATTGGGTTATGGATTGAGGATGATAAAGTTCTGGGGCGGCATCAAGGATTTTGGTGAGTGCTTTCCGATTAGTATCGAGTGTAGTTAGATCACGGTAAGATTTTAAAGCAAGTCGTAAAGTGGTGTATAGTTTATCCGCCGTCAGTTCAGTTTTATCTTTATAATCATCAATATCATAGCGTTCAATGACTTCACGTTCTGGTGCTACACCTGGTTGACCCGTGCGAATAATAAGTCTAATTAAAAAGTATTTGAGTTCATTGCGAATAAAATCAACCAATTTCAATCCTGCATCATCGGTTTCCATTACTACGTCAACGAAAGCCACTGCGATATTAGGTTCTTTTGCTAAAATTTCTCGTGCTTCAATACCTGACATGGCTTTGAGTATTTGCAATTTTTTACCGCCGAATTCAAAGTCATCCAAAGCTAAACGTGTCATGGCATGAATATCAGCTTCATCATCAATGACGAGAATTTTCCAAACGGACGGTCCTGCTTTTGGTTTTTGTGTTGTGGCACTACTATCTTTAAGATTACCCTTTCTTCGAATCAGTTTCATGTGAAAACTCGCTATTTTGCTAATAAATCTGTCAGGTTTAGATTTCTAAACTTTAACAGGAAAATCAAGATTGAAATTAACGCCTTCGCCGACAGTGCTTTCACAGGTCATGTTGCCTTCTAATTGAGCGGTCACGAGATTATAGCAAATATACATGCCTAATCCACTGCCGCCGCCTGCTCGATTAGTGGTGAAAAATGGTTCAAATACTTTTTCTAAGGCTTCGGATGAAATACCTTTGCCTGTGTCTGAGTAATTTATTTTCAAATGATTTTCAACTAAATTGATGGTAATTATAATATTGCCACTGTCTTTTCCCTCATTAAAAGCATGTGTCCAACTGTTCATTATTAAATTGGTCAACATTTGCTCCAAAGAACCTGGTATACTGTAAACTACTAATTTATCAGGACAATCTAATTTAATCTTGATGTCAGTGCGTTTAAATTTATTATGCAGAGTGTTAATCACATCTTCAACCGTGAGTTTAATATCAAATTTCCTTACATCCTCAGATGTTTGGTCAACGGCTGTGCGTTTGAAACTGTTCACCAAATGAGAAGCACGCCTTAAATTAGATAATGTTAATTCAGAGGCTTCATCAACCGTTTCCAATGCCGCCAGCAATTCTTCTTCATCGACTTCTTCTTGTTCAAGCAACTTGTTGATAAGTTTGGTTTTATTTTGTAAAGTTGAAGCAGTACCTACTGCAACCCCAATGGGCGTATTCAATTCATGGGCAAATCCTGCAACCAATCGACCTAGTGAAGCCATTTTTTCACTTTGTACCAATTCATGACGGGTTTGTTTTAATTCGTTTATTTTAGCATTTAATTGAGCATTAGCTTGTTCTAATTGTGCAGGACTGGGAGCATCAAGTGCAATAGGAATCAAAGGCATCAATAGAAAATAAAAAACATATACTGATATGCCTGCATTAATTGCTTTATTTATCCCTTCTATCCAATACATTGGATACCAGATAGTTATTCCGGCAAACAAATGTGTCGTACCACAAAATAAAAAAATGGAAAAAGCACCAACCAATAACAGAACTGTTTTCTTAGGTAAATCTTTTCTACCTCTCGTAAAATAAATGATAGCCCCTGCTAAAAAATAATATCCTAAGCAAGATATCATATCGCTTATAAAATGCAACCAAATTAAAGAAGGTTGCCAAAGAAAACACATCCCATGTGGCATAAAATTTGACGAAAGCATTTCCAAAATATCTAACTCCTTTTATATTTTAAGATTAATATCCAAAAATTAAAATTTCATCTACAATATCACAATATTCTTCTATTTCATAAAATAATTTTATAAATAAATTTCAATAAATTCATTCATACCAATATAAAGTTATTTCTCTGAATATTTGTAGTTATATAGGCAAATCATGTTCCGGAAAATCAATTTTAAATACAACGCCTTCGTTTACAGTGCTTTCACAAGTCATGCTTCCCGCTAATTTAGTAGTCACAATGTTGTAACAAATGTACATACCTAATCCACTGCCACCACCTACCCGATTAGTGGTGAAAAATGGCTCAAATACTTTTTCTAAGGCTTCAGGTGCTATACCTTTGCCTGTGTCTGAGTAATTGATTTTTAAGCGATCTTTCACTAACTGGATGGCAATTGCAATATTTCCACTATTTTTGCCTTCGTCGAAACCATGTATCCAGCTATTCATGATTAAATTAGTCAAAATTTGCTCCAATGAACCGGGTATGCTGTAAATATTTAGTTTATCAGGACAATCTAATTGAATCTTGATGTCAGTGCGTTTAAATTTATTATGTAAGGTACTAATCACATCTTCAACCGTAAATTTAACATCAAATTTTCTTACATCCTCAGATGTTTGATCAACTGCCGTGCGTTTAAAGCTGTTTACCAAATGAGAAGCTCGTTTTAAATTGGATAAAGTTAATTCAGAGGCTTCATCAACTGCTGCCAATACAGTGAGCAATTCTTCTTCTTCAACTTCTTCTTGCTCAAGCAACTTATTGATAAGTTTAGTTTTATTTTGTAGAACTGATGCCGTTCCTACTGCAACCCCAATGGGTGTATTTAATTCATGGGCAAATCCTGCAACCAATCGACCCAATGAAGCCATTTTTTCACTTTGCACCAATTCATGACGGGTTTTGCTAAGTTCTTCCACTTTATTATTTAACTGTGCAGTCCGGTCAGCAACTTTGGCATCTAAACTATCAAAGAAACTTTTCAATTGTGCTGCCATACTATTAAAGGATTTTGCCAGTTCACCAATTTCATCATGACGATCTAAAGGTAAATTTCGCGTTGCATCTATACTAAAATTTTTGCTAGTAATTTGTTTGGTAGCACCTAAAAA
>DAOUSL010000224.1 GCA_030627235.1 Thioploca sp.
GAATGGAGCGAAGCGTATTTCCCGAAACATTCCATCCTTCACAAAAAAGAAATAAATGGTATTTGATTGATAATAGTTTTTCCATTTCATAATTTATTTTTGTGACAGTATAGTTTCGGGAAATACGCTTCGCTCCATTCCCGAAACAACAGTTATATACTTACTTTTAACTTTTAATCATCAATACTATTATGTCATAGCACTAGTTATTAACCGGCATTTATTCTTTTCTATATCAAATATGTAAAAATCAAAATCACCTTTAAAAGCAATATCTTTAACCTTATGACTTGGAATTCTATCAACATTTTATTTGGCATTGCCCCTACATAATATTGTGTAGAGGTAATCCCTTATTATTACCTTCAAAAATTAAGTGAAGATGGTTTAATATATTATTAAACTTATCACAATAAATTTCTAATTTCTCTTAATGCTACTGATAATACTGATAAATCTGGATTTTCAATATTATTAATATCAACCAACATTTGTTGACAACGAGTTATACAGGATTGTTTTTGGTCTAACCAAGTATCTATCTGAGCTTGGGGTTCAGTAGCATCAATCCTTAACACTACTATGGTCAATTTTCTATGAGTACGATATAAATCATCTCGTAATGCGGAACGAGATAGAGATGCCCATCTAGTGTCCCGTGGCAATTCACTGATTTTATCAAATAACCAACCTAAGTTAAATTTAGTTCCTAACATAAAATGCAAAGTAGCTACATGTCCTAATTCAGTTTCAGTATTGCTAGCTATTTCTACAATATCTAAGGCTGATAATAACATGGGTAAGCTATTAATTTTAGTTGCTAAAGCCTCTGGAACTCCAACTTCTACTAAATTCCTAACTGATATATCTAAACTTTTTTTATCTGTTTCATCAATCAAACTAGATAATTTTTCGGTTAATTGAACAATTCCAGGCTGCAATGTCGCTATTGATTTTACTATGTTTAAATGGTGATGGCGTAACAACCAACGACTTACTCGTTCTACTTGTTTACGAGCATTAATTATCATACCAATTTGAACTTGAGGATTTACTTTATTATCTAAAGCTTCTATTTCTTTCCATAGATTCTGCATATCAAAAATTTCCCATGCTGCCATAAAAGCTCTAACTATATCTGGTACTGCGTAACCAGTTTCTTCATTTAGTAAAAAGATGAATACTCCACTAGCCCGATTAACAACCATATTAGTTGAAACAGTAGCGATTATTTCCCTATGTAAAGGGTGTTGAGAAATTTCAGTGGTGAATTGTTCTGGTAATGGAGCTGGAAAATAATTGGTTAATATCGTTTGAAAATATGGATCTTCTGGTAAATCTGATTCTAGTAAATCGGTATATAAAGTAATTTTACTATATGCTATCAATACACATAATTCAGGCGAATTTAAACCTAATTGGTTAGTTTTCCTTTCTGCTAAGGTTTTGTTATTAGGTAAAAATTCTAACTCTCGATCCAATTTACCATTACGTTCTAAATGACGAATTAAACGAGAATGTACATTTAACAAAGATGGTGCTAAAAATAGAGCTATACTTAGAGCTTGAGTTTGTAAATAATTATTTTGTAACACTAAATTTGCTACTGAATCAGTCATATCATGTAATAGATTATTGCGTTGCTTATAAGTCATATCTTCGTTAGCAACTATAGTATCCAGTAAAATTTTGATATTAACTTCATGATCTGAGCAGTCAACTCCACCAGAATTATCAAATGCATCAGTATTAATCCTTCCGCCATTTAACCCATATTCAATTCTTCCTTGTTGAGTAAAACCAAGATTACCACCTTCACCAACTACTTTACAACGTAAATCTTTACCATCGATTCGTAAGCTATCATTGGCTCTATCTCCAACTTCTATGTGGTGTTCTATTTTAGCTTTAATATAAGTTCCAATTCCACCATTCCAAAATAAATCTACTTTTGCTTCCAGAATTGTTCTAATTAATTCATTAGGAGTTAAAGTACTTGTGGTAATTCCTAACATATTTTGTACTTGTGGTGATAAAGCAATCGATTTACTCCTGCGAGAAAAAATTCCTCCACCTTTAGAAATTAGTTTAATATCATAATCAGACCAATTAGAACGTGTTAAATTAAATAACCGATAACGTTCTTCCCAACTTAGTTTAGGATCAGGCTCAGGGTCTAAGAAAATATGAGCATGGTTAAAAGCGGCTAATAATTTTATATGTTTAGACAATAACATACCATTACCAAATACATCACCGGCCATATCACCAATACCAATTACTGTAAAATCTTGAGTTTGAACATCATGTCCTAATTCTCGAAAATGGCGTTTGACAGATTCCCATCCACCTCTTGCAGTAATAGCAATTTTTTTATGATCATAACCAGATGAACCACCAGAAGCAAACGCATCTCCAAGCCAAAAATTATATTCTTTAGAAATAGCATTGGCTATATCAGAAAAAGTTGCAGTACCTTTATCGGCTGCTACTACCAAATAAGGATCATCTTCATCATGTCTAACTACATTTATTGGTGGAACGATATTACCTTCTACAATATTATCAGTTATATCTAATAAACCACGGATAAAAGTTTTATAACATTCTATGCCTTCTGCCTGCATTGCATCACGTTCAGTTGGTAATTGTTTAACAACAAAACCACCTTTTGAACCTACTGGTACAATCACAGTATTTTTAACCATTTGAGCTTTGACTAAACCAAGTATTTCAGTCCGAAAATCTTCTAATCGATCTGACCAACGTAAACCACCTCTAGCTACTTTTCCACCTCGTAAATGTACTCCTTCGACTCTAGGTGAATGTACAAAAATTTCAAACATTGGACGTGGTTCTGGTAAATTTGGAACTTTATGCGGATCAAATT
Organism: Thioploca sp.; assembly: GCA_030627235.1. GTDB lineage: Bacteria > Pseudomonadota > Gammaproteobacteria > Beggiatoales > Beggiatoaceae > DRQV01. Next base: position 2,891 of record DAOUSL010000224.1, read on the forward strand.
TGAAAGATAGATATGGTTTGTGATCATTAGTAGCTGTAGATTGAAAGTAATTGGTTCTTAAAGTAGCTAAAATAACTTGTAAAAACTGTCTTAAAATACGGTCTTCATCTAAACTAGTGACAGAATCTAATGAAGTTTCAATAGTTTGAATTATATCTATAGAATTATCATCAGTAGCTGGATTACAACGAGCGTTAAATAAATCTAGTAGTAAATTGGTAATTTCAGGATTATTTAATAAAGCTTGTTCTACATATTCTTGAGTAAAATTAGCTCCAGTTTGACGTAAATATTTCCAATAAGCCCTAAAAATAATAATTTCTCGCCAATTCAATTGAGCATATAATACTAACCGATTAAAACCGTCATTATTTACATCTTTTTCCCATACTTTTGCAAATAAAGTTTGAAATGCTTCCTTAACTTCTTCTATTTGTAAAGAACTTTCATGGTGTAATAATTCAAAATCATGAATCCACACATTGGTAATGGTGCGAACTTGATAAGAACGTTCCTGAATCACTTTCACTCCCATATTTTCTAGCATTGGTAACACTAAGGAAAGTGGGATATGAGTATGAGGATAAAATAGTTTAAAATGTAGAGAATTATCTAAAGTTTCAATTGGTCGATACAAGCTCATACTAACGCTATCAATCTTAGTTGCCAGTAAAACTTTATCAATATCATAGATTGCATGATGAGCTGAAAAGTCTTCTCGATATGCAACTGGAAACACCTTAGCATAATGCCTGGATAAATAAGTACCTTGTTCTTCACCGTTATGTTCAATTAAAGCAGTGTGTAGCTTATCACTCCAAGAACGAGTTATTTCCACTAATTGTTGTTCTATTTCCTTAATTTCAACTGTAGTAGAAGTTCCAATTGGAGTGTAAACAATAAAATGAATTTGAGCTGCTATTGATTCTGTCAAACGCACATTAAAATCAACATGAGTACCACCAAAAGATTCTTGCAACACGTTCTGCATACGTTGCCTGATTTCAGTATCATATTGATCTCGTGGAATATAAACTAGGCAAGAGAAATAGCGGCCATAATTATCCGGATATACAAATAATCGAATTCGTTGCTGTTCTTGTAATTGTAAAATACCAGTTGTAGTCTGTCGTAAATTTTCTAAATCAATCTGAAATAATTCATCACGAGGATAAGTTTCTAAAATATAAAATAAAGCTTGGTTCTTATGACCATTATTAGCTAAATGTGATAATACATATTGAACTTTCTGCCGAATAATAGGTATTTCAAGTGTTGGCTGATGATAGGCAGAGGAAGTATATAGACCTAAAAATCGCATCTCACCAATAGTAATTCCTTGAGAATTAATACGTTTAATGCCAATATAATCCATTCGTACTGGTCGATGAATAGTAGCAAAATTACTGGTTTTATTTAATAACAATAAATTAGGTTCTTTGGCTAATTCTCGTAATTCTAATGGTAATTGAGCAAATCCACGTGAAACTGCATCCGAGTCTTCGGCTCTTAAAATTCCTAAGCTAGTATTTTTTATACGTTTTAATATTAATACGTTATCTTTACCAGATAGTTCATATTCTCGATAACCTAAAAAAGTAAAATGATCAGATTTAGCCCATTGCAAAAAATCACTTACTTCATTGATTTCATTACTATCTATTGGCGGTGGATTGGCTTGTAATTCTTGAAAAGCTTCTGTCATTTTATCTTGCATAGCTTTCCAATCATCGACAGCGATTCGCACATCAGCTAAAACTTGTTTTAAATCATTAGTTATCCTTGTTAACACAGAGCTTTCTGTTTGCCTATCTACTTCTAAATGGATTACAGATTCACAATTTCCGGTTGGTGATATAGTGATTAATTTACCAGTATCATCTCGTTGAGTTTTTAAAATTGGATGGAGCATCAAATGAACAGTTAATCCTTGTTTATTTAAAGCCATCCGAATAGAATCAGCTAAAAAAGGCATGTCCTTTACTAAAATACTGACAATAGTATGGGCTGATTGCCAACCATCTTGTTCAAATTGAGGATTATAAACCTGAATTTTATTTTCTTCTGGTAGATATTGAGAAGCAAAACGCCAATAAAAAACAGCTGTTCCATATAAATTTTCCACATTACCTCGTTCTAATATATCCTCTGGAGTAACCACATTAAAAAAATGTTGGACAAAACTCTTAATTTGTTTAGCTTCAGTTGGTGGGAATTTTTCTTCGATTAAATTTATAACTTGCTCTAATAACTTCTTAATTTTATTTTCTGGAGATAATGACATAATACTTCCTAAATTTTATGACAATTTTTAATTAACTTCAAAAGAAATGGTTATACATGTGAATAACTATAGCTAGTATGCTTGATTTAACTGGTAATATCAACTATATGGATAATTTGAATTATCTCGTTCCCAACGAA
>DAOUSL010000349.1 GCA_030627235.1 Thioploca sp.
AAAGTTCCTGGTTTAAATTTACCCGGAAACGCACCGGTCAGGGGCAGCGAGTGTTTAAATGTGCCCCGTTGCATCATCACTTTGAATTTGTCGAAAAAGAACGAGCAATGGATGAAAATCGTCCGCCCGAACTCGTCGAAACCGTCATCGTTACCCGCTTCTGGATTCTCGGAATCATCTTCGCCCTGATCGGCGTCGCTACCCCGAAAATCCGATAATTTACGGGTGTAAACACGTATTCCCAATATAAAGAAACTCTATGGCGGGCAAATATCATGAGCGATAAAAATTTAAAAGAACGTCTTTAGAGCCTTTTGCAAAACCTCCCAGCTCACCCCCTTGCACGCAACAAAGTCTCTCTTCCCTTAGTTGCACTTGCACATAACGACTGAATACCTGCCGGAATCCACTATTTTCGGGCAGGGGGTGCCAGCCGCAGTCCTTTCGAGGGCGGATTCTTTCGTAAAATGAATGGGAAGGACTGTTGTTTCTACAAAAGCTGGTTGAACAGCTGGGTAGCCGTGAGGGCAAGCAGGCCGAACATGAGGTGGCAGGAGACTTTCTTCGCCCCGCGCACCCTGATGTGACGACCGCCGTAGTTGTCTTTCAGGTTGGAGTTGACGCGCTCGGCGCTGGATCGCTCTTTATAGCGTTCCTTTTCGGGGGGATCCATTTTTTGTTTCACTCCGCCGCGTCCGGGGTTGTGGTCGATGAGCGGAACATGGCCAAGCCGACGGCTGTAGGCGTGGATTTCCTTGGCGTCGTAGGCCGCGTCCATGAGGTCGTAGAGGCTCGTGACGCGCGTCGCGCTCATCTGAGAGAGCGGAATCGCCGCCTGCGAGTCGTGCAGGGAAGCCGAAGTAAGGATGCCCGAGACCGGGATGTCGCCATCGACGACGTCGAGGTGGAGCTTGAATCCGATCCAGCTTTCCTTGTAGCCCTTACTGTTTTTCTTGGTGCCGACAGCGCAGTCCTTGGGGAGCTCCTTGAGGTTTTTTTTCAACGAACGTCCGAGTTGCTCTTCGAGGCGGCGCATTTTCTTTTCACGTTTTTCGCCCTTGCGGGGACGCCCCCGTTTTTTCACGACCTTCGGTATTTTCTTTTTCTTCGCGGGCTTTTCCCGGCCTTCGATGGCGGTGGAATCCCGACTGAGATGCCCGCAAAGACGTTCGCCCAGGTGCTCTTCAACCAACGTCTTGTGGATGTTGGCGGGTAGCTCCCGAAGGGCGAACAGTTCGAAAGCGCGTGAAAACACGCTTTCATGCGGGATCCCGGAAATGCTGTCCCATCCGCACAGCCGCCGGAGGCTGGGGCTGGATGAAACATAGTCGATGAGGCCGCGCGTGGTCGGGATATTCCAGACCGCCTTGGCGATGAAGGCCCGGGCCAGCGCCACGCGGCTGTGCGGCGGGCGACCGGTTCCACACCATGCTTGATCGGCAAGGAAAGGCTGTATCTCGACGAGTTCAAGAATGCGCACAAATTGCTTTTCCTTTGGGGAAAGCACGCCGATTTCTTCTTCCAGGGCTGGAAACAAGTGGCGTTGCATGTGTATGTTGATACCGGAAAGTTTGCTCACTCTTCTTCCTTTGTTTAGTGGTTTTTATGATGGAGGAAGAGTAGCAGCTTTCCGTTTGGGACAGAATACCTGCTTTGTTAAATCAGCCCAGTTTCAGGGGTTTTGCAAGAGGCTCATTAATCGATCCTTTAGCAATATCCAGAAAACGAAGAAAATCCTTAACCGTTCTTCGTCCTGCTCCTTCTGCACTATTAGAAGGGACGAAATAAGCGGCTCTCCTCAGCTGTGAAGTAAGAGCGAACAACTCACTTTTCGGAAATAATTTCGTAATTGCATAAAGCTGAACCGTAAGTTCATCGGCCAACTGCCAT
>DAOUSL010000320.1 GCA_030627235.1 Thioploca sp.
AGAGTTTGAAAAACGGGCTGGCTATCTCTTATTCTAAATTAGGCGAGATTCACCAAGCTTTGGGCCAAGTCGATAAAGCTCTTGAGTTCTTTGAATTAGAAGTCGAGTTATTTAAAGAACTCTATGACTCGAATCCGAAAAGTGAGAGTTTGAAAAACGGGCTGGCTATCTCTTATGAAAAATTAGGCGAGATTCACCAAGCTTTGGGCAATGTTGATAAAGCTCTTGATTTCTTTGAATTATATATGAAATTAACTAAAGAACTCTATGAATCGAATCCTAAAAGTGAGAGTTTGAAAAACAGGTTGGCTATCTCTTATCATAAATTAGGCTATATTCATCAGGATTTAGGCAATATTGATAAAGCTCTTGAGTTCTTTGAATTATTCACTGGATTGATGAAAGAACTCTATGACTCAAATCCGAAAAATGTTGAACTAAAAAGTAGTTTAGCCATCTCTTACCGAGAATTAGCTATTATTTACCAAAATAAAACCCCTTTTCATCTATTTGCCTTAAAACGCTACAACCAACCAATCCTCACTCTACACAAACAAAGCATAACTCTATGTCAACAACTATATGCAACCACCCAACTAGACAGCCACAAAAAAGATGTAGAATTTGCAGAAAAAAATTATCTTCTAGCCAAAACCGCAACCTATGTACCCATAATCCAACTGATTATCATACTCTTATCCGTTAATCTATACCTAATAAACTGGATAAACGGCTGGTTAGCAACTGGTATAATAATCTGGTTCTGGCCAATGCGATGGATAAACCCTAAAAAAGCACGCCTAATAAAACTATTGCTAATGGGTTTATTAGGACTAGGGAGTTGGTTCATTTAAATTAAGGGATTTACCCCTACAAATAACTTTTATCGTTCCCAAATAAAACATTTTAACTATATCAAATTATTTTTTATGACAACTAAACATTCTATATCTCACTATCTTATCACTGGTATCTTAACTGTAATACCTCTTTCACTCACTTGGCTAGTTTTTGATTTTTTATTTATTCAATTATCAAAAATTGGCACTCCTTTAATGATGGCATTAGCCGAAACTCTAAAAAATGCTTATCCTAATTTAGCTAAGTTTCTCTTGACTTTAGACCCATTTGTATCATCCATTTTTGCAGTAATATTAACGCTAATAGCATTATATTTATTGGGTTTGATGGCAACATTAGTAATTGGTAAACGAATCATTGGATTATTTGATTTACTTATGGAACAAGTTCCATTTGTCAAAACTATTTATGGCTCAACTAAGAAATTTCTATCAGCCTTACAAACTGAACCTGGAAATGTACAAAGAGTAGTTTTAATTGAATTTCCATCTCCAGATATGAAAACAGTAGGATTTGTGACTAGAATTTTAACTGATGATGATACTGGGCAAAAATTAGCGGCAGTTTATGTTCCAACCACTCCTAATCCAACATCAGGTTACTTAGAAATTGTACCTTTAGACAAGATAACCTCGACTGATTGGACTATGGATGAGGCTATGGCTTTTATTATTTCAGGTGGAACTGTCGCACCAGATAGTCTTAGATATGATAAAAAAATAGATATAGAGTAGACATCATTCCTAGAATAAATGTAGGATGCAATGAACGAAGTGAATTGCATCAAGATGTAATTCGTAAACTTATTACATCCTACATAAAGTCAGGAAATACAATCATACTTAACTATATTACTTTCGTTATTTAAGAAAGATGTCTAATATATATGTTACTAAAATGTGAATTAAAAGCTAAAACTAGTGTAAAATCAATCCAAAGATTCTAATATAGATTATAAAGGTAGAACAACGGATTGGTAAAAGCAATTAATAATGATATATCTGTATGTATTCAATATCATAATGGACTATGGACATCACAGGATGTCAAATCATAGTGATTTAAGATTTTCAGACGAAGAAGTAATTACGATATATATGTTTGGTATTATCGATGGTAAAAAGACATTTATGAATATGCTAATAGGCATTTACGAGATTGGTTTCCAAAGTTACCAAGTTATACTGCGTTCATCCAACGCTGCAAGACATGGAGAGGCAAGCCGAAGTCGAGTAGTCCGTGACTAGCCGAGGTTCGAAAATATGAAGAAACAGTTAAAGCATAGCAGCGTTTCTTGGTATTTTTGAACAAGCTCAGCGTTAAGTCATGGTGGAATAGGTGTGACGGAGACGCTTTGTGCGGAGTCGCCCTATGAGACCGGACGTGTCAGGGAAATTATAA
>DAOUSL010000122.1 GCA_030627235.1 Thioploca sp.
AACATTTAATGATTTTTTTCTTAATTAAAATTTATTTGTAATATGTGTTTTTATATCATTTTGTTATAACTTTACATCTATAACACTACCAATTCTTGTTCCGTGATGCTAAACAATTTATTGGATTAAATGATTGCCAAGCTCGTTCTCGTCAAGCATTTCATTTTAATGCTGTTATGACTGCACTTAATCTTATTAAATTGCAAGATCGTTTGCATAATTCTTCTAATCAACGTCGTGCTATTTCCACTGCTAGTTGGAAAACTTGTTATGTCAATGTTCATCTACTTGAACGCTTCATGGTTAAGTTTTGACTTCACCTCTATTAAATATAAAAATGGTTTTAAAGCACTATATAACTACGGGACTTTCAATATGTAAAACTGTCCTAACTATTGAACTAAAGATGTGATTGAGATAGATTTTACTGAGTAAATTTGTAATAATTTTTGAGTAAGGTGTATCCTACGCATCTTACTCAAAATATATTGACACTAATCATGGACTAAGAATATAATTAAAGCCTAAGGATTCAATAAAACCCCGAAACTAAACCTTCCAGGTTTTTAAAACCTGGAAGGTTTGAATCTCAAATTTTGGAAATTATTAAATCCCGATTCCTAACATTAAAACTAGGTAGATTATAAAAACAAAAAAAGCAGTATTTTATGGAAAATTTATTTTCCTGTATGAATACTTCCATTTTTTACAATAATTTGTGACTTAAAACGTGAATATTCTATGAGTTTCAATTTACTCAACCTACAAAATTATTCAAACCGTTTATGCATAAACGCATAGTACATAACTGGAATAACGACTAAGGTCAATACGGTAGATACTAAAATACCAGAAATTAGAGAAATGGCTAAACCACTGAAAATTGGGTCGTCTAAAATAAACATTGCTCCCAACATCGCAGCTGCACCAGTTAAAATAATTGGCTGAGCCCGGACTGCCCCAGATTGCACTACAGCATCTTGAAATGGAATGCCTTCATCGACTAATTGATTAATAAAATCAACTAGCAAAATAGAGTTCCTAACAATAATCCCCGCTAATGCAATCATTCCAATCATAGAAGTAGCAGTAAATTGAGCTCCTGCCAAGGCATGGCCAGGCATCACACCAATGATAGTTAATGGAATTGGAGCCATAATAATCACTGGAACTAAATAGGAATGGAATTGAGCTACTACTAGCAAATAAATCAAAATCATACCTACTCCATAAGCAATTCCCATATCACGAAAGGTTTCATAAGTAATTTGCCATTCACCATCCCATTTTATACTATATTGATAAGGGCTTTCCGGTTGCTCAACTAAATATTGTTGTAATTTATATTGGCCTTCAACCACTAAATCTTCTAAAGCAGTATAAATATCAAACATGCCATATAGTGGGCTGTCCAATTCACCAGCCATATCTCCAGTTACATATACAACAGTCTGTAAATCTTTATGATAAATAGTCTGTTCTCTAGTAGATTCGACAATTTTGACAAATTCTGACAGAGGAACTAATACTCCATTTTGACTACGAATCCGAATGTTTTTAATGGTATTAATATCTGCTTTATCAGCTACTGATAGTTCTAACCGAATTGGAATGGGATATTTAACATAAGCATCGTGGAGAAAACTAGCATCATATCCTTTTAATACTGTGTTAATAGTTTTAACTACTTGGGCTTGTGATATACCTAATTTAGCTGCTTTTTCTTGATTAACCTGCACTATTAACTTAGTGGCTGGAACTTCTACAGTATTATCAATATCAACAATATTTTTCGTATTTTGAAATACTTCCTTAATTTGGTCAGCAATCCGTAACTGACCAGCATGGTCCAAACCATAAATTTCTGCAACTAACGGTGCTAGGACTGGAGGCCCTGGAGGTACTTCTACTACCTTGACATTAGCTCCCAAACGTTTACCAATTTCTTGCAATGGTTGGCGTACATCTCTTGCTATATCATGGCTTTTTCGTTCTCGGTGATGTTGATCAATCAAGTTGATTTGAATATCCCCCAAATGAGAACCTTCCCGTAAATAATACTGCCGCACTAAACCATTAAAACCAATTGGAGAAGGAACTCCGGCATAAACTTGGTAATCACTTACTTCTGGAACGGTAGACATATAACGACCTAACTCACTCAAAACTTGAGCAGTTTTTTCAACGCTAGTACCTTCTGGCATATCAACCACAATTTGAAATTCTGATTTATTATCAAAAGGCAACATTTTTAACACCACATCTTGAGTAAAAACCAGTGAGACTGATGCAACAATCATAGCCAGCACTACTATCACTAATAGCCAACGTAATAAAAACCAACGTAAAAATGGTCGTACTATAATATTGAATAACTTATAGGAGAAGGTTTCTTTAGATTCTCCATGCTCTGCATGTTCTTCATTTTGTCTTTTTTCTACAATTCGGCGTAACACTTTATACGTCAACCAAGGAGTGAACACAAATGCAATTACTAGTGAGATAATCATACCAAAACTGGCATTGATGGGAATTGGACTCATATACGGTCCCATTAAACCAGACACAAAAGCCATTGGTAATAAAGCAGCAATTACAGTAAATGTAGCTAGAATAGTTGGCCCACCAACTTCGTCAACAGCTATTGGTATAGCTTCTAAGAAATTCTTTTTGCCTAAATGAATATGCCGGTGGATATTTTCTACTACCACGATGGCATCATCAACCAAGATACCAATGGAAAAAATCAATGCAAATAGAGATACTCGATTCAGAGTAAATCCCCAAGCCCACGAGGCAAATAATGTGATTATTAAAGTTATAGAAACAGCTATACCAACGATAATTGCTTCTCTCCAACCTAGAGCAAACAGTACCAATAAAACTACAAAACCAGTGGCAAAAGTTAATTTACCTATCAGTTTTTTAGCTTTGGCATCAGCTGTCTCTCCATAATTACGAGTAACCGTAACATTGACACCATCCGGCACAAACAAACCTCGCATCTGCTCAAAACGTTCAATTACTTGGTTAGCAACTGCCACCGCATTCACACCAGGTTGTTTGGCAATAGCTATAGTAACAGCCGGAAATTCCCCTTGAGCATTAATATTTTTGGTAGCTCTTTGTGGACCAGTTCCAAACCATACATAGCTTTCAGGTTGATCTGGTCCTAAATTAATTTTAGCTACATCCCGTAAATACACCGGACTATTGTTGTGCATACCAACAACTAAATTGGCAATGTCATCAACATTGGATAGAAAAGTCCCAGTTTGGATCTGTACTTCTAAGTTGTCTTTGACAAAAGTTCCAGTATCATCTGTGACATTACTAGCGGTCAGAGCTTGGCGTAATTCATCAACTGCTAAGCCGTAACCAGCTAACATTATCGGATCAAGTACTACATGGACAATTCTATCAGCTCCCCCTACCGTATAAATATTTCGTGTACCTTTAACCTTTTTTAATTCTGCTTCTAAAGTATGAGCGACATCTTGCAAAGAATAAGTTCCCTGGCTTTCATCCTCACTCCACAGAGTTAAGGTAACTATCGGTACATCGTCAATACCTTTAGGTTTAATCAGAGGTTGAGCAATGCCTAAATTACGTGGCAACCAATCAAGATTAGAAAATACTTGGTTATACAAGCGAATGATTGCTGCATCACGATCTTCGCCAACTTTAAATTCAATAGTTAATACAGACAATCCCGGTTTAGACATCGAATAGACATGTTTAACACCTTGAATTTCAGAGAATTTCTGTTCTGCTGGAGTACTTAAAATTTGCTCTACTTCAATTGCAGAAGCACCGGGGAAAGCAATAAATACATTAGCAAAAGTAACGTTAATCTGTGGTTCTTCTTCCCGTGGAGTGATAAGAATAGCAAATATTCCCAATAATAAGCCAACTAGAGCAAGCAATGGGGTAATTTCTGTGGTTAAAAACTTTTTTGCTATACCACCAGAAAAGCCTAAATGTGGTTCTTCCGACTGGTTCATTAGTGATCCTCTGGTGTTAAAATAATACGTTGATTTTTCAACATGATAGCAGCTGCAACTGGATCAGTAGCAACTTTTTCGCCTAAACTTACTCCAGCTAATATCTCAGTCATATTTTCATAAGTCTTACCAAGCCGTACTTGTCGCATAAAAATATCTTTACCATTATTAACAGTATAAACTGCTCGAACCTCACCACGATACGCAACACTCGTTGTAGGAATCATCAATCTACGCTCTTGTCCAACTACAAATGCAACTTTAGTGAACATACCAGGATAAACATTTTTTGCATTATTTGGAAAGTCTACCCGAATTCTAAAAGTATGAGTTTTTGCATCAGCATATGGAGAAATAGTCAATTTTTGTCCTTTAAACTTATGAACTTTAGGCTCAACATTTAAAATAATTTGAGCTTTTTTATGCTGCCGAATAGCTGTAATTCGACTTTGTGGAATATTAACGACTGCACGCATATTATCAGGAGAAAAACCGGTCATAATAGGTTGTCCAAGTGAGGCTATTTCACCCTGCTGAATATGCCGTTCTAAAACTATTCCACTGTAAGGTGCTTTAATAGTAGTATAATCAACTCTTTGTTTTACTTGCTGAACATCTGCATTAGCAGCGTTTAATCTGGCTTGGGATGCTTCTAAATCAGCTTGGGTTTTATCTAATAATGCAGTGGAAACAACTTTTTTAATTCGCAATTTTTTAATCCGATTATATTCTTTTTGAGCAGCCTTTAAATAAGCTTTTGCTTCAGCTACCCTTGCTTTCACCTGAGTCAATGATGATTTTTGTTCAATGTTTTTAAGACGAGCTAATACCATGCCTTTTTTAACAAAATCATCAACATCAAAATTGACTTCTAGAACTTGGCCAGAAGTTTGGGCGGCTATTGTGGCTTGATTAACAGCCTCTACTACCCCATCAGCAACATATTGTAGGTCAATTTGTTTGTAACTAACTGGAACAACAGATAATTCACTTGCATTGACAGTAGCAATTAATACTAGTAGCCAAGCTATTGATAAATAACGTATCATATTTATATAATCCTATTTTTAAATTTTATGTTTCAATACTATAAGGAAAGATGGAACTGGCTTAAGATTACATATGTGATTTTAGCGATTGTCAATTAAGGTTTTCTTCCGAAATATAATTAAGTTAAGCAGGGCGAACACATAGGTTCGCTCCTACCATATTGAAATATATTGCGTAGGGGCAGACCTATTGTGTCTGCCCTTAACTTAATCCAAAAATTCTACTAGATTGCTATAGTCATCTGTCCATATAACTCTTTTTTGTTGGGCAGAAGCTGGCCAAGGTTCAATATAAGCTAAAACTCTTGGATGTTGCATAAACTTCTGATTATTAGAAATTAATACCCAAGTAGAACCTTTAACACCTTTAGAACGATTTCTATTTTCCTCAACAAGCACACTGTCCATGTTAAATTCTTTTGCTACATTATAAATGAGAGGTTCTAGATCAACATACTTATTAGAGATATGTACAGCTATTACTCCATCACTTGTTAAATGCTGAAAATATAATTCAAATGCTTCTTTAGTCAATAAATGAATAGGGATCGCATCTCCACTAAAAGCATCTATCGCCAAGATATCAAATTTTCTTGAACCTTGTTCTTTAAGCTCTTTTTCCATCGAAATCCTGCCATCACCAAGAACTACATCAATCTGTTCACCACCATCATTTAAATAGGTGAAATATTTTCTTGCAATCCGTTCAACATCTGGGTCAATCTCATAATAGACAAATTTATCTTTTGGTTTGAGATAAGTTCCAATAGTTCCTGAACCCAACCCAATAATACCTAAATGGATACCTTGGTAATTGAGACGTTTAGGATGACGACGAATAGCTAACCCAATCCCACTATGAATGGAAAAATAAGAAGTTGGTTTTCGTTTCAGTTTAGAATTTTGGAACTGTATTCCATGATTGATTTGACCATGATACATTTTATAGCGATGCCTGCTCCTACCTTTGGAACTTTCAATAACACGGATTACTCCATAGAAATTGCGATTGCTTGCTAAAACATCCTCCGAAAAACTATCTTGGAATTCAGTAACTTTTAGTCCAAAATATACAGCTCCTATAACTAAAACAATTACTACACAAGTAGGTGAAACTACCCAGACTGATAGTTTTGACTCAGTAAATTTAGTACTGATAAGTTTAGGAACATCAAATCCAGGTTTGCGTATAAGGCTTAATCCGGCTAATAATAGTACTAGGACAAGTCCAATTGGCCATTCCCAGAAATCGGAGAAAATTTCGGGTGCTATAAAGGTTACAAACATTCCTCCAATTGCTCCGCCTAACGATACCATCAAGTAGAAAAAAGTTAGATGTTTAGCAGATGGTTTCAAACGTACCATTTCTCCATGACAGACCATGACCGCTATAAACATTCCACCTAAATAAATAATAATCTGTTCCATTAATTCAGGATCATCTAATTCATAATGTCCTTCTAACAGTCCGAATATTCTTGGAATAATCAAGATCAAAGCTGGAATCCAAAACCAACGCATATACCAACGTGGACTGTCGAAAGCGATGATAAAAGTTAGCAAATATAAGCTTAGTGGGAGTATCCAAAAAAATGGTATTACTGCTACATCCTGACAAACAAAGTTAGTAGCTGCGAGTAATAGAATTGAACCACAAGCTGAAAATACGACCCACAGCAGAGGATCTAACGGATTTATTTTTTGCTCTTCTATAGGTTCAGGTTGTTTTGTAGTAAGAGGTAAATTTGATACCGATTTGTATAACACCATTCCAGCCCAGCCACAGGACAAAATAAAAATTCCATAACCAATTGACCAGAAAATAGTTTGAGTATTCAGCCCGAAGTTAGGTTCTATGATAAAAGGATATGTTAGTAAAGCCAGCAAAGAACCAATATTAGATAATGAATATAAGCGGTAAGGAGATTTATCTGGATATTGTTTGGCAAACCATTGTTGCAAAAGTGGACCAGTGGAAGAAATCAACATGTAAGGAATACCGACAGTGGAAAGCAGTAGGAAAATTATGTCTATTGCTGGAGAATCTACACTATCTGGTTTTAACGCTTCACTTGGTGTAATAGGTAATAGTAATAATGAAAGCCCTAGTAAGGTAAAATGAAGAATTATTTGCTTTTTAGTTTCTAAATATTTACTGATCACATGTGCATATGAATACCCCACCAGTAATCCTACCTGAAAAAATAGCATACAAGTACTCCAGACAGCTGGACTCCCTCCATACCAAGGCAAAATATATCTGGCGATAATAGGTTGAACTTGAAATAGTAAAAAAGCACTTATAAAAATTGTAATTGCAAATTGCATAATTTTTTAAAAATCCTCTTGAAGGTTAAATAAATGTAGGATGCAATGAACGAAGGGAATTGCATCAATAATGCGACTCGAAAGATGTAATTCGTAAACTCATTACATCCTACATAAAGTGTATAGCTTTGGTCAATTTCACGTTGTTACTTAGATTTCGGGAAATCCACTATGTTCCATTCCCGAAACAACCATTGGCGAAGGTATTGGTATTATCTACCACGTAAAAATAAGTTATCTAATTCTTTCAACTCTAATTCTATCCAAGTTGGTCGACCGTGATTACATTGATTGCTACGTTCGGTCTTTTCCATGTCTCGCAATAAATTATTCATTTCATTAATTGTTAAATGACGATTAGCTCGTACTGAATTATGGCACGCAGAAGTAGCTAAAATTTCTAATTCATGTTCTTGCAATCGAGAACTAGTTCCAAATTGTGATAAATCTGCTAGTACATCACGAATCAATTTAGCGATATCGGAATCAGCCAATAAAGTAGGAACTTGACGTATAGCTAATGCTTCTAATCCAGTTCTACTGATTTCAAAACCCAATTTTTCAAATAATTCCAAATGTTGTTCAGTTTGTTCTGCTTCATTTTCACTAACTGTAATAGTAATTGGAACTAGTAAAACTTGAGCATTTACATCTTGCAATTTCCAAGCAAGTTTTAGTTTTTCATAGGTAATTCGTTCATGAGCAGCGTGCATATCAACTAATATCAAACCATTTTCATTTTCGGCTAAAATATAAATTCCATGCAATTGAGCAAACTCGTAAGGTGTATAAACGAAGTGTCATACACCAAAACATATTTAATAAGAATAATTATTGAAAGGTGCATGACGCTACCGCTTATGCACCCTACAAATTACATGTGTTTTGTATACGGCTTACGAGTTTTTTTGAAAAAAAACAATGTACCTATGCGAAGATTTTCAATAGCTTGTATATGAGTTAAATATTTAGGATATTGATTGGAATCTTTTATAATCCAATCAAGCACAATTTCTAAATCATAAATAGAGCAAGAATTTAATTCTTTAATTAATCTTTCTATTTGTTTTGGTTCTTCTTTATTAAAGCATTGAGATATTCCAATTATTGTACCTGCTTTTACTTCAATTTCTCCAAGTATAGAAGGTAAATTATTACCATGTTCCCATTCTGTTTTATGTAACTTTGTTCTTTCAGAAGCACAGTTTTGATATGTTGAATTCACAAAATTACCCAATATTTTTAATACTTTGCTATTAGCTTCATTCATTAATTGACTCCATAGGATACAATTTTTCCATTTCTTTCAATTATATATTCACCATTTTTTCGATTCCAACGAGTTGCTCCATTATCTAAGAGTGTTTT
The DNA here is from genome assembly GCA_030627235.1 of Thioploca sp. Taxonomy (GTDB): domain Bacteria; phylum Pseudomonadota; class Gammaproteobacteria; order Beggiatoales; family Beggiatoaceae; genus DRQV01. Next base: position 8,750 of record DAOUSL010000122.1, read on the forward strand.
ATGGGCATCTTTTTTGTTAAAATTCGCAGCTTTTCGCAAATATTTTGCGAATTCAACACCAAAACCATGGCGATCTGCATGATCTCTTATGCTATGAGAAATATTATTGTAACTGGCTTTATCCCACATAGATATCAGTTGTTTTGCTTCAGATAAGGACATCGGTTTTACAGCTTTAATATCATATGAAAGCATTCCAGCACCAGCAAACACACCTGGAGCTACGGCTAAGGGAAAATCAATGCCTAATGGTATCCAATCTCCAGTAGTAATTCCATAATAAATATCATATATTATAATAGGAGTATCCCATATATAATCAGGAGGTATAGGCACTAATCCAAACGGATCAACAAAAATAATCGGTTTACCAGTCACGTAAGCATACCGATTCAACGTCTGCCCATCACCAATACCACCAAGCAAAATATCCTGATTAATAAACCGTTTAATTTCAGGACTATAAAACCTAGCTCGCATGTAATAAAGGTTATTGGAATCAGTCATAACTCCATATTTACCATTAAACAGAAATGGAGTTTTGGAAGAATCGCCACTTAGTAATAGGCCATAAGGAGAATATTGATATTCTTCAACAATTTGAGCATTTTTGTCAGTCAAAGCAACAGTACTACCACGGAAATCAAAATGATAGCTAGTGTATTCACCATTAACTTCCTGACCAATCAAACCCAAACCATAGACATAAAAAGTTTTCTGGCCATTTTCTTCTTTAACAAGAACTTGGCTTAATGCAGGTTGCGAATTAACCACATATTGAGTTTGATTAACTCCAATTCGTTGATTTTCCGCATCATTAGGAATAAAACCACATCCCCTGAACTGATCGATTCTGATTATGGATTATTGCTTTTTTTTGGTGGGTTTGACCATAGCATAGCTTCAGAATAAGCTATTTTAAGAATTGGATCTTTTTTCCAGTCAGCAAAATATTTTGCAATATCTTTTTTTTCTAACAAATGTTCTAAAGTAGCATTTACAATACAAATACGTAATTCTTCATCACCATTTATATAAAGTTTAGCTAACCATTTTTTAAGATCGTCTAGCATTTTACGAGGAACATCATGATCATACCATAATCCTTTAAACCATTCAACGAGACTCCATCCAGCCTCATAATTTGAATAAGACCATTCACCATCTGGGTCTTCTAATAAACAACGTTTGTAAAAATGCATCATAAAAGGGTGATAATCTTTTACTGATAACGGTGGAACAATACAAGGATAATATCTACTATCTGTCAAAAGATGGAATACAGCACCTAATACCTCTATATTATTATTTTGCATCCATTCATTAATTTTTTCTCTAGGAATTTCAGTTTTATTGTCTTGTATTTCACTTCTTTCCATGAACATCACTTCAATTTCATGAAGCTTATAAATATCATTATTTTTCATAAATATGTATAAAAAAAGAGTTTTTTCACCAAAATATTTGATGAATAAAACTCTGTTAATATTGTAATTAAATTAAAAACCAGGAGTCATTAGATCAACTGCACATCCTGCTGGACCAAAAACACATCCTTTCAAATTCCAAATTAAATAAGCAGCTATTCCCGTAAAACAAACGGTATTCTTTTTTACATTTTCTGAAGGATTAGGAACCGGATTAAATAATGGTGCTCCTCCACAACCTTTAGAGTAATAAAGACTTTGACATCTTGTCCATCCTCTCCATAATTTGCCAATTTCATCTTTATGACGATCTCCACCACGTGGAGGAGGCAAATGATTATCCCATCCCTGATGAGAATTAATCATACGTTGAAATATCCACATTTTAGCCTTTAATTGTGGACAAGTATCATCTTTAGTACATTTCTTTTTAACTTCATCTCGATGATATGGACCACCAGGAGTATGTCCACCAAATCCAAATGGATCAATTAACGAAACAGGTTTCCCAGTAACAAAAGCATACCGATTCAACGTCTGCCCTTTTCCAATACCACCTAACAAAATATCCTGATTAACAAACCGTTTAATTTCAGGGCTATAGAACCTAGCTCGCATGTAGTAAAGGTTATTGGAATCAGTCATAACTCCATATTTGCCATTAAATAGAAATGGAGTTTTGGAAGAATCACCACTTAATAATAGGCCATAAGGAGAATATTGGAAGCTTTCAGTTATCTGTCCAGATGAATCAGTCAAATATGGTGGGCAACGATAAAACGTGTTGCACACCCTACTCGGCTCCACAGTACTACATTCTGTTAATACAGAATCAGCAAAAGTCTGACATTGATTGAAGATAGTCCATAAACCAGTAGGATTTCCCGGTTCAATCAATCTATTAACGCATTCTACATTAACATCTTCTATTAATTGACAATAAGCGTTTGATTGTTGTGATTGACCATTGTGTTCCTTTGTTTGAGTAGGTGTATATGGAATATCTGAACAACCTTGTCCCGGTATTGGACAATCTGCTCCCATTCCTGACTCATATTTCTCTGTTAAGAGCCAATGATGTCTTGGTATAACATAAGTTAATCCATTTGGAAGCCAAGAAATAGCGATTGTTCGTTTACATAGATAAACTTCATTCGGCCCTGCATCCTTGATAATAGGAAAATAAAATAATGCTCTCCAGTCTAAGGGAAACATTCCTATAGGCATACCATCAAGTCCAAACGGATCAACAAACGAAATAGGCCTTCCAGTAACAAAAGCATACCGATTAAGCGTCTGCCCCTCAAAAACATCCCCAAGCAAAATATCCTGATTAATAAACCGTTTAATTTCAGGGCTATAAAACCTAGCTCGCATGTAGTAAAGGTTATTGGCATCAGTCATAACTCCATATTTACCATTGAATAAAAATGGAGTTTTGGAGGAATCACCACTTAGTAATAGGCCATACGGAGAATATTGATATTGTTCAACAATCTGTCCAGAAGAATCAGTCAAAGCAACGGTACTACCACGATAATCAAAATGATAGCTTGTATACTCACCATCAATCTCCTGACCAATCAAACCTAAACTATAGGCATAAAAAAAGGGTGCATAGTACACCCTGAATTAATATTTTAACGTTTGATTGCTAAACTATAATTTCTTAATAAGAAGAACTTCAACTTCATACTTAAAATATTGAATATCCCTAGAACTCCAAAAATTACTAAAATGAAAAATTTGCCCTTGTTCATATTGAATTGTTAGTAACTTTGATTGTACCCATCGAAGTTTTAATCCTTCCATCTTATCTCCCCTAAATAAGAGATCAGCTTCTGTTGGTATATCACCAGTTCTAACAATATATATTTCAAATCCAAAAGAGGTGGTAGCACCTGCATTAGTTCGAATAAGAACAGCGTCTACTATAAAATCAGGAGAAGAGATACGGGTAATTTCATCACGACCAACGACAGGTTCACAACCCATAATTTCCATCATTACTATCACAAGTAAAAAGAGATGGAATATTTTAATTATTGGAACTAAGATAGTTTTGAACATTAGTATCCGCATTTACAGTATTGAATTCCTCTTTGAATCATTTCTTGATCTTTTGGAGTATCACCATATGGAGGTTCATCCCACCAATTACCAAATTTCTTTTTTGAAGTTCCAGCTCTTTGTTGAGCCCAACCTGCACCACGTAAAAGAATTTCAGATGGAAATCCAAAAGCACATCCTGTAACACCAAAGTTAAAATTGCCAAAATTTTCATATGGACCATTTTTCAGTTGTTTATAATCCCAAGGACCTTTATTTCTTACTTGATTGTAAAACCATATAGGATTCCAACATTTTCTAGCAGCATTCATGTTTTCATCAACATCAACATTTGGTGGTGCTGTTGGAATTGGTGAATTTACAAGAGAACAACTAAAACTAAGTGCATCCCCTGTAAAAAAGTAAAATTCTAAGAGAAAATTTAAATAACCTACTCTTTTATCTTCCTCATAGAAAGGTATATCTCCACCAAACCCAAACGGATCAATCAACGAAACCGGTTTCCCAGTAACAAAAGCATACCGATTAAGCGTCTGTCCCTCAAAAATATCCCCAAGCAAAATATCCTGATTAATAAACCGTTTAATTTCAGGAGAATAGTATCTAGCACGCATGTAGTAGAGGTTATTGGAATCAGTCATAACTCCATACATGCCATTGAATAGGAATGAAGTTTTGGAGGAATCACCGCTTAATAATAGACCGTAAGGAGAATATTGGAAGCTTTCCGTTACCTGTCCAGAGGAATCAGTCAAATATGGTGGGCAACGATAAAACGTGTTGCACACCCTACCCGGCTTCCTTTCGTCAGCCCAGCCTACGAGCTATGGTTACCTCCAACTATTTAAATTTTTTCAAAATCAAATCCAAAATAAAAACTAGTAAAATAAGTACAATAAGAGGCCACCAAGAAAAATAATATAATGATAGTATACAACCAACTGTTCCT
>DAOUSL010000256.1 GCA_030627235.1 Thioploca sp.
ACTGAATGATATTTTAGATATTGAGATATCTGATTTTAATATTTCAGAAAAACCCTTACAAAGAGATTTGTTTAGCAACTTTATTTCTGTTAACTCTATGAGTTTATCAAGTAAAAATGGCTTTAATCACTATTTTCTATTTAATGATCTCCGCAATGGTCATACAACTATTCATTCATGGGATATCATTGATACAACTGCAAAACAATATCTGTTATATTTACTAAGAAATCGAAGGAAGAGTGCCTATGGCAAGTTAGATGGTAATCCACTTTCACTTGAGCATTTTCAAACCCTTGATCCCTTAATCACTCAAGAAGAATTAAATGGATTAAACCAATTAGAAATCATTAAAGAAGAAGAATATTTATTATTAATAAACATGATGAAAAGCAATTATCTGCTGAAGAAAAAATATGTATTAAAAAATCTAGTAATAACAAATTTATAATTGATGAACTTAAAACAAATAGAGAAATAAGACTAAAAAAAATTTCGGTAACACGAGATTAAATTCAGAATAAATTACTTATATTGCTGGAGTTTATCCAATTAAAAAATTCTATATTACAAATATTATCAATGAGAAAATCTACCTGGTTGATATCTAGGTTTGGCAAACCGTTTTTTAATAGAACTATTAACTAGTTGTAATAAAAATTGACCTATTTGCTCTAATGGTAAAATTTTATCTACATCAGTGGCCGCAATAGCTGCTTTGGGCATAGCGTCTGCTTCTGCGGATTCAGGAGTTTGAACTATTATATAACCTCCACTTTGTTTAATTTTTTTAACTCCAAACCCACCATCATGGTTAGCACCAGTCAAAATAATTGCAATAATCTTATCTCGATAGCCATAAATAGCAGTTTCAAATAACACATCTATCGAAGGACGAGCAAAATTAACCGGACCTTCTATTGATAAAGAAAAACTCCGATCATCTTCTATCAATAAGTGATAATTAGGAGGAGCAATATATACCATTCCATCAGCAATAGTCTCTTTTTCATCAGCTTGTTTAACTTTTAATTTGCTTTTAGATTCCAAAATTTTAGCCAAATAACTATCCGATTGAGGATGTAAATGTTGCACTATTATAATAGGCAATGGAAAATCGCTTGGTAAAGCTGACAACACTGAACTTAATGCTTTTATTCCACCAGCTGAAGAACCTATAACTATTGCTTCAAATTCTGTATTATTCATTTAGTTAATTTATCTGTGTTAATTTTACGATAAATTTTCTCTTCTCGCACAATATCTTCAAAACTATTAGAAAAAGCAGAAAATCGAATACTTTCTTTAGAACCAAGACATAGAGTGCCATCATTAGGAAGACTATCAGAAAATAATCCTAATACTCGATTTTGTAAATCACGATTAAAATAAATTAACACATTTCTGCACATAATTAGATTCATTTCTCCAAATACTCCATCAGTAGCTAAATTATGATCGGAAAAAAGAATGTTTTCTTTCAATGATTTAGACATAACGGCATGATCATAATGAGCTATATAATAATCAGAAAAAGATTCTTGACCACCAGCTTTTTGATAATTAGCAGTATATTGTTTTAAACGGCTGATATTGAAAATTCCATTTTTCGCTTGTTTTAATACTATTTCATTCATATCTGTAGCATAAATTTGAGTACGATCATACAAACCTTCTTCTTTCAAAATGATAGCCATTGAATAAACTTCTTCACCAGAAGAACAGCCAGCATGCCATATTTTTAGAAATGGATATTTTTTTAGATGTGGAATAATAACTTTGCGTAATGCTAAATAAAATTTTGGATCACGGAACATTTCAGTGACATTAATAGATAAATCTAGCAATAAGGTTTCAAAAAAAGATACTTCATACAAGACCTTATTTTGCATAGCGGATATGCTTTCAAATCCATCTTTAGTTAGCCGATGTTGTACTCGTCTCTTTATTGAAGCTTTTGCATAATTTCTAAAATCATAACCATATTTAAGATAAATAGCTTGTAATAAAAGTTGTAATTCAATATTTTGAGTATCTATATCATCCATATATTTTTTTCTCATATATTTGTATAGGATAAGGTGATTATTAGTTTTTAAAATAATATTTATTAACTTGAAAGCAAAATTTGTTCTCAAACTCTTAAATTATCCATTTTATAGTTTATAACTTAACATAATATTTGGAAAATTAATATTTAATACTTATAGAACTTACGCATTGATAAAAAAGATATCCTGAATAATATTAAAAAATCAAACTCCAAATGTGAATTTACCAGATAATCAATAGTTAAAAATATGGTAGTCCTGAATTGAGAAATTACTGTGTAATTACACGATCCAATTCTGCCAAAGAAGTTATACCTTTTCTTACTTTTATAAGTCCTGCTTCCCGTAGATCCATAATACCTTCACAACGAGCTTGTTCTGCCAATACGATGTAATTAGCTCTTTCTATAATTAAGTGTTTCATCTCTTCTGAAATTGGCATGACTTGAAATATGCAAGTACGTCCTTTATATCCAAAATGGTCACATTTATCACACCCACCTTGTTTAGCAGTATAAAGTTTAAGTTCAGAAATTTCTTCTTTTTTAAATCCTTATTTGAGTAGAAGTACTTCAGGAAGATTTTGTTCTATTTTGCAATCGCATAAACAACGGACTAATCGTTGTGCTATGATAAGTTTAATTCCATTAGCAACTTCAAATGGACTAATTCCCATATCAATTAAACAAGTTAAAGCTTGAGGTGCATCATTAGTATATAATGCTGACATAACTAAGTGCCTGTTAGCAGCTTTTATAGCAATATCAGCAGTAGTTTTGTCACATATTTCACCAACTAAAATAATATCCGGATCTTGCCGTAAAAATGTTTTCAAAGCTTTATCAAAAATCATCCCAGTTTTTTAATCAGCTTGCACCTGATTAACACCGGGGAAAATTATTTCTATCAGGTTTTCAACTGTATAAATATTAACATTTTCTTTGTTGAGAATATTAAGTCCTGCATAAAGAGTAATTGCTTTACCACATCCGTGTGGTCCAGTGGCTAAAATTATTCCACTAGAATTTGTAAGAACTTCAAGATACAAATACTTTTGTTTTTCCTCAAAACCTAGTTTATCAATATCAGGTTGTATGGTTGGATAATTAACTGTTTTGATGACAATCTTTTCGCCCCAATAAAGTAGGACAAGTGCTAACTTGAAAATCACTCTTTTTATCTTCTGCTATTTTAAGTCTAATAAAACTATCTTGAGGTACACAGCGTTCAGAAACATCCAAGCATGATATAACTTTTATACGGGCTGCAATTACACGAGCTAAACTTATTGGTAGTTCAGCAACAATTTGTAATATACCATTAATACGAAAACGTACCCGATAAAATTTTTTATATGGTTCAAAGTGTAAACTAGATACTCCAGCTTTAATAGCATTATAGAACATTTTATTGACAAATTCATGCTGTTCAATATCTAATGTTGATTCATCCTTTTCTAACTCTTGATAAATTTTATTTTCATATTATTCAAGAGTCACTATTAATTTGTTTTTTTCTAATTGTTTATAATGTTCACGCCATAGCATAAAACTAATGGTAATCAATGCACTCATAGCGGAAGAGATAAAAATAATAAACAATAAAGGTAACCAATTACTCCAAAATCCTAATGGCACAAATATATCAGTAAACATACGGCTTACTCCTTATAATTCAAAATAGTAGGCAAGCATTTCACTTACCCCATAGGCATCAACTTAAGGAAAATTATTAATTTTCAATTAGTTATTGAATAATATTTTCTGATGGTGTCTCTGACAAATTGTCTAACAGAACACTTACGCACATTTTGG
>DAOUSL010000119.1 GCA_030627235.1 Thioploca sp.
AAATATGTAATTCGTAAACTCATTACATCCTACATAAAGTCCGTAATTAACTGTATAGCTTTGGTCAATTTCACGTCGTTAATACAATCATACTTAGCTATTTTCCTTATTTAGGAAATATGTCTATTATTACTAAATTATCAATTGTTACATTCTGACCTATAAAACATGAACGAATTAGAACAGTTAAATTCTTTACTAACTAGTGGGGGAGAGAATAAGCGTTTAACCGATTTAGAATATCGTTTTAATAATATTAAACAACGTAGTCAAGAACTTGCGGAAGTTTTACCAGAGGTAGTTCTTTCTCTACAAAATCAGAGTAGTTTTATCGATGCTTTAAGTACTTCTGTAGAAAGTTGTGTTAAACAGGCAATGCATAAGGATCCGAATAGTTATGTAAATGCCTTGTTACCAGCTGAAAAAATTTTAGTAAATAAAGTTACAAATAATGCAACAAAACCAATTAAACTGGCTTTAAAAGAACAGCAAACTCAATTAAAAAATCTAACCCGCCAATTACATGATTACGAACTGGTTAATGTTAACCAAAATAAACAAATTGAGCGACAAAAACAATATCTTGATGAAGTTAAACAGTTAAGTATTCAACAATTAAAAATAACTCAAACAGCTTTAAATACCCAATTAACTGAATTAGAAACTTATCTTGATAAATTAGATCAAGTACAGCTTAATCACCATTTAAAGTTAGATAATTTAACTAAACATCTGGATAACTTAAGCAAAGAGACTAAGAAAGACCAACGGGTTAAATATCGTGCATTAAGCAATCAAGTTCAAAAAATATTTAAAAAATTACAAACTAATGTTATTCAGATAGCTACACAAGGCAAAGAAAATGAATGTAATCAAACTAATGCTCTTGAAAGTTATAAGTCTAAAAACGAACCAATATTAATACAGCATAATAAATTATTAAAACAGCTCCAAGATTCTCAATTAAAAATAGAAGATTTAGCCAATATATTACCTGCTATTATTTTACAGTCTAGCTCTAATCCAGCCTTATCAGAGTCTCTCCAGATTCCTGTAGAAGAGTGTATCCAACATTCTATTAAACAAGATGCTAATAAATTTGCTGATGCCTTATTCCCAATTATGGGACCAGCTATTCGTAAATCTATCAATGAATCTTTGAAAGCTATCGTTCAACGTATCAATAATTCATTAGAAGAGAGCTTATCTCCCAAAGGATTAATATGGCGGTTGCAAGCTTTACGTACTGGCCAGTCTTTTTCCGATATAGTGTTGCAAAATACACTTATATTTAAAATCGAACAGGTATTTCTAATTCATTCTGAAACTGGTTTATTGATTCAGCATTTGCATCAGGATAATATAGATGTTGGTGACAGTGACGCTGTATCAGCTATGTTCACGGCTATTCAAGACTTTGTTAGAGATTCCTTTGTTGGTGATGATACGAATGATAAAAAAAATCTTAATGTAGTGGAAGTTGGAGATCGTACAGTTTGGCTAGAACATGGGCCTTATGCAGTTTTAGCTTGTGTTATTCGTGGTAATGCTCCTTTAAGTTTTAGGAACATTATGCAAAATTCACTCGAATCAATACATGCACTGTATGGCTCACTACTCCAGAATTTTTCTGGTGATTCTCAAGAATTAGAACTATGCCGCAGTATATTGCAAAAAACTATTCAAACTGAAAAAAAATTAGAACCTAATGAATCGCGTTCTCAATTGATAAAATTTGGATCTATCGTACTGGTTATTATACTATTAATTGGTAGTTATGGATATTGGAATTATCTTTATCAACAACGTTTAAAGAATTATATTAATATGTTGGATAAAACTCCAGGTATCGTTGTTATTTCTACTGTAAAGCAATCTGGTAAATTAGTTATATACGGTATGCAAGACCCACTAGCTGAGAAACCATTGCAAATAGCTAAACAGTTTGACTTAACTTCTGAGGAAATAGTTTTTAATGGTACTGCATATCAAGATTTATCTGAACAGTTTGTTTTACAAAGATTAATACGTTGGTTACAACCACCAGATAGTGTAACAATATCTCTAAAAGATAATATTCTGCATATAATTGGTCATGCTGAGCAAGATTGGATAACTAATGTAAAAAATAATATACGACTAATAGCAGGAATAGATAAAGTAATTATTGATAAGTTAATAAATATTCGGGCTAAATTTAATGAATATTTAAAAACTTTAAATAAAACTCCAGGAGTTATGGTAGTATCCAGTAATATTGATAACGAACAATTAGTAATAACTGGAATGTTAGATCCATTAGCTGACCAACCGCAAGAAATTGCTAATAAAATGAATATTGATGATGTAATTTTAAAATTTACTCCTTATCAAGATTTAACCCAACAGTTTATAGAAAAAAGAGCTAAATTACGCTTAAATCCACCAGCAACAATAAAATTACAAGTTGTAAAAAATAAACTATATTTAACTGGTCATGCTCATAAAAGCTGGATAGATAAAGCTGTCATTAATGCTCCTACAATAGCTGGGGTTAATGAACTGGAAACTAAAGATTTGGTAAATACAGATGAATTTTTATTAGATAAAGTTCAACAGGTTTTAGCTAATATAGATAATGTTAACTTGATAGTAAAAGATGAAATTTTATTGATTGATGGTTATGTCAATAATAATACTTTCCAAACATTACACCAAAAATTAGAAAACTTACAATATTTTGCTAGTATCAATATGGATAAACTGATCAATGCTGAATCTGAAATTGCTATATTATCCAAAAATATTGAAAAAACTATAATCTATTTTTCTGATGGAATTGGATTTTTATCTGGACAGGAATCGAAATTACAGCAATTATATAATGATATAAAAAGAATATTTATATTAGATGATAAATTTAATAAAATTATACAATTGCATATAATTGGTAATACTGATGGTGTTGATACGGAAGAACTTAATCAGCAATTAAGTCAAAAACGATCTTTAACAATAATTAATTGGTTAATTGACAAAGGGATAGATAAAAGTAGGTTATTTGCTAAAATCCCTGAAGAGATTAGATTTGGAGAAAAAATTCCAAGAGCTAGTTTTAGAAATGTAAAGTTTTTAGTTAAGTAATCCTTAAATGTTGCTACTGTATGAATACACGATTGCAATTTAGGCGAAGCTTCCATGTTACGTTTAGGCGGTAACTTCACCATTATGTTGATGGTAAATTAAATTATCATCAGGTTTTAACTCGCAATAAATTAATACGCCTATTATCAGCTCTTATTACTTCAAATTTAAATTTGTCAAGTTCTATTTTTTCACCACGTTTTGGCAAATATCCAAAGGCTTGTAAAAGTAAACCACTAATTGTATCAAATTCTTCATTACTAAAATTGGTTTTAAAATACTCATTAAATTCTGCAATAGGAGTTAAAGCACGTATTATACAAGAACCATCTTTACGATGACTAATAAAAACCTTATCATCTATATCATGTTCATCATCAATATCTCCTATAATTTGTTCAATCACGTCTTCAATGGTAACTAAACCAGCTACTCCACTATATTCATCAACAATAATTGCCATGTGATTACGGCTAGCACGAAATTCTCGCAATAGTACATTAAGACGTTTACTTTCAGGAATAAATATCGCTGGTCGCATTAAGTCTCGCATATCAAACTGAGATTCTGCACTATTAGCATAATAATCTAATAAGTCTTTAGCTAAAAAAATTCCTTGTATATCATCACGATTATCCATTATTACTGGAAAACGTGAATGACCAGATTCAACAATAATTTTTACTAAATTTTCTGGATGATCATGTAACTCTAAAACTACCATATGCGATCTAGGAATCATTACATCACGTACATGTTGTTCGGATACTTGTAATGCACCTTCAATCATTCCTAAAGTTTCAGCATTGAATAAATTCTGTTTTTTTGCATTGTGGAGTGAATTTAATAATTGTTCTTTAGTGCGAGGTTCAACAGAAAAATTTTTTCTTACCCGATACCACCAATTTTTGATGAAAGTCATGATTGGTCTATGAGATGATATGGATTTGAATAACCTAATTTTTGTAGAATGTTAATTTCTATATCTTCCATTATTTTGGCTGGTTGTTCCTCAATATGATCATATCCTAATAAATGCAAAGTTCCATGTATAACCAAATGTGCCCAATGATCTTCTAAAGATTTATTTTGTTCTATAGCCTCAGTAGCAACCAATGGAACACAAATTATAATATCTCCCAACAATGGCAAGTTAACTTCTGGTGGACATTCAAATGGGAAAGATAAAACATTGGTGGGACAGTCACGTTGTCGCCAGGTTAAATTTAATTGCTGAGATTCTGGTATATCAACTAAACGTATGGTTAATTCCTTATCACTGTCAGAATTATATTCTAAAACAGCATCAACCCATTTAGTCAAAATTTTTTGCTCTGGTAAATCAGATTCATTGCTGGCACATTGTAAGTCTATTGTTGCTCCCATTATTTATTCCGTTCAGCTTGTTCATAGGCATTGATAATACGAGCTACTATAGGATGGCGAACAACATCTTTAGAGTTAAAAAAGGTAAAGCTAATTCCTTCGATATTTTTAAGTATATCAATAATATGCTTTAATCCAGATTGATTATTTTTAGGTAAATCTATTTGAGTAATATCTCCAGTTATAATTGCAGTAGAACCAAAACCAATTCGAGTCAAAAACATTTTCATTTGTTCTGTCGTTGTATTTTGAGCCTCATCAAGGATGATAAATGAATCATTCAAAGTTCGACCACGCATATAAGCTAAAGGTGCTATCTCAATAACTTGCCGTTCAATCAATTTTATAACTCTTTCAAAACCTAACATTTCATATAACGCATCATACAATGGGCGTAGATATGGATCAACTTTTTGAGCTAAATCACCAGGTAAAAAACCTAATTTTTCTCCAGCTTCAACTGCCGGACGTACTAATATTAACCGACGAATTAATTCTTGGTCCAAAGCATCTACCGCACAAGCAACAGCTAGATAAGTTTTGCCAGTTCCAGCTGGTCCTATACCGAAATTAATATCATTTTTAACTATATTATTAATATAATTATTTTGATTAATTCCCTTTGGTTTAATTACACTACGACTAGTACGAATTTTGATTGAAAATTCATCAGTATTATCTGTAGTAGCAATAAGTTCAACATTAGATTCTTGAGTAATCAAATTAATATTAGCTGGTTCTAATGTATCATTGGTATTGTAAAGTTGTTTAATAATTTTAGTAACATTTTGGACTACGTTATTGAGACCAATAATGCTAAAATAATGACCACGGTTGTTAATTTTTATATCAAAACGATTTTCAAGTTGCCGTAAATGCTCATCACATTTGCCACATAAATTGGCCAAACGTTTATTATCTGATGGTTTTAAGGTGAATTCGTTAGTGATATTAGAAATATTATTCACTTTCATGTTAAATATAATTTAATGATAATTTTTAGTAAATGTACTTTAAATTAGAACTATTTATATAAAATGAATTATAGTTTAATTTTCAAGCATATATAAATATAACATAATTAAGGTTGTGTAAAAAGAAATTAGGGTGTGTCATCAAATAAAAAAAGGTAAAAAACCTAAGCAAATAGTATAACAGAAGCTACCAAATAAATAGTTCTCGAAAAGTAAAAAGAACGTTTATCATAGCAAGTAACAATTATATCTGTATCTTCTTTCCATTTCTTTATAATTTTGTATACTTTATCATATCTTTATTTTCTGATTTCTAATTGATGACACGCCCTATACACCTTGCGAGTTATTTTTTTACTTTAAAATTCCATAACCTTTTTATATTATTTTTGTTATATATTGTATGACTCTTCGTTTATACATTTTACCTTTCCTTATCTTGATATAGTTGATATTATTTAACTTATTAAATATAATTAATTAAAATACTAACAAGTGAAAATATTATGACTACTATTACTCAAGAAGAAATTAGTAAATTCCGGGCTGCATTGCAGGATAATGATGAAGCGTTAGAGGCTATTGATATAGTTAAAAACTGTGATGGAAATTTAGATGAAGCTATGGGTATTATTGTGAGTATGGATAATCCATACCGTGATGACGATGATTGGGTTGATTTTGAAAAAATGGGTAATGAATTACGTAAAGTTATCTGCAATCAAGCTTTCGAAAATGCTTTTGTAAACGGCTCATTTGCAATTATTTTAGGTTATTTAATTAATGAAAAAATGTATCCAACAGCAATGTTAGTACCTTTTTTATTCTATATCGTTAAATTAGGTCTTGATCATTTTTGTAGTCCTGAAACATCTAGTTAAATTTAATACCATGCCTAAAAAAATTTTAATATTTGTTACTAATCCTACTAATATTGTTGGTATTCGTTCTAATACTGAATTGGAAGAAATTAAAAATATTTTTAAGGGAAGTGCTAATTTCTCTATAGAATGTGAATTGGTAACTACGTTTGAAAAATTTTGTGATGATTTATTTTTTTATGAGCCAAATATTGTGCATTTTATTGGGCATGGTAAAAAAAATAGTCTTATATTTGAGAATGGTAATGGTAGAAAAGATTTAAGAACAACTGAAGAATTAGTTGATATATTAAAAAAATATTCTCAAAATATTGAATGTTTATTTTTGAGTGCTTGTTATTCCATAATACCAGCTACAACCATTTCTAAGTATATTAATTGTACTATTGGTATGCAAGATAAAATTAAGGATTCTGATGCAATAGAATTTACTAAACGGTTTTATCAAGCTTTGGAAAAAATAAGTATTTTTGATTATTGCAAAGCTTTTGAATATGCTCATAATAAAGTTTTCAAAGGAATCAATTACTCAAAACTTATCCCACAAATTATTCCTAAACCTGAATATGCGGAAAATTCACAACAGGTAGCCAACAAAATTTCACCATATTTGCTGATTGATTTAGAACCAAACAATAATAAATATAAAGTTCAAGCGTGGTTATTTATCTCCTCAAAGAATAGCGAAAACATTTATGAAAAAAATGAAGCAACTAAACTAAATGAAATACCAAAATTACTTGAAGAAATATTAGATATTATTGATAATTGGCAAATTAATCACAATCAACTGACAATAGAATTTATTTTACCTGACAATTTACTTTATCATAATGTCGAACATTGGGAAGATGGTAATGGTGAACCAATTGGTATTAATTATCGGGTAGTGTTATTTGGTGGATTTCCGCTTCGCTTCTATCCACCCTACATTTGCATTTACATTTTTTTATTGGTTTAATTGTTGTGGTGTCCCATAATATTTGGAGAAGAAAATGTCTAATTATCGTCGATTTCGGGTTGAGGGTGGATGTTATTTTTTTACGGTTGTTATTGCTGATCGGAAATCAAATTTATTAACAGATAATATTGAATTCCTACGCAAAGCTTTCCGTGAAGTTATGCAAGCTCATCCATTTAAAATTGATGCAATTGTCATTTTACCCGACCATCTACATTGCGTTTTAACCTTACCATCTAACGATTCCAATTACTCCATGCGATGGCGACAAATTAAATCAAAATTTTCCTACCAATTACCACCAACCGAACAACGTTCATTAAACCGATTCAAAAGAGGAGAACGAGGTATTTGGCAACGCCGATTCTGGGAACACACCATTCTCAACGAACAAGACTATCTACAACATATTGACTATACTCATTACAATCCAGTAAAACATGGCTATGTAACACATCCAATAGACTGGAAATATTCATCATTCCAACAAACAATAAATCAATAAATCAATAAAAATATAAATTGTAGTGTGGATAGAAGCGAAGCGGAAATCCACCAAAATACCCAACCCCATAAAATCCACAAACCAACAAACCATAATCCCAAATATCAATTTAGTGAAATTATGAAACTAAATGTAATATAAATTAATATATTTTATATATATGTTTAATTATGCTAATGAATTATTATTATGGTATTATAGTTCATTCTCAATATTATAGGATATTTTATGCAATGTACTCTATTAAAAGCCAAGCTTTACCGTGCTTGTGTAACTCATTCAGAATTAGATTATGAAGGTTCTTGTGCTATTGATGGTGAATTATTAGATATTGCAGGCATATATGAATATCAACATACTGGTCTTTTGGAATTGTTTCGGCTGTTATAATTTTTACAGTCACTATTTACCTATACTTAGGTGAAATGCACATTTTTTTAGCGTACCTTATTGCTGTAAATTTAACAACTTTTATAATGTATGGCTATGATAAAACAGTTGCGAGTTCTAAGAAATTACGTAAATCACGAATTACTGAACTGATTCTTCATGGTCTCGCATTCATAGAAAGTTCTCCATTTGCTTTAGTAGCCCAATGGCATTTTCGATACAAGACAGTGAAAGAACCATTCTGATCAATTTATTGGGCTATTGTGTTCGTGCAAGTAGGTGTTTGGTATTTTGTTAATTACTGAAGTACACATATAATTTAGATAAGAGTAAAATTAATCCTAATTTACCCTTGTTCATCTACCTTTGATATATAAAAATATGTGTTTTAATCTATTCAATCAAATATATAATGATATATTAAACTAATAAAAACTAGCATTATAATCCAAAATATGGCAGAATAAGGATTTTCAGATTCCAATTAATTGTGAGTAAGAACTAGGCGAGCAACTATTTTTAATATAACCTTAAAAACCTAATGACTCAATTCAACAGTGATGAAGCTTATCAAAATTATATTTTACCTGGAGTATCTCGTACCTTTGCTTTAACTATTCCACAGCTACCACCTAATTTATGTAAAGTGGTTAGCAATGGTTATTTACTATGCAGAATTGCCGATACAATAGAAGATGAATCTAATTTAACACCTATCCAAAAAAGGAAGTTTTCTCAAGAATTTACCCATGTAGTTGCTGGTGATTCTGATCCTGATTTATTAAGCCAAGCTTTATATCCATTATTATCCAATAACACGTTAGAAACCGAAAGAAATTTAATTGCTAATTTAGCTAGTGTAATTAGACTCACTCATACTTTTACTCCACAACAGCGTAATGCTCTGTACCAATGTGTAAAGATTATGGCTACTGGTATGGCAGACTTTCAACAAAGTAGTAGTCTTAATGGATTGAAAGATATAGAGGAAATGGATCGCTATTGTTATTATGTGGCTGGAGTTGTTGGTGAAATGCTTACTGAATTATTTTGTGATTATTCGCCTCAGATTGCTCAACATAAGAAATTGTTACAAAATTTATCTATTTCATTTGGTCAAGCATTACAAATGACTAATATTATTAAAGATATTTGGGAAGATAGACAACGAGGAGTTTGTTGGTTGCCACAAGATATATTCATTCCATTTGATTTGAAAAATTTAACTCCTGAAAATTATGAAATTGCTTTTGGCGAAGGTTTGACCAAATTAATTGGGATTGCTAATGGTCATATGCACAACGCACTACGTTATATTTTACTGATTCCAGCTTCTGAAAAAGGGATTCGACGTTTTTGTTTATGGGCATTAGGTATGTCAATATTAACATTACGACGAGTTTTAAAACACAAAGATTTTTCTAATAGTCAACAAGTAAAAATTTCTCGCCGTAGCGTAAAAACAACTGTCTTAATTAGCAACTTAGTTACTAGCAGTGATACCAGTTTACGAATTTTATTCTATTTACTAACTCGCAGTTTACCAGCAAAATAATATTTATAAACTTGATTATTATAATGAATGGTTATACAATCAGTTAGTTTTGTAGCATTTTTTGATTGGATAAACTACAACAATATTAGATAAGCATTTGAATTTAATTAAAAATTAAGCATTCATAATTAAGAATTGCCATATAAAGCCGACGTAGCTCAGTTTGGTAGAGCAACTGATTCGTAATTAGTAGGTCGGACGTTCGAATCGTCTCGTCGGCAATTATTCATAAATTACTTGTCATAATTGACTTTGTTTTCGCAATAAATATAAGAAAAATGGAGCCCCAAATACAGCAGTTAAAATACCCAAACGTATTTCGGTAGGACTATTAATAGTACGAGCTAATAAATCAACTAAGATTAGAAATATCGCTCCAATAACTGCACTTAATGGGATTAAGTAGCGATGTTTAGGCCCTACAAATAACCGAACTATATGCGGAATAATTAAACCAACAAATCCCACTACCCCACTAACGGCAACTGCAGTTCCAGTTAATAATGCAGTACTAAATAAAATAATCCGTTGGACTTTTTCTACTTCAATTCCTAAAGAATAAGCTGTTTCTTGTCCCATTAACAATATATCTAGCTCACGAATATAAGCCATAGCGATAATGCTACCTATTAATATTCCTGGTAGAGCTATCCAAACATGCGACCAAGTACGATTATCCAAACCACCCATAAGCCAAAATACTATTTCTCTAGCTATATCATGCTCAACCCAAGCAACTGTAATAATAAAAGAAGTCATGGCAGCTATTAAAGCATTTAGAGCAATACCAGCTAGGAGTAAGACTGCTACTGGGGTTTTACCGTTCTGAGTGGCTAAAGTATAGACGATGAATAATGATAATAAAGCTCCTCCAGAAGCAAAAATAGGAATATAAAACATTGAATAGCTGGCTAGTCCAGAAGCTAAGGCAATCACTGCTCCTAAAGCTCCACCAGAACTTGTCCCAATAATTCCTGGAGAAGCTAATGGATTTTGAAACAAACCTTGCATTTGAGTGCCTGCTATTGCCAATGCAGCTCCTACCAAAGCAGCCACTAAAACTCGTGGTACTCTAATTAACCAGACTATTACTTGTTGGACTTCGGTAATGTCGCTGGTGTCTATCCAAGGATATATTTTTGCAACTAAAATACGCAATACAATATCTATTGGAATATCTATGCTACCAATTGAAATCCCAAGTATACTAGCTAACACTAATAATAAAAGATAACGAATCATTATTTAATTTGTATCCTTACCAATAATTATTGCTAATATGGTAAAGTAAAAAAATGAAAGAATTACTAAACGACCTAGAATCACTAAAAGCAATTATAGAAGAAAATAAATGAACAACCACCTACTAAAGTAGGTGGTTGTTCATTTTATTGTTTTTTTCCCAAATACTACCATCAGTTGGAGCATTTTCATAGTTATCATGCCAACCATCAGCACACCATTCCCAAACATTACCAACTGTATTATATAAACCAAATTGATTAGCAGTAAAAGAACCTACAGGAGCAGTATATTCAAAATTATCATCACAGAAATCTAAAATACAATTAGCCTTATTTTTCCCAATCTCATTACCCCACCAATATTTAGTCTCAGTTCCAGCCCGAGCTACATATTCCCATTCTGCCTCCGAAGGCAAACGATATTGCTTACCAGTTTGTTTACTTAACCACTTAGTATAAGCATTAACATCATTCCAACTTACACAAACTACTGGTTGATTATCTTGTTGAGGAAATCTAGGCATTTGCCAATTAATTCCTGAATCGTTACTAATTAAACTTAAACCATAACATTTTCCTTTTTTTTCAGCTTCTGTTTTATAACCGGTAGAATTGACAAATATTCGAAATTCACTTACTGTAACTTCATACTGCCCCATCGCAAATTGATAATTGATCTCTACCCAATGTACTGGTTTTTCACTATCAAAACCAACACCCTGAATATCCCCCATACGGAACTTTCCTGCCGAAATCCACACCATTTTCGGTCCCAAACCATCATCTTTCAAACGATCCTGAAAAACTTTTATTTTTTGTTCTACAATTTTTGGCGGCTTTTCAACCCGATTCCATCCTTCTGGTTCAAACTGTAACTTATCATGGCTAACCCCAATTACCACCAAAAATATAACAAACAATCCCACTGTTGTATAGTTTGGCAAATGCAATAAATTAGACGGTTTAACAAACTCACGTATAGATTTAGTAGCCTTAACCGCCAACCTATCCTTAATAAACGATAAAAATACATAATCCTGCAATGGATTAACTTTCGATTTCGACCAAATTGATAACAATCGCTTAATTAAATCAGGAAATTTTACAACAACTTTCAACTTAAAATCAGATATTGGTCGTTCCTGAGCATTCAATAACAAACCTTGAAGTTTCTCACGAACTGCCTTATCATCTTCTAAAGATAAATCCCAAACCAACCGCTTTCGCAACCAATTAGGCATATAACCATACCGAAACCAAGGTAAACGAGTTAACTTAACTAATCGTTCTTTTTTCTTTTCTTCTTCCTCAGTTAACAACTCCAATTGATAACCAAAATACAACGTTAACGGCCAACGTAACTCAGGATAAATCGCACAAGCTCCCAACCAAAAATATCCCTTATCACCAACAAAATCCCGCACTTGAATCAACAACTCATTTACCATTGATTCACTTGGAGCATAACGCTCCAACCAACGCCGTTTATTCAAATATTCAGGAAATTCTATATTATCAGAATCTTGCCAAACTTCATTATGTTCTGCAAAGAAATTAAACCTTTCTCATTTGCGGGCATAATCAAAAAATCAGCCTGACTTAAAATCTGCTCCCTATCACTCCAATGCCCCTCCAATGTAAACAAAATTTTTTGCGAACCAAATTGGTCAACCCAATCAGCCACTTCACCAGTAATTGGATTAATAAAACCTTCTCCATCTGAAAAAATCAACAATCTATGTTCTGGATACTGTTCAACCAACTCATTCAATGATAACGATGCCATTTTCTCAGAATAACAACGGCGTGGGTCAGTATCAAAATAATACCTTGTCATCAACACATCTTCCGCAATTATCTTATTAATAAAAGAATTAACTAATTTAGCCTGATGGTCATTAAAAGTAGTTCTATCCACCAATACTAAATATTGTGGCCGACTTCTTATCTTACCAGTAACCGGCGTAAACCAACCTCCAGATTGCAAAGTTTTTTCAACCGTTGTAATGATGTCAAGCTGACTAGAGGCTATCAAATTATGTTTGCGTAATTGTTGAGCAGATCTTGATAAATCTACTGATTGAAACAATTTGTCATCAATATTTTCAACGAATAGCTGTTTCATCTCTGGCAAAGTAGAGGTAGTTTTCCTTGCTAAAAAACGTTGAGTTCGATACCACCACCATAAATATATTAAAAATGGCAGAAGTAATAATAGATACCAAGTTGAAAAGCTATTATTTTCAAAAAGAAGTCCTCCTTCTTCTGTTGGTGAACCTCTTCCAATTACATTAGCTATCCTTTCAGGAACATCTTTGATTATTGGTTTAGCTGGGATAGGTTCGATAGGAGTCGGTTTGGCAGGTACTTGAATTATTGGTGAAACAGGAGGTTTTGGCTCAGTCTTTATTGGTTCTGTTGAAGGTTGACTAATAAATATTGGAATAATTTTTTCCTCAAAAAAGTCAGTTATAATAGGCCAATACATATGAACAACCACCTACTTAAAGTAGGTGGTATCGTATAACAGCTAAAGCTGTCGATTAAGGCTAAAGCCATTTAAAAGTATAATCTAAAGATTACTAAAGAACTCAACAAATTGAAAAATCATCAGTTAC
>DAOUSL010000055.1 GCA_030627235.1 Thioploca sp.
ACCATTTATTTCTTTTTTGTGAAGGATGGAATGTTTCGGGAAATACGCTTCGCTCCATTCCCGAAACAACAGTTATACTTTTAATCATCAATACTATTATGTCATAGCACTAGCATGTGTAGGGGCAATCCGGTTGCCCTTAACTTAATGGCATTGACATGGTAGGTAGTTACGGTTTTTCAAAGTAGTTATTCTTAACTTATATTATTCCTTTAGGAGGAATGTTATAACTCGTAAACAATTAGGTTTTACTCTTATTGAGTTGATGATCGTAGTTGCGATTATCGGTATTTTGGCAGCTGTTGCTATTCCATCTTATAGTGAGTACATTAAGAAAGCGAAAGTAGCTGAAACAAATCAATTATTTTCAGGTGCTAAAACTGAATTAGGTACATTCTATGCTGACGCTGGTCATTTTCCTCTTGCAGGCAGCGTTAATGTTAAAAATGGTTGGGATTCAGTACCATCCGTTGTTAGTTCAGGAAGTTATGTTTTAATGTTTATTTATGACGGACCATTAAACGATGGTGCTGGAGCTTCAATAACGGCTTTACTTGATGCTGTTGGTGATGATTCACTTGGTAATGGTAATTACATTCAGTGGGTTTATGCTAAACATGATAATGGTCCTCCATTTTGGACTTGTAATCCACTTTATACTAAAGTTCAAACTCCTAAGACTACTGTGAATCCTAAGTATCTACCTAAAGCATGTAAAATACAAAGAACTGATCCTGGTGCATAATAGTACTAATAATTTTGTTTAAAAGTTAAATAGATATTTAACTTTAGAGCCCTTTCTTTAATTATGGAGGGTTATTTTTATATTTGGAAACTCAATGTCTAAAAAATATTTTATTATCTATGGTGGATTATTTTATCTTGTTTTAATAAGCACTATTTGGATTTATTGGTATGGTCTACAAGGTATTTTTATCTTTGATGATATTCCTAATCTACAAGGATTAAATAATATTGATGAAGGATTTAATGGAATAATTCAATTTATTTCTGAAGGAAGAGCAAGTAGGATTGGACGACCTATTTCATTGTTTACATTTGCTTTACAAGCAGACGGCTGGCCATTTACTCCTTGGGATTTCAAATATGTCAACTTAATGATTCATTTGTTGAATGGATGTCTTATCTTCTTGTTCATTCTAATTCTAACTCGCCTCATAGCATTACCTGAAAAACGCTGTTTATTATTAGCATTACTAACATCTTCTATTTGGCTATTACATCCTCTTCAAGTCTCTACAGTGTTATACGTGGTACAACGTATGACCCAACTATCAACATTGTTTACCTTAATTGGGCTTATATTATATATATATGGTCGACAATTATTGCCAAGCAAACAAAAATCTGGTTTGTTTTGGATATCCATTAGTGTTGGTTTATGTGGAATATTAGCAACCTTAAGTAAAGAAAATGGTATATTGCTAGTTTTATATATCATTGTGCTTGAACTAACTGTATTACAAAATATACCAAAACCTCGTTGGTTTTCAGTTTGGACTAGTGTTTTTCTGTATTTTCCTCTAATTTTACTCTGTTTTTATTTTGCCATCAATATTGGTAACTTATTACAAGCTTATGAAATTCGTGAATTTACAATGGTGGAACGTTTACTTACACAACCAAGAATTCTTATTGATTATATTGCTAAAGTTCTACTGTTTAGAATTGATAATTTTGGATTATTTCATGATGATTTTTTAATTTCTCATAATTTATTAAAACCAATTACAACTTTATTATCTGTTGTTTTTCTTGGTATAATATTTATTATTTCTATTTTATTACGGAATAAGTGGACTATTTTGTCTTTTGGAATATTATTTTTTTTAGCTGGACATGTTTTAGAATCTAGTTTTATTGGGTTAATGCTCTATTTTGAACACCGCAATTACTTACCAATGTTAGGAATTATTTTTGCTACAGTTTATATGTTTATTAAATTATTTGATTGTCTTATTAATCCTTTTTTACAAAAAATTACTTTTAGCGTAAGTTTATTATTACTACTATTATTTCCATTATTAACTTGGTCGCAAACTGATTTATGGAGCAAACCACTTAAGCAAACAGTTTTATGGACTCAACAGCATCCTAATTCTCCAATCGCTCAATCTCATGGTATTGTATTTTTTCAAAATATTGGACAATATGAAATTGCTGCAAAATATGCCAAACATATGATAAAAAAATTTCCTCAGTTTAATGCACCTTATTTATATTTAATCGAATTAGCTTGTAGTTCCAAACAAATTAATATGCCTAATATAGCAACTGTTATTAAAAATGCAAAAACAAGTAAATATGATCCAGCCACATTAAATTTATTAATATCTATTACCGAAAAAAGAAAAAAAGGCTATTGTTCAATAGATTCTATTATAATGAATGAATTATTTAACGCATTGATAAATAATCCAAATAATATATTTCATCAGGCTCATCTTTATGCTCGCTATGCACTTTTTCATTTATCTGAAAAGAACTATAAATTAGCAATTAAAGCAGGAAACCAAGCTTTATTATTAGAAAATTCAATATATTTACGTTTAGAAATAATTAGTTGGCTAGTGGCTGATAAACAATTTGATAAAGCAATGATATTTTTAGAGAAAACTAAAAAACAATTGGATCCTATTAAATTTAATTTATATTATAAAAAGTTAGATATTTTTAAAATACAGATTCAAAAAATGCAAAAATCATATAGAACATAATCTAAACAATGCAAGCAATTTGGTTACAAAATAAAAAATTGAGTTATAAAACTGATGTTAAAATCCCTACCCCAAATAATGGTGAAGCTTTAGTCAAAGTATTATTAGCTGGAATTTGTGCTACTGATTTACAGTTGATTAAAGGTTATTATCCTTATACTGGAATTTTAGGCCATGAATTTGTGGGAGAGATTGTCCAAGCAGATAATGCTCCCGAAAGAATTGGGGAACGAGTGGTTGGAGAAATTAATATTGTTTGTGGTAAATGTGCTAATTGTTTACGCAATCATCCAACCCATTGTAAATATAGAGATGTACTAGGCATTATTAACCATAATGGTGCTTTTGCTGAATATCTATGTTTACCTTTAAAAAATCTAATACAAGTACCAGATAGTATCTCTAATGAAGATGCAGTTTTTACTGAACCTTTAGCAGCCGCTTTGCAAATCCAACAACAAATAATAATCCATCCTAATGACAAAGTTTTAATTATAGGAGCTGGACGGTTAGGTCAATTAATAGCTCAAACCTTAGTGTTAACTGGTTGTAATTTACAAGTAGTAGCTCGTTATCAACAACAACAACAGTTATTGAATGAGCATAAAATTGCTTGGCTTTTAGAACAAGATATTGCACATCACAGATTTGATATAGTAATTGAAGCAACAGGTTCTACAACAGGTTTTAATTTATCTATTCAAGCAATTCGACCTCGTGGTATAATAGTTTTGAAAAGCACTTACAAGGATAATATGTCAGCCAATTTTTCTAGTATAGTGGTGAATGAAATTACTATGGTAGGTTCACGATGTGGTTCTTTTGCTCCAGCTTTACGCTTATTGGAAGATAAATTGGTTAATCCTAGTGCATTAATTACTAATAAATTTCCTCTTTCTCAAGCGTTGCAAGCGTTTGAATATATGCAACAACCGGGAATTCTTAAAGTTTTATTACAAATGGATAATTAAATATGGGTTGGTTTTCAGCTGGTAACACACCGTCTTCATCTGATACTTTTACTGAACAAGAAGCTTTTTTAGCAATTGCATTAGCAACTTCAGCATCTGACGGTAATATTGACGAATCAGAAGTTAAAGGTATTTTTGCCTACATGTTGCAAATGAGAATGTTTGATGGTATCGAAGAAAAACAGCTTTCTGAAATGCTGAAAAAATTGGTTACTATCTTAGAAAATGAACAAGTTGGTGGTTTAGTAGCTGTTGCTAAAAGTAGTTTGCCAGACGAATTACGGGAAACAGCTTTTTCTTGTGCTGTTGATATTGCTTTTGCTGATGGAGTTGTTGAAGATAGTGAAAAAGAATTATTAAATGAATTACAACAAATTCTTGAAGTATCTGATGAAATTGGTGGTAAAATTATAGAAGTAATGGCTATTAAAAATCGTAGCTAATTTTTATTTTAAATACCTTGATAGTTGTTTCGGGAATGAAGCATAGCGGATTTCCCGAAACCTAAGTAACAAATTTTGACGTTGACAAGGATATTAAAGTTAATTAGAAAATTATCAGGTATTAAAAAATTATTGCTTACTATTTTTAATAGATTCCAACACAAAAGCAAGTAAGGTTATAATAGTAATCGGTATTACAAACCAATACATAACATTATTAAATGCTGGTAACATACTATGATCGGTCACATTTAAAAATAAATATAAACTATACACAAAGTAATAAAATAAGAATAAAATTCCTTCCCAACGTTTGATTAAATATCCTGTAAAGAAAATTGGTAAACAAGCTAAAGCTACTGCAATCATAATCGGCATATCAAACACAATTGCTGCATTAGGAACTGCAATACCATTTGGAGCTATTAAACTAGTAAAACCAAGCACTAACAAAATATTAAATAAATTACTACCGATTACATTACCAACGACAATTTCTTGTTGCCCACGTCTGCTTGCAACTATAACTGTAGCGATTTCTGGCAAAGAAGTTCCAATGGATACAATGGTTAAACCGATCACTAATTCACCGATACCATAATACTTAGCTACCATTATTGCACCATTAACTAACCATTGAGAACCGATTACTAATAATCCTAATCCAACAGCAATAAATAGCAATTGTAACCATATTTTTTTAGTATTTTTATCTGTTTCTGGTGGACATACTTCTTCTGGATTTTTTAGTTCATGACAAGTTTTGACCGAATAAATAATATAGCCAATAATTCCAGATGCTAAAATCAATCCATCCCAACGATTAAGAATTCCATCTAAAGATAGTAATAATAATAATATTGAAGCTCCTATCATCAAAGGAATTTCAACTTTTACTAAACGTCGATGTACTCCTAATGGAGTTATAATTGCTCCAATTCCTAATATTAATAGAATATTCAAGATATTACTACCTATAATATTACCCACTGCTAAATCTGGCTTGCCAGTCCAAGCTGCTTGCATATTGACTGCTAATTCTGGAGCACTAGTTCCAAAAGCTACTATAGTGAGACCAACAACTAATGGAGAAATTCCCATTGTGGTTGCTAGATTTTCAGAACCTTGAACTAACATATTTGCTCCATAAGAAAGCAAAATAAAACCTAATACAAATAATACTAATGTAGTTATATCCATAATTTATATTGGTAAATAAGGTTTGTTTATATATTCTTATTATAATATAGTATTTTAAGTTTCCATACAAATCTGTGAACTAGTTATAATACAATCTCCGCTTGCATATTGAATTCTAAAATTACTATCAAACAAGAAGCTTAAAGCTAAGTGAAAGGTTAGCTCTGGTTTTCACTCAAAATCATATGAAACAACTTGTTTAACTGAGCCATTTCTATCTCCCTGTCTAATTTAGGTAGCTTGATTTCTTCTAGACGACTAAGTTCAGATTTTATAAACTTATCTAATATAGGTATGGTTGAAATTAGCATTTTTTCTTTACTATTTTTTTTCTTTTCCAATAACTCATGAATAGTATCCAACAATTCGTTATCCTTGACTAATTCCAGTACCTTATTGAATTCGATTGGAGCTACACTTCCATATTTTTCAAGCCACTGAATTGCAAAAAGTGGTCTAAGAACATAAAAATATTTTTTCAAAGGAACTATTTTATCTCTAAGATAACCACGATAATTAGTTTTCGCCATACTTCGATAGTGATAAATTCCTTTTTCAACTGAATATATGCTTGGCAATATTTTTCTAGATTCTTCTCTAAAACTTCCAGAATTTATATATATCATTGGCGATTGAATCCATTCAACGAATGTAGGATTTGATTTCCAGTATAACCTTAGAGCCTTTCTTACATCCCAACCATTTAGGTCAATTTCATCAATTATAGGATATTCAATCACATCTCTTTTTTCTTCTAAGTTTACTGCTAAATACCAGTCTTTATCTCTCGAATAGATAAACCTTACATCATAGTCACTATTAGGTGAGGCAAATCCCCAAGCTCTGCTTCCAGATTCTATAGCCATAAGGATACGCACGCCTTCTTTCTCTTCTGTACTTCTGAGACGTTTTATAATTTCTAGTTTTACTTCATTTTCTATCATGGATTTTCCAAGTTCCATAGGTTTTACCCTGTTGGGGTTAATCAACCTCGAAGAGGTTAAATGTGAATAGCCACCGATGAAATCGGTGGAACTTTTTTAGTTATTTAGTTTGACAAGTAACAGAGTATTTTGGAAATAATATGTTAATCTTATTTAATTTTTATGTCAATCTAAGATACTAATTTATCAAAATATTTATAGTTTAATATACTATAAAAAATGATAATTTTAAACAATTATGTTAGGATAATAATAGTTGGAATTAAATGTAAACTGAATATTTAAAAATTGCTAATCAAATTACTTTTATATAACAATATCCTAAATAAAGGAGAACAATATGAGTGAACTACAAGCTTTGTTATTTGATGTTGACGGCACTTTGGCTGAAACAGAAAGAGATGCTCATCGAGTTGCATTTAATGAAACTTTTACCGAATTTAAACTAGATTGGAATTGGTCAGTAGAATTATATGGAGAACTATTAGCAGTTACTGGTGGTAAGGAAAGAATGCAATTTTACTTAGATAAATATCGTCCTGATTACCAACAACCAAAAGATTTAGCAGATTTTATTATTGAACTACATAAAGATAAAACTAAACGTTATAACAATATGTTATGTAAAAATCCACTTACTTTACGGCCAGGAGTACGTCGTTTATTAGCTGAAGCTCGTAGTGCTGGACTAAGATTAGGAATTGTAACTACAACTACTCCTGAAAATGTCATAAGTTTATTGGAGCATAGTTTAGCACCTGAAGCTGCATCTTGGTTTGAAGTAATCGCTGCTGGCGGTGTAGTTCCAGCTAAAAAACCTGCTCCAGATATTTATAACTATGCTTTACAACAGATGGATTTACAGCCTGAACAATGTATTGCAATTGAAGATTCACAAAATGGTATTCGATCAGCTAAAGCGGCTAATATACCTACATTGATTACGGTGAGTAATTATACTAGGAATGAAGATTTTACTGGGGCAATGGTGGTGCTTGATAACTTAGGTGAACCAGACCAACCTTTTACAGTATTAGCTGGTGATACTGGAAGTTTTACTTACGCTGATATAGATATGCTGAAATTTTGTTTAAAATAATTTTTTTTACATTAAACTTAAGTTAATAAGCTTATGTTTATAAATCATTTTTAATGAAACTGTCATAATAAAAATAAATAATATTCACAAATATTGACATCGAATGATATAATACTGGGTTACATAATATAAAACTATACAGAATATTGTTTTTAGATAGAGGAAGACATGAAAAGAACTTTTCAACCAAGTACATTAATCCGTAAACGTAGACATGGATTCCGTAGTCGAATGGCTACCAAAAGTGGACGTAAAATTATTAATGCTAGACGAGCTAAAGGACGTAAACGTCTTAGTGCATAATAAATCTTGCCAATTCACTCGTCAACAGCGTTTGTTGACAGCACGAGACTATCAGTCTGTATTTGCTAAGCCTTATAAATCTAGTGATCGTTATTTGACCATTTTAGCAAGGGATAATAACTTACTTGAAGCTCGTTTAGGTTTAGCAATAGCTAAAAAACGGATTAGATTTGCAGTAGAAAGAAATCGTTTAAAACGTTTAATTCGAGAAAGTTTTCGTCAGCAACAAGTCGCTAATTTGGACTATGTGGTATTGGCAAAAAATGAAGCTAACCAGGCTGATAATCGTATTTTATTAAATTCATTAGCCAAACATTGGCAAAAACTATCACGTCAATGCAAAAAATCTTAATTTTTTTTATTCGGGGCTATCAATTAATTATTCGTCCGTGGTTGGGACAAAGTTGTCGTTTTCACCCAAGTTGTTCTGAATATGCCCTGATTGCAATTAAAACTCACGGAGCTTTTTACGGCTTCATCTTAGGTGTTAAACGAATCTTCCGTTGCCACCCATGGCATCCCGGTGGGTTTGATCCAGTACCAAAACCAAGGAAAAAAAATGGATAATACTAGGCTCATTCTGATTATGGCGTTAGCCTTCATTTCATTACTGATGTATCAAGCTTGGCATGAGGATTATCCTCCTACGCCAGTTCCAACTGTCAGCAGTACTGCTCCAGTTTCAACTTCTGGTGTGCCATCTACATCTTCTGCGTCTTCTGCACCAGCTTCTTCAGAATTGTTGCCTAGCGTTGCCCCTTCTACTTCTACAGCAGAATTACCACTAGCTACATCTGCAAATTTATTATCTACTAAAGAACGTATTCACATTACAACGGATTTGTTGCAATTAGAAATTGATACTGTGGGTGGTGATATACGCAAAATAGGTTTAATAAATTATCCAGTTGCAGTTAATAAACCAGACCAACCTTTTGAATTGATGAATGATGAGTTGCCGAATGTATTTGTGGCTCAATCTGGTTTGTTACCAGAAAAAAATGCTCCTACTCATAAAGCGATTTATCAAACTGAAAAGCTAGATTATAAACTTACTGGCGATACTTTAGAAGTTAAGTTGTATTGGAAAAATGCTGAACGAATTTCAGTAGAAAAGATTTATACTTTCCAACGTGGAAATTATATTATTGATGTAAAGTATATAGTAAATAATGAATCTGACCAACCCTGGAAAGGACGTTTATATGGGCAATTTCAAAGAGCTAAAGCAACTTTAGCTGGCGATTCAAAATTTTTATATACATATATGGGTGGTGCAGTTTCCAGTCCTGATCAACGGTATGAAAAAATTTCGTTTGATGACATAGAAGATGGTAGTTTTAATCAAGAAAATCGAGCCAGTTGGGAAAATGGTTGGGTTGCCATGTTGCAACATTATTTTGTAGGTGCATGGATTCCAGAGCGAGATCAGCAGTATAAATACTATACCAATTTGCAAGAACCTGGTAATAGGCATATATTGGGATTATATGGTCCAGAACAAACTGTAGTTCCATATACTAAACAAGAATTTAGACTGCAATTATTTGCTGGGCCAAAATTGCAGGATAAACTAGCAGAACTATCCCCAAATTTAGATTTAACCGTTGATTATGGTTGGTTATGGTTTATCTCTCAACCTTTATTTATGATGTTGGGTATCTTTCATGATTGGTTTGGTAACTGGGGTTGGGCAATTATTGTATTGACTCTCCTTATTAAAGTTGTCTTCTTTAAGCTATCTGCTACTAGTTATAAATCAATGGCTAATATGCGACGATTACAGCCACGTTTAGTCTCTCTTAAAGAACGATATGGAGATGATAAAGCTCGTCTTAATCAGGCGATGATGGATATGTATCGTAAAGAGAAGATTAATCCTCTTGGTGGTTGTTTGCCTATTGCGGTGCAGATACCGGTATTTATTGCCTTGTACTGGGTATTATTAGAAAGTGTGGAATTACGCCAAGCTGATTTCATCTTTTGGTTAAATGATTTGTCATCTCCAGACCCATATTTTGTGTTGCCGTTGATTATGGGAGCTACTATGTTTATGCAACATCGTTTAAATCCAGCTCCAATTGATCCAGTGCAGCAGAAAATTATGATGGTTTTACCAGTAGTATTTACTGTATTTTTCGCTTTCTTCCCATCAGGATTAGTATTATATTGGGTAGTGAATAATATCTTATCTATTGGTCAGCAGTGGGTGATTACCAAGAAAATTGCTGGAAATATTTAATAACATCTCAGTAAAATTTGGTGGGCAGGACTGCCCATCATCAATTCATTTAATCACTTTTTTCCTATCTTTATATATCGATAATTCTCAGTAGTTTAAAAATAATTATCGCTACCTATATCTCTTCATTATCGAATAATTCTAAAATTATATTTTATCAAATTCACTTTTAACTATCAAATGTAGATAAATGGTTTTTATAGATGCTTAGGATTCTTGGAAGTATCTGTATTTAATTGTTAATTAGTGAATTAAGAATGATTAATTACTAATGGTTTTGACTCTCATTAACAATTAATCATTGACTATTAACCATTCACAATTAATTTACTAACACCATTCTTGAGCCAACCGATAGGTTGGCCTTTAAAATTTAGTTAGAATTCCAATCTATAAAAACATAATTATCATTGGTTGGTTTTGTTGCCTCCAATAATCCACAGCTTCAAACAATATACCATTGGCGGTTTTCCAATTTTCCGAATCATTTGATTGAAAGTTAAAAGAGTTTTCGTAAATTATCAAATATCCATTATCTTCTGTAATCCATGAAAGGTCTGTTATGCAATCATAGAAGCCGTCCCAATTTTCACCAAAATATTCTGGAAATTTTAATTTTTTAGAAAATTCTTTAAAAAAAGATTCTTTATTTGTTATTATGTTTCCATCAATTAAGAAAGAATTAGATAAAATTGGGGAAAGTTTATTGGAAACTTGCGTAATAAGGTTATTTGGTTCGTGAGCAGGATTCATTCAATTTCCCTCAATTTTTGCAAATGTTTGATAATGGTCGTCTGTATAATAATATTCTCCATTCTTACCAGTTATAATCATTCTTGCTCCACGATCATTAACCTCTGGAGTTTTTACGGTATATTCTCTGTAATAACTATTGTCTTTTTCTGGCAATTTACCTTCCCTATTTTTGAATACACTACCATCTTCGGGAAAAGGATGCGGTTCATCATTTTTAATTCTGTTTATGGTGTCTACTGCTTCAGATAGTAAGTATTTTAATAGAATGCTATACAATTCATCTTTTAATACATTATCCAAGTTATTCTTATTCATGATAGATTTGATTAAAAGATCAGCTTTTCATTTAAACCTACTAACACAATTCTTGAGCCGCCGATGGGTCGACCTCCAAGGATTAGTTAGAATTAATTTTACTCTGACCATCTTGATTTAACGTCTAAATATTTGTTTACAATCTTCTTTTCTTACTTTCTCTATTCGTTTATTATATAAATCACCATTGTTAAAAGCATTGATACTTATTGCTTCTATACATTTGATTGCCTGACTATCTTTACCAATTGCTGGAATTGGTATAGCAATAAAAGCTAATAATTTCGCATTTTTGCTTAATAGTGAGTTACCAGAACTTGAAGGCCCATTTAAATGTTGTCCAAGCCTTGTTCTCAAATTCATAGATTTACCAACATATCTAACTTTTCCCGTTTTTTTATCAAAAAATAGATAAACACCAGAAGCTTTTTGTACAAGCTTTATCGCCGCTTTATTAAATTGCCTAGCAAACGCTTTATAGAATGGCTTTATTACTCTATTTAAAATGGTGTATGACTTTCCCGTAGCTTCAGAAAGTGTTTTTGCCTTTTGTGCATTTCTTGCAAATTTTATTGGAATTGTTATAGTAGATGAGGGAGGAACTACAGTTGTTATTCCCCATACAACTCCCCATTCAACGATTTCCAATAAAATATCATTCCAATCAGGAGTATTCATGTCTATTGCCATTAATAGCAATTTACTTCCATCAACTTCTTCAAGATTATTCTCAACCTTTAATTCAGGAACAGTAGCTTTGTAAATAGGAATAGCAACTGCCGCTAAAATTCCAATAATTGAAACTATAATCACCAATTCAAGAAGTGTAAAACCACTTTGTTTAATTTTCATACTTAATTTAATTTTTTTCTGGTATCAAAGTTCTAGCTTGATACTTAATTTTAGTGGCTCTACCACATATTATTTATATAAATGGCAGAGCTATTTTTAAGGATGTCAAGGCAGAGCCTTGACACTAGGAAAAATTATTTGAATCAGACATATTTTAACTCCTCAGTTAGTTACAATATATTGACCTACTTAATACCCTCTTCTCCCACCGCTAGGTCGGGAGCAAGGGCAATACCATTAATTTTTGACTAATCATGCTTTGTATTTCATCAGTAAATTTGGTTAATTCTTTACGATTTGATGATGATGCTTCAATCACTAATGTAGTCTTTCCAGAATTAGAATGTACAAGCAAACCAGTTTTACGGGTAATCCAATACGCTATAATAAAGACTATACCCAATCCATAGAGTGGCAGCAGAACTATACCCAATAAAAGGATTAAAAAATGTTGCGAAGTTCCAATTCCATAAGAATCAATATTGCCTAAAGGAATATAGTTAACCTCCTGACCTCCAGATACCTTTGTTTCTTGAAAAATCCGAAGATTTGTAAGGGTAATCGTTGTTTTCTTGTTACCATTCTTACCCACAACGCTTGAGATATATTTTTCGTCTTCTAATAATGTTGCCTGATCTGACATATTTCCTCCTATTTTTAATTTAACCAATCAGGTAGAGTGGACAACAAATTTCTATTGCCCACAATATTTACCAAATACAATGTTTATTCACTAAACAACCAGTAAACAGAATAAACAGCACCACCAATTACTGCGGCTACCACAACTGGAGCAGCAATTACAGTAATAGCACCTGCTGCCATACCACCACCAACTACCCCACCAATTGCTGCTAATCCAGCAGGACCAGCTCCTACTACAGCTAATGTCCCGACAGATGCGGCTGTTCCTACTGCTGCACCTGTATAAGTACTAATACGAGCTGCTTTATCAGCTTCAGTATTACCATCAAAAACATACCTATTCATTAAATTTGCCGCTCCAGCACCACCTGCACCAGCAACAAGAGGTACGCCTACTACAACACCACTGCCTACAATAGCACCTGTAGAAGCCATTGTAGTCATTATTCCTGAAGCGGAAGCACCAACAACTGTTGCACTGGTTACACCAACTCCTACAACACTTGCCGCATCTCCAACAACATCACCACAAACTTCTGCAATGTTTTCATCCCATAACCTAGCAGCTACGCAAGCAATTTCTGCTTTTCCCGCTTTACTAGCTGCTTTTCCAACAGTTTCAATAGTTCCTGCAAATGACACAGAACAGGAAAACATAAAAATGGTAAAAACCAATAATATTTTTTTCATAATTTTATGTACTCAATTTAAATGAAATTGATAAATAGCAGATTGACTTATTAACACAATTCTTGAGCCGCAGATAGATCGGCCTCCAAGATTTAGTTAAAATTACTCTAACCTCAATCACCCGTACTGTCAAGTATCATATCATCAATATATTTCCTCTTATTATTTATAATTAAAGTATATTATTCAACACCTTATTAATCTAAAATATTAAATTAAAAAACTGTCGCCTATGTTTCACTTCCATGTCACCGATGTTTTTCTAAGTAAATAGGACTTACGCATTGGCAAAAGCTAAAAAGCATTAATTGAATACAAAATATATAGTTTTTCTGGTATCAAGGTTCTACCTTGATACTTAATTTTAGTAATGAGGACTCAATAAAATATGATACTTAAGACCTGACAGGTTTTCAAAACCTGTCAGGTCTGCCTGAGAGTTTTGGCAATTATTAAATTCTGATTCCTTAGTGGCTCTGCCACATATTATTTATGTAAATGGCAGAGCCTTGACATTAGGAAAAATACCCTTGGCTACCCGATTAGAATTAATTTGTAATTATTTGCTGGGTTTCCTTCTATCAACCCAGCCTACGAGCTACGAGCTAAGAAAGTTACCATCCTCTTTTGTATGAATAACAATTGTTAAGGGCATTTTTATTCACTCCTATTCATCATCACTGAACAACCAATAAACAGCACCACCAATTGCTGCGGATACCACAATTGGAGCAGCTACCAAAGTAATAGCACCTGCTGTCATACTTCCACCAACTACTCCTCCAATCGCTGATAATCCTGTGGTACCTATTCCTGACGCAACTAATGTTCCAACAGATGCGGCAGTTCCGACAACAGCACCAGCATAGGTTCCATTTTGTGCGGCATCACACGCTGTTTGATTTTGACAATTTGTATAAATACTATTATTCATAAATGTTGCAGTTCCAGCTGTAGCAACACTAACTAAACTTATAGTAAAAAAGATAGAAAATGCAAACTGAATCAAACTGAATTTTTTCTTGTTGATATAATTTTTCATGTCTGCCATTGAGATACCAATTGAATCTAGTGTAGCATCATCAATAATTTTAGCATTAGGGATTGCTTTTAATACATTATTAATTGCACTAATAACCGCTTGTCTAGCATCATTAGCTTCTCTATTAAACAGAAGTGCAATACAACCATTTTTACCAATTCCTATTGTTGCATCGTCGCAACCTTCTTTTTCTAAATTAGAAATATAGTCTTCTGCGTTTGACGATATATTATCAAGGGTAAATTTCAATGTAAACTCATATTCTTTCATTATACTATTCTCCAGTATCTGGTGATGTTGTACAGTTATCAACAACACGTCTAATTTGTTTGGCATGTACCTCAGGTTTTTTAGGTGTACTCCAAATACTTGTAATACAAAATTCTCCACCACGACACATTTTATCATTTTTAGGACAGTAAATTTTTCCCCAAGCATGAGCATGACTACCACCAGACTTTACTTGCCAATTATTATCTTCAGCATATTGTAGAGCATTTTCAATTTCTTTATTTGTATGCTTTTTTCGAATAGTCATTATAAATAAGTTTATATTAAACTTTAAAAGATTGTCAAATTATATCTTCATTTTACTCTAACCGCAATCACCCGTACTAGCAAGTATCATACTATCAATATATTTTTCTTATTATTTGTAATTAAAGCATATTATTCAATATCTTATTAA
Source organism: Thioploca sp. (assembly GCA_030627235.1). Taxonomy (GTDB): domain Bacteria; phylum Pseudomonadota; class Gammaproteobacteria; order Beggiatoales; family Beggiatoaceae; genus DRQV01. Next base: position 14,929 of record DAOUSL010000055.1, read on the forward strand.
TCTAAACCATTAAATTAAAAAACTGTCGCCTATGTTTCACTTCCATCTCATCGATGTTTTTCTAAGTAAATAGGACTTACGCATTGACAAAAGCTAAAAAGCATTAATTGAATACAAAATATATAGTTTTTCTGGTATCAAGGTTCTACCTTGATATTTAATTTTAGTGGCTCTGCCACATATTATTTATGTAAATGGCAGAGCCATTTTTAAGGATGTCAAGGCAGAGCCTTGACATTAGGAAAAATTATTTGAATCAGACATATTTTAACTCCTCAGTTAGTTACAATATATTGACCTACTTAATACCCTCTTCTCCAGCCGAAGGTTGGCGAGCAAGGAAAAGTTAGCGAATAAAAAATTATTGTAATTGATCTACAGCACGCATTTCATTAAATAAACTGTCTATTTCTGAATCTCCATCTTTACATTCACGTTTCGTTTTTCGTATCTCTTTTGCAGATGCTCCCATTTTTTTCCAATCAATATCACAAAATGCTGATCGTTTTTCCTTATTAAATGCGAACGGATTTCCACCCAACATTTTTTCAGTCTCTTTTCTACGTGCGGCATCTTTTCTAGCAGTAGTACCATCAGCCATATCTTGTTCGGCTTTTCGGTTAACAGCATCAAAATCAACAGGACAACCAAACATACCACATTTCGATCCATTCTGATTTTTACCAGAAGAAATTTTTGTACTAGTTTTTTGTGTTTATTCAGACTTTAGTGATTTTTTATCATCTAATGAACTGCTATTATCACTTTGTTTCGATTTTAATTTTTTCAAATCGGTCGATAAACTATTTAGTCCTGTTTTCACATTTTCTAGTCCATCAGTTAGACTTTTTCCTGCACTTTGTATATTTTCACCCAAATTAGCACATCCAATACCCGTACCTAAAATGAGCAACACCAGTATAACAATTGATTTAATTGTCATATTTTATATTCTCAATTATTTGAAACTACCTAACGCTTACATCACCGGCTCACAGCTTAGCGCGGCTTTTGCATTTTTTGCAAAAGACGTGACGAGTTGTGAGTCGGGTGGATGTATATGTTAGCACTTCCTTAAGAATTAGCTTGCATTTCGGTGGTTTCATTAAATTCAATTAACTCATTCAAAAGATTATCACAAACAATTATACTTTGATTATAACCGTCACAATCAATTAAGAAATTATATCTATATTCTTCTGCACAAACAGTAATTACTTGAAGTGCCATAAAATATTTTGTTTTATCCGTTTTAAATTTTGTACTAGTGATGACCTCCTCCAATAATTTTTGTAATTTATAAGATTTGCTATATGAGCCAAATTGGCTTTTTGTTTCTAGTAAATGCTTGAAAAATAACTCCATCATTTGCTGATAATGGAAACACTCTATTGAGCAGTCATTAATATCAGTTTCTGATAACAAATCAATTGCCATAGCATGTTCCCACGCTTTCCCAGCAAGATTTTCAATATTCTTAAATTGAGCTAGTTTTTTTTGATACATAGTCGTAATGTTCCTTCAATCATTTCTGCCTTTGCTAACGCTTACATCACCGGCCTACGTTGTGGCACGACTTTTGCTTTTTTTGCAAAAGGCGTGAAGTACGCATAGGTCGGGCGCATGAGAATGTTAGCATTATTTTGATTTAAATACATATCTTACATCTTCTTCAATATAATTTACTTAATCGTTATTCAATAATGCAAAATCAAGTTGTTTTTTTATTATAAATTTACCTGAACTAAATGAGCCGGAATACCAATGCACTATAAATTGCAACTCACCAAAACTGTATACTCAGATTCTTGAAGTATGATTCAAGCTCGTCTTTTAGCGGGGGTATGTTTGCCGTATGTATTATTGAATAACTAATTGCTCGCTCTATTTTTCGATCAGACCAACCCTTTTTAATATACTTGTGTTTTAACCTATTTTCGTTGTTTTTTAGCATTTTTGATTGATCTTTGATACATACAAGATCGTATGAGTAACCGCCAATCGTAGCTGAGTATACTTTAAATGTTTCTCTATATTTGTGATTGTCACCTTGATTTCTGAATTCATCTACGCAAAATGGCTGTTCATTGGGGGTTGTTAATACATTACCTTGAGCCGCAAACGTTAATAGATAGCACATTTTTTAATAAGGCTAACATCAAAACGCACTGCTTTTGGTGATCCGAGTTTAGCCGCATGTTAGCATTTTTGAGTTTTCAGAATCCGTAAGGTATTAAATTACTGACGACAACTCCATAATCATTCTTGTAACTACCTTGCAAATATCATTAGTACCATAATTAGAGTGCAAATTTTTACATTCAATTATAGATTCATCTGTTAGTTCCTTTATGCGGCACGTATAATTATCTGTATAGCATAATTCTTCGGCTGCTTTTATAGCACAAGCCTTTGAAATAGTCTTTCGTTGAGGATTTACCCAGCCAAAGAAATAATCTCTGGCCGACTCATCCAAAGGATTAATATTGTAACCATCAAAAAAGAATCCATCTATATATTTTTTTTGTCTGGAATATTCTATTGATATCTCAAGTATCTTTTTTCCTATTATATCGCACTCATGATTTGTTAATTTCCTACCAAAGCTAACATCAGTTGAGATCATTCCATCGTATATGCAAGATATTTTTTCTATATCGATATTTTTATATGCATGCGGCAAATATAACCCGTCCCCTTGAAGTATAAATGCCGACTCTAGATATATATCTGAGTAATTGTTGGAAATGGTTCTGTTTTTTTTGAAATACGGTGTGACATTAGAATAGGCATCACTCAACACATACGGAGAATTGGTGTTAAGTTGATCTATTTCTTCATATAATTCTATCAAATCATTTTCCAATATATCTACCATGGTATGTTGATATATTGGTGAGACAAATTCAACAATTGCGTTAGTGTATTCGGGCTTGACAACCCAGCCACTTCGTTTGAAAAGTTTTGCTTGGCTAAGCCTCTCTATTACGTGATTGGAATCTAAAATATAATAAGCACTGTTATTATTCAGTTCTAGAATAGAAATTTTTTTCTCTATTCCAAACCTCATAACCGGGGCAAAATCTTTTGCCGGAATATTTCGTATTGTACGTTAGTATAGCCTTTATTATTTTTCCACCATTTTTCAAGAGCTAGTAAACAAGAATTAAGAAGCACTTTCCTATTCTTAAAATATTGCTTGACAATGCCCTTATTATCACAAGCCTCAACGATAAGCTGTTCAACACTTTTAAATGACTGCAGCGCATCATTATTGTTAAAATTTTCGATCAGGAAGATTGCGAAATCGATTGTAGGATCTGAAATTGCAGACTCCTCAAAATCAATAATATATATATCGCTCTTGCCCCCAACAAAATTATTTGGCGTTGGATCTCCATGTATAAGAGTTTGTTTAGTTATATCCCCCCATCCGTTTAACGTTCTCCTATATTTCTTGTACTTGCATGCTTGTTGGTATAATTGGACTTTTTATACTTAACCCATGAAGACCATTTAATGCGTTGATCATTTGTGATACATCCACATCATTAGGCTCTATATATTTATATGCAATGGTTTTATTAAGTTTGTTGCAATAGAGCATTTTAGGTGAAATGCAGTGTTGTTCAATGACATGATTTACCAACACCTCTTTTTCATATTGATCCCACGTATGAAATCGCTTGATAACAACCCCATCATCCGGGTATATTTCCACTGTATTGTTATTTTCATCATCTATTTTGCGGTTCTGAATATATAATCCCATAGACACACCAGTAATGAGTAGTTATGTTTTGGATATTTATGATGAGTAAGATGGAAGTCACCCCAAGCAAAAACTTTGGTTATATTTCCTTTCAAATTTTTGTTATGGTCAAGAATATATTCACTAAAAATAGCCTCATATAAATAGTTAAATATAAGTAAGTGCCATGAATTCCCACCAATAATAAAGATAACCAATATCAAAGGAAGTGTAATTGTAACGATAACATCCAGTGTTGCCTTTGAACTACCAAAGTAGAACAAAAATCCTCGAAAATCGTATTGCGGATCATTATTAAAATAGTCAATCATGTGGTGTGATCTATGAATTTCTGTCAAAAGCTTGAATTTATTAGTATGAGCCAGCCTGTGAATCCAATATATCAAAAAAGTCCAGACTAAAAAAGCTATAAGCATGTTCATTTCTTTCGCCAATCCTTGTAATTGATGGTTATTGATATGCGTTTCGTGTAAATATCACACCTAATGCTAACACCATTCTTGAGCGGCTGAAAGTCCGCCTCCAAGATAAAGTTAGAATTGATTTGTTATGGTTATTAGTTGCCAACAACGTCAAGTTTATTTCTAATTAATCCAATTAATAGCATTTTTGACTTTTCCTCATAACTCTCTATTGAATATAAAAATCCAATATTTTTGTTATGTGATTTATATATTAAGTCTAGGAGTAAATCAATATTGTTTTTTTGTTTATTGGATAAAGAGTCAAAATCATTTTTGATCTTTTCCATTTGACTTGTGTTTAAATAATCGGTGAGTTTACCTATTAAACCAATAAAAACATCCGAATATTGAATCAGTAATTTACTTTGAGAATCGACAAAAATATAGTTTTTTATTTCTGCATCCCCTTCAACAAATTTGTAACCGGCAAGACATTCCGAAATAACTGTTTCCTTATCAAATGTATGTTTTGAATTCTTAAATAAAGAGATTGGTCTTATATAAAAGCCAGAAAAATTCTTTATTAAAATGTGGTCTTCTACATTCGTAAGAAAAGGGAGTAAATCGGTTTTTTTTGCATCTTCAAGTATTATCTTGAAAAGCTCTAATTCTTTAGATTCATTTGCATGAAGACCTTTATCAATTATTAAAATTAATGCTTCAATAAATCCATTAACCGATTCACTTTTGATATTAGGATATTTGAACCTGTAAAATAGTTTACTCACAGAATCAATTTCAAGTTTTGCAACCTTGTAAAGGTCATTTTTTAGAAGATTTGTAAAATCAAGAGAAAATTGCTTTGTTCTTTCTGAAGCCATAATTGCACTATCAACAATATCAACGATAGACCAATAAAGAATATTTAAACTTGAATAATGAATATATAAATCGCTATCTAAAAAATATTTAATTTTTCAGAATTTAAGCAATTAAGAAACTTTCCTGTTGCAATATGTTTAAATTTTAGTTCTTTAACGGTCTTTTGTAGGTTCAACTTACTAATTAAGGAATTAACATTTGGTGATGTTCCCTCATAAACCATACCACCTAAAACAAAATTTGCTGTAAAACAAGAATTAAAGTTGGCTTCTTTTACATAAAATTTTCTAATATTATTTGTTTCATCATAGTAAAAATTAAAAGAGATATCAAAGTCTGCTGATGGTGCAATTTTCTTTGTCATTTCTCTTTCTTCACTAATATCCCAATTTCTCATTACGATCTCTTTTTTTAAATTTATCTAACACCATTCTTGAGCCGCCGAAGGTTGGTTATCCAAGATAAAGTTAGAAATTTTTAATGTGGTTCGTTTCCTCACCATATTCTATACAAGCTACCTGACTGGCCACACATAGTATATGCCATAATTAATATCGCCGTGGACACCTCCACTGACTAGACCCACAACCCACGTGTAACCAATGAAACCATCGTAATTAGTGGACGATCAGTAGTTGTCTGCCTGTACACCCGAAAATGCATCACCTTCCTCCCAAGGTCCTGTACCGGTGGTATTGGAGAGTGTCGGTTGATTCCAATTTCCCCTATTCTCTCTATCAAAATATTTTTTATCAACCATAGCTTCCCACTCTTCTTTAGTAGGCAAACGCCACATACCCATATTCGAACCATCACGAAGTCCACATTGTCCATTCATCAAATTAGCGGCACTTTGCATTGCGATTTCCCAATTCTTTTTGCCAAAACAATTCGCATTTTTTAGCCATATTAACCCACTTCGATTATCTGTAACAGCACCATCGATATTGTCAATATAGCGGTAAGTTGTTTTACAAGCAGTAAATGAAAGAGATATACAAATATACAATATTGTACGGAACATTTTTAATACTTTTCCTTTACCAAGTTAACAATTAATTCAAAGCCCAAAACTGAGTGATAACCCACCTAACACCGTTCTTGAGCCGCCGATAGGTCGGCCTCCAAGACCAAGTTAGATTCTAGCTATTTGTTATATTGAACTGGCCAGATTAAAGATTAAACCAAAATCAAATAATCTGACCAAATTTTTCTGATGCTTACTTCTTTTTACCACCTTGATTTGGGTTCGTCTGCTTTCCCTGATTTTGGTCGTATTGACGATTAGTTCCAGTACTTCCTTTGTTGGAATTTTGTTGATTAGCATATCACTTGGTGTAATATGTTTTTTACTCATTTTACTTTCCTAAACACCCATATTAAGAAAATAGTTAAGTGCTGGGTGATTTCCACCTAATGGCGAGTTGAGGAGCGACGTTAGGAGCGTCCCTTGGAACATCTGGTTATGTGATATATTTATTCAACTTCAAAACACAGAACCGTTTTTAGTTTCTCTGGAACTACTTTTCTTGGGTCAGAAATATATATTTCTTTATGCTGTTTTGAGTTTCGTTTTAAATTATTTTTTAAACAGAATTCTTCCATAATATCAAATAATTCCTGCTCATTATTATAACTCCCAAGATGTATCATTTGTACGCATTTCCCATCAGACAGTTCGTTGAATTTGAGTTTTTCAATAAGAGGATTGGATTTTTTCTTTTCGGCCCATTTTTTTGCTTTTGCAACGTATTCTTGGGTGACAAAATCGGGTTGTCTAATCATCAGGTTAAAGACAAGTTCGTTCTTATCTATTGTTCCGTCAAATGATTGTTTTGCCTTTTCAGAAATATCCCAAATGCCTTCCAGTGGGTACACCGTATATTCATAAAAGTTTTCAGGTTCTAAACCTTTTTTGTACGACATCCTAATTGCGTATGAAGTGACATATAATGCCTCAATGCACTCTCCGAAAAATGAACTGTTTGGATTTCCGTTGCCATTTATCGTGTAATATTTATAATTTGGAATATCAATTATTACAGGCTTATTCGGTGGCAAGTAGATTTCTTTTTCTTTTTTTATCCATTCATATTTCATAATGTTCCTTTATTTTCATATACATAACACCGTTCTTCTGCCGCCGAAGGTCGGGAGCAAGACCAAGTTAGAGATAAGGTGCTACCAAATTACAATTTATCAATTAGTCCAACGCAATGCGAAATCCATATTGTGACCAAGCTGTTTTTTCTTTTTGTGCGTAACGGCTTGCGGAGCTAAGATCATACTCTCCAGAATCCCATGCTCCACCACGTAATATACGAGCATGACAGTTTTTTGCCAACCAAGGATCACCATTTGTTGGGACTCCTTTATATGGATTTGGCCAATTGCTACAATCTTCTACCCATTCCCACACATTTCCATAAATATCATACAATCCATATGGGTTAGCATTGTAACTCCCAACAGGCTCGGCACCCCCAGTAATATATAGCATTTCCCGAATAGTAGTGACACAAAATCAAAGACAATGTATAAAGTAATTACGAGCATCAGAAGAAGTGATAATATTAAGAGAATCAGCAGTAGCAAGATATAATTGTTCAGTACCGCAACTAGGAATTTTTTTAAGATAATTTTTGGCCTTAGACCAAATATTTTCAATGGGATTAAGTTCAGGTGAATAAGGAGGCAAATACATAACGCCAGTACCAGTAGTTTCAATCATAGCAATAGTGTCCTCATCAGCATTGTCTAAAATAATAACATTATTAGGAAGCAAAATTGGAACTAAAATATGTTCAACACCTAAATACAAAAACAGTCATAGTTCCTTGATAACACATTTCAGCTAACATTAAATCCTAATGCACCAACAGTACTAATTCTAGTTCCAGGTGTAATAGAATTTTCACATTTAGCTCGTTTATCTTTTTCTGAACGTGCATATCGTTATATTTTCGTTTATACCAATTTCATCAATAAAAATCAACTGTTCTGGCTCGAAAAGAATTATATTATTTTCATAAAATATTAGTTTTTCTTTATTTTTAGGGGTTTCTACCATCAAATAGAGTTTTACGAGTTATGTTCATTCTTTTTAGAGTCCTATCAATTGTCGAACGTGTTACTTTTAGTTCAAATGTTATATTCAGTGCATATTTCTTCCAGGATTAAGTCTGATTGTCTCTCTAACAACTTTCTTATAAATATTTCTCCTTTAAGCTTTATTGATGATGTTCTTCCTACACCACTTGGTCTCGGAAAAATTGTTCCTGTTTCTTTTAACTTTTTTAATATGTTAAATATAAACCCTTTTGATACTTTAAATCTTTTTGCTAATTTACGCATTGAACCTTCTTTGTTTTTATAGGATTCTACTATTTCGTAACTCTATTGAGTAGGATTTTGCCATTTCTTTTTCCTCATTTTTACTTTTTTTTATTATATCATTTTTGTATCATACTTCTTCGGAAATTGCTATAGTCCATCGATAAATAGACTTCCAGTCTAATTTTTTGATTCTACCGCTCTTCTAGGTGGTAGTGATTCAATGTTATATTTTGACTTGCACAGTCCACAAAATAATATTCCTAATAGTATTCATATTTATGAAAATATCGAGAAATTCATAACGTCAAAAAAAGGTTAAAGATTAGGTGGTAGTATGTTTTTTATTGTCTCCTTTTGTGAGGGTCAAAACAACCCCCACCTTTAGCAAAGATGTTATCATATTGTAATGAAAGATTATAAACATGGTTCATATACATCATTCTCAATACATTTACATATAGTATGAGTAACAAAATACAGAAGTATTGAAAAAAGAAATAGCAACTTTTGTAAGAGATGCTATACGTAGGGAATGTGCTAAATTA
>DAOUSL010000297.1 GCA_030627235.1 Thioploca sp.
AGACTCTAGCTGCGTGCTGGCCCCTTTGGCCGCCGCTCCATGGCCCTTCATCTTCTCTTCAGCTTCAACTAAGGCTTTCTTTTGCTTTATTAACGCGGTTATTACGTTCTGCGCTCTGACATCAAACACTCTGTTAAAGTCAGAAGCGGCGGAAGTTGCAAACCCTATCTTCTCTAGTTCTTCTATAACCGCAAGTATAGGGCTCTCTGCTGTCTGAAACCCTACGTACATTTGCTCTACCGAAGCACGGGACATGTTGTACCCTAGCTCTTCGTACCTTTTAGTTAGGGCGTCTAGCGTCTTTTTGTCAGGACTAAATAGCTCTAGTAACCCCTGTCTGAAGCCGGTGGATATTGTTGAGTCCTTGATACCTACGTTTTTCAGTACAGCGAAGGCAGCGTTCATCTTCTCAGGAAGAATCTTAAAGGCGTCCGACACCTGCACGGCTCTACTTAATATAGTGGCTAGGCCTTGCCCTGTTAGTTTTGAAATGTTTACTACGGTTGTAAGCTGATCGGCGATAGCGTCCACGCCCATGTCTTTAAACACGTTACGCATGGTAGAAACTAAATCAGCACTGACCTGCAAAGAAGTGTTTGTAGCAGATGCCATTAAAGCTACATGTTGTAAAGCGTCGCCTATGTCCGCTATAGGCACACCGGCTTGAGCAAGAGTTTGAGCTGCTTCTGCTATCTGCCCTACAGAGAACTCCGTGGTGGTTGCCACATTCTGTATGCTTGCCTCTACCTTCTTCATCTCTCCATCTGTGGCTCTAGCTACAGCTTGGATAGACTTCATAGCGTCTTCTAACTCTATAACCCCTCCAGCCAGGTCTCTGAACCCCTGCACAATAGCGCTAAATACTCTATACCCGACGCCGTACTTTACGAAAGAAGAGAAGGCTTGGGTCAAGGCATTGACGTGCTTTGCAGCTTCTTTTGCAGAAGACATGCTGTTTATGCTGGTCTTCAGTTGGTTAAGTTGTTTCTCATAAGCTTTCAAAGTAACAAGCTCAGAAGGCTTCAGGTTAACCAGCCCTCCTTTCCCTGTTTTACTTCTTATTGCATCTATGTTTTTCTCTAGCGCTTTGACCGCTTTCTTTATCTCGTCTACTTTTGTTTTTTCTTCGGCGCTTATTATTTTCTTTTTGCTTAAATAGTCAAGTATCCTTCCGGCGTCTTTCAGTTTGCCGTTAATAAGCTCTTGAGCCTTAGCTTGAGCCTCTCTGACCTTAGTTGTAGCTTTTGCCGCGTCCTTTACTTTTTTCTCCTCGGCTAGCGTCTCTGCGGTTTTCTTTGTGGACTCTTTTATGTACGCGTTGCCTTCTCTGATTGCAGCGTTGTTTTCTAGTATCTTAGACAGCAAGCGAGCTTTAGCTCTTATGAGCCTGTCAGACAAAGCTACGGACTCCTTAGACTCACTGTTCTCCGCTTCTAAGGCTTTCTGTGCCTTGCTAATGGCGCTTAGGTTCTCGCTGAGAAATTTCCCTTTGGTCTTTAGTAAGTCTAGCCCTGTCTGGGAGGTTACCACTGCTCTCTTTTCAGAGGACTCTCTTAACTTAGATGACGCGTGCAACGCGTCATAAGCTGCTTTTTGTTTTTCTACAAGGGTAGTGGCCTCAGCTGTGGCTTTCTTAGATCGGCCTATAGCTTCGTTATTCTTATCTATTGTAGTTTTTACTGCAGAAACCGCGTCCCTTAATCTCTCCGTAAGCTTGGTGGTTTCCCCAGTAGACGTTTTTATACTCTCGCTTTTGGCTAGAAATTTCTTAAGAGCTGCTAAGTGCTCCGCGTGAATCACTCCTGCTTTCTTTAATGCGTTTACTTCTTCTTCTGTAGAGACCGTTATTTTTTTAGCGGTGTCCTTTCTCGACGCAGCAGACTTGTTTATAGCTTCACTTGCTATAAGAGACAAAGCCAAAGACGCTGCTATGCTTTTTTCTTTTTCAGCTATAACTTTCAACTGCTCGGCGATGTCTTTTTTAACTTGCTTTTTTGTTTGAGCGGTTATGTCTTTCTCTAGTTGAAGAATCTCTTTTTCTTTTTCAGCTATCTCGTCTAAGGCTTTCTTGATTGCCTTTCTGACTTGTTTCTGAGTCTGTGCCGTTATGTCTTTTTCCAGCTGAAGGATTTCTTTTTCTTTTTCAGCTATTACGTCCAACGCCTCTTTAATAGATTTCCTTGTCTGTTTCTGAATCTGTCCCGTTAGGTCTTTTTCGGTCTTAAGAACTTGGGCGCTTTCTAAAGCTATGTCCTTGGTTATTTGTACTATCCTATTCTTCTCAGCTGTCACCCTCTCTAAAGCTTTAACGGTTTTGGCCACAGAGAGACCTTGCCTATCCTCCGTTTCCGCCAGCGCTTTACCTTTTTGCACCAAATCTATAAGTATGTTCTCTTGCTTGGTCAGTAGCTTTATTGCTTCTTTCAAGGAATCGTTGCTGGAGCCCCTGCTTAAGTCCAGTTGCTTTCCTGAAGCAATAACCTCGGCTATAGAGTCCTTGATGACTTTAACCCGGGCTTTAAATTCTTTAGACTTTATAGAGACTACGCCTTCCATAGCAGTGAAAGCAGTAGACACAGACTCTGACATTCTCTTTGCGTTAGAGGACAGCTCGTCGTTAGCTGTGGTGACGATCTTTACCGCTTTTCCTACCTTAGTTAGCTCTTTGTCAAA
>DAOUSL010000402.1 GCA_030627235.1 Thioploca sp.
AAAATAAGGGGATATAGCTAATTTTACAAAAAACATCCAATTACCTAAGTCATTGATTTTAGGTTGTTATGATACTTGTGTGTAAGGAGATGCCTTTAAACGAGTTAATGTTTAGGTCGTCTTTTGTCTTTTTTTAAAATATTAGCTTTTTGAGTTATTTTTAAAAAAACTAACAACTTCTTATTTTTTTCTTTGTTTGTAGTGTTTTAATTGTTTTAACTGTTTTAGAGGTGTTTTTTACTTTATTAATCATTATGTTACAGAGCTAACTATGAGTATTGCAGTGTGAACTATGAGTATTGCAGTGTGAACTATGAGTATTGCAGTGTGAACTATGAGGAAAACAGTGTAAACTATAAAAAAAACATTATTTGATAGAAGAAACTAGCTTAAATCATGAGTAGATACGTATCTACTCATGATTTTTAGTTTAATTCTGGAAAAAATTATTTTGTTTTTATATAAATATTAAATAAATTACACAAATAAAAACAATAAGTTAAAGTGTGAACTATGAGGAATGCAGTGTGAATTAATGGCTAAAATAAAGAAAAAACTATTACTTTCTTCGTTAATAGTTACTCAAGCTAATGAGTTAGTTGAGTCTCGTTATAATTTAACGCTCGGGGAACAAAGGCTGATCTTTACAATGATTGCCAGAATTCAGCCAGAAGATGAAGACTTTAAACCGTATAGGATTAGCCTTAGTGAGTTAGCTGAATTTTTAGGTATAGATAAAAATCATATTTATGCTGACTGCAAAAAGATTACTAAAACGTTGTTATCGAAGGTTGTTGAGATTCAGGAAGCAGGAAGGTTATTGCAAACACACTGGGTATCATCGGCTGATTATATTGACGGTACAGGAACAGTTAATTTAACTTTCGATCCTTTGTTAAAGCCTTATTTATTGCAGTTAAAAGGTAACTTTACATCAAGTAAGCTTGAAATGTTATTGGGCTTCAAAAGCCAGTACACCATGCGAATGTATTCACTTCTAAAGCAGTATGAGAAATTAAATAGCCGTGAAATAGAGTTGCCACAGCTACGTGAAATACTGGGGGTTGGTAAGGATCAGTACAAACTATATTCTGATTTTAAAAGAAATATATTAAGGTTAACTCAGAAAGAACTTAAATCTAAAGCAGACCTTTACTTTGAATTTAATGAGGTTAAGCATGGACGTAAAGTAGGAGCAATTCGTTTTCACATTATATCTAATAAAGGTGTTGAGTTAACTAATGTAGCTTCAATAATGCCAGAAATTAGCCAAGTATTAACTGAATTAACATCGTTAGTACCTGAGCAACACAAATCCAAGAAAACGGTGCTGACAGCGTTAGAGTCCTATGAGAAGAAATATGGGTAT
>DAOUSL010000096.1 GCA_030627235.1 Thioploca sp.
GATCTTGACTTACTTTTGAATTAAGATTTAATATAATTCTTTAAAACCTTTTTTTTTAAAAACTATAATTATTGGTTAAATCAAAAACCAGATCTTTATAAATTATATATAATGGGATTAACATAGGATGGAGCCGATAACAGGACTCGAACCCGTAACTCCTGATTACAAGTCAGGTGCTTTACCAGCTAAGCTATATCGGCGTGGTGGAATATATATAATATATATGTTTTTTGAAAAAGTCAAGTAAAAATTTAAAAAAAAAAATAAATCTTTTAAAATCAAGTAAATATATATGGTTTAGGATAATCCACTTTTACAAAATAGAGTCCATCTGGTGGTGCTGTAATTCCACCAACTTTTCTATTTTCTGCTTTTAAAACCTCATTTGCCCATTTTATTGGTTTTTCACCACGTCCTATTGCAATTAAAACTCCTGCAATATTTCGTACCATGTGATGTAAAAAACCATTGGCTACAATATCTATTATAATTTTTTTTTCAACATAAGAAATTTTTAAGGATAATATGGTTCTAATTGGACTTTTTGCTTGACAAGAAACTGCTCTATAAGATGAAAAATTATGAGTTCCAATTAAATATTCACTTGCAATTTGCATAGCTTTAATGTCTAATGTTCTAAATTCCCAAGTAACTTTTTTATATAATATTGCCGGACGAACTGGCCTATTAAAAATAATATAACGATAATGACGAGCTTGAGCTGAAAAACGTGCATGAAAATCATTATCTACTGTTTTAACCCATAACACACTGATATCCTTTGGTAAATTACTATTAATCCCTAAAACCCAAGATTTTTCAGTACGTTCTACATTTATATCAGCATGTATTATTTGTTCTAACGCATGAACACCGGTATCTGTACGACCAGCACAGAAAACTTTTACTGAATGATTTGCTACTTTTGATAAAGCTATTTCGACACAACCTTGAACAGTACGAAGTTCTGGTTGAATTTGCCATCCAACAAAATTATTACCAGCATATTCTATTCCTAAAGCAATTCTCATTTTAATAATTTGTTTGTTTATGTTATAATTTGTAAAATTCGTCTTAATTTATATAAAATAATTTTGAATTTAAATGAATTTAAAAAAAAATAAGTTATATTTCATTTGAATAATTCTTGGAATTTTATTATTTAAATTTCTTATACAATATCATCTTTCATTAAAATTTATTATATTATATGTGGGTAGTTTTTAATTACTAAGTTGATAAATAATAAAATTTTAGAGTTATCAGTTAGTTCTAAACCAAAGTGTTGAAAAACAATTGGTTGTTGTTAAAACACAATATAATCATTCATTTAACTTAACATTTCATAATCAATTGATAAAAAAACGCTGGATTATAAAAATAGGCAGTGCCTTACTTACCAACAAAGGACGTGGCTTAGATAAAAAAGCTATTAAAGGCTGGGTAGAACAAATAGCTACCTTAAAGCAACAATACGACATGGAGTTGGTTTTAGTCTCATCTGGAGCAGTTGCTGAAGGCATGACTAGATTGGGATGGAAAAAAAGGCCATTAGAATTATATAAACTTCAAGCTGCTGCTGCTGTAGGTCAAATGGGTATGATTCAAACCTATGAGTCATTTTTTCAAAAACATGCTCTACATACTGCTCAAATCTTACTTACCCATGATGATTTGGTAAATCGACAACGTTATTTAAATGCTCGTAGTACTTTACGAAGTTTAATCGATTTAAATGTAATACCAGTGGTAAATGAAAACGACACAGTAACAACAGATGAATTTAAGTTTGGTGACAATGATACGCTAGCTAGTCTAGTGGCTAACCTGATTGAAGCTGATACATTAATAATTTTGACCGATCAAAAAGGTTTATGCGAAGAAGACCCTCGTTTGAATCCAGATGCAAAATTAATTACTGAAGCTAGAGCTGGAGATCCAAATTTACTAGCAATGGCTAGTAATACTGGTGGAGAATTAGGTTGCGGTGGTATGCTGACTAAACTAAAAGCAGCAAGATTAGCGGCTCGTTCTGGAACTAGGACTATACTTGCTTCTGGTAAACTAGAAAACGTATTATTAGAAATTGCTGAGAATAAACCAGTAGGGACTTTATTAAAACCGGTTGATGAGCCAATTGCAGCTCGTAAACAATGGTTAGCATCACATTTGAAAATGCAAGGTAAATTATATTTAGATGATGGAGCAGTAAAAGTATTACGAAATTCAGGTAAAAGTTTATTGCCTATTGGAGTAGTGAAAGTTCAAGGTCAATTTTCACGTGGAGAAATGGTAGCTTGTTTTGATGCTGTTGGACAAGAAATAGCCCGAGGCTTGGTAAACTATAACTTTGTAGAAACCAAGAAGATTCTAGGCCATCCTAGTGGGGAAATTAAGGATATTTTAGGTTATGTAGACAAACCAGAATTAATCCATCGAGATAATTTAGTATTAGTTGAATAAATTTAACCGATATTAATATCAGCTGGTTGTCTTAAGAAAATTTTTATCTGTTTATTCACCCATTGATAATCATGGAATTTACTTTTATTCCCTATATTGCCACCAGAACTTTGCTAAAAGGTAAAGTCCTGATATTAGCCCCACATCCAGATGACGAAGTATTTGGTTGTGCAGGTGCTATCATTCAACATGTAAAACAAGGAAATCAAGTTCGAGTTATTATTATCACTGATGGTAGTGCTGCTACAAACCATCCAGATGCTGATAGTAGGTTATATTACATAGAAACTCGTCAACAAGAAAGTTGTAAAGCCGCTAAGATTTTAGGCTATGGAATCCCTGAATTTTGGAATATTGCTGATCGTACTTTGACTTGTGATGAACAATTAATACAGCGTTTATCTGAGTATATTCGTTTCAATAATATAACCCAAGTTTATGCCCCTTCATTGGCAGAAATTCATCCAGATCATAGTGCGTTAGCAAATATAGCATTAAGAGCAGCCAGTAGCTGTAAAATTAAACTGATAATGTATGAAATTGGAATTCCTTTACATCCCAATATTTTACTAGATATTACTCCTAATTTAGAGCAGAAAAAGCAAGCTATGGATTGTTTTATCTCTCAGTTAAAAATTCAAGATTATCGTCGTCATATTCTGAACTTAAATGGTTATCGTAGTTACACATTACCATCTAATATAACTACAGCAGAAGCATATTACATGTTTGATGATAATATCACTATCCAACCTTGGCAAGTATTCGGCCCTACCCAATCAAACTATGATTTTTCAATATTAACCAAAGAATTAGATACTATTTATAATAGTCGTTCTTGGCGTTTAACTGCTCCATTGCGTTGGTTGAATGCGTCAATATTAAAATTTTTATAATAAATCTCTCCTAGTTTGTTCGTTAAAAATTCCCACCATGATATTCTGTATTATAAAAATTATTTAATATATTTTTTAAAAAATTGGTATAATCTATAAATCATAAATTAATACGGTTCATAAAATATGTTAGAACTTAACCTCAATTTTCCAAACCCAAAACATCTTGTAGTAAGTTTAGTCAATGATAAAACTGGCGAAAAAACAGGGGTTTTAGAATTTAACTCACCTTTTTCTGATAAAGGTCATCAGCAATTAAGCTGGTATTTAGAACAATATGCTAATCAATATAGTTCTGATATAGACGATGAATCGGCAAAAAGAATTGAAAGTCAATTACCAGAACTTGGTAAAGCATTATTTAATAAAGCTTTTGCTAAAAAATCAGCCCATCGTCTATATAAAAAATTTCGTCAACAGAAAGATGATAATAAAATAATAACAATTACAGCTAATCATCCCTCTATTCTAGCTTTGCCTTGGGAATTATTACATGACTCTAAAGGAAAGAATTTTTTAACTGTTGAGAAAATTGTTATCCAACGACGGGTAAATTGTCAAAATCCGATACGTGTCAATCCTCAACAAAAATTGCATGTTTTGTTCATAATAAGTCGTCCTACTAATATTAATTTTACCGATCCACGCATTAATAGTCAGGCTGCACTGGATACTTTACAAAAAATATCACAAAAAATTACTGTAGAATTTTTACAACCAGCAACTATACAAAAGTTACAAGAACGACTACAAAATAGAGAATTGCCTCATGTTGATATAATTCATTTTGATGGTTATAGCACATTTGATGAAAATGCTAATTTAGCAGATGAGATAGAATCTTTACCAGCCAATTTATTATTTGAACAAGAAGATGAAACTACTCATAAAGTATCAGCTACATTATTTGCTAAAATTTTAAATCAACAGCAAGTCAGTTTAGTAATTTTATCAGCAGCTGCCAATAAGCTTTCTGATATGAGCAGTGTAGCAGCCAATTTAATTGCCGCTGGAGTTCCATTTGTATTATCAATGAATTATTCATTACTCCAACCTGCTGCACAGAAAGTTTTCAAGGTTTTTTATACCGGTTTGGTTCATGGTTATAAAGTCGGTAGTGCGGTTAATAATGCTCGTCTTACTTTGTATCAAGAGCCAGATAGACGTGACTTAATACGGTTAAATAAACCAGCTAAAATTGAATTACACGATTGGTTCGTACCAACATTTTATCATCACGGCTATGATGCTCCATTACTAGTCAGGGAAGATATTGAGCTAAATAAAAGACGTTCAAGCAGAACTAATTTACCAGCTAAGTCTAGTGCAAGATTTTTTGGACATAGGCGTAACTTATGGGATATGGAACGTGAATTGGCTAATGGTAAACGCTATATAAATTTACATGGAGCAGAAGGTTATGGTAAAACTTATTTAGCCCAAGAGCTTGGTCGTTGGTTACAACAAACAGGCCAAATTAGCTCAGTAGTGTATATAGATTATGCTAATAGCCAAAATATAGACCCAATCAGTATAGCAATCAGCTCTATAGCTAAAGTATTACAAAAAAATCTAACTGATGTAGATTCAGTCACTCAAGCATTAGCAAGAACTCCAACTTTAATAATTTTTGATAATATTGATGCACTTGGCAAAAATAGCAAATATGATTTTAATGAAGAAGAAGCTCTCATTTTTCAAGAAGAATTACATCCTCTAATTGTACATGAAGATGAAACTAAAACTTTTTTCTTTAATGATGAGCCAGTCGCAAAATTACCAGCTGATTCTAAGTTAGAAAAAATTGTTGTTGAAGAAGAATATGAAAAAACTACTGAGTTTCATTTTTCTTTTACTGAAAGTGAGAAATCTGATGAATTCAAAGCTAATGAATCCAAAGCTGATAGTCTGGTAGTAGAAGAGCTGGAACCAATTAAGCCAAAACCAGTTAAAGAAAATTCATTAACTAAATTGCTCAATATTGCAAAAAAATGGTCAGAAGCAGGTCAAAGTTGTGTGATTATTATTAGCCGCCATCATCAAGCTCCTAAGTTTTTAACACACTGTAAATTGGGTAAATTAGAACCAATCGAAGCGGTAAGATATTTTGACACAGCAATGGTTAATCCACCTGTGCATAACATGCCAAACCGACAGTTGTTGGAACAATTATTTCAACAAGTTGATTACAATCCCTTAGCTGTTAATATACTTACTTATCGTTTACAACGTGATGATATAGATAATTTAACTAGTCGTTTAGCAACTGAATTACGACATTTACCAATTGATTTACCACCTGAAGATAGAGCTGTCCGAGCAACTGTATTATTATTTGCTGAAACTTTAGAACCTCAAATGCAAAGGCACTTACCAAAATTAAGAATCTTTAAAAATGGAGCATTTGAAAATGTATTACGTTCTATTGTCAATATTCCAGAGCCACAATGGCAACCAATGCGAAAGTCTTTGGAAGATGCTGGTTTAGTTCAAGTAGAAAATTTTGATGGATTAACGGTAGAATATTTAGAATTTCATCCTAGCATAGCAACTTTAGGTGAATTATCTTCAGCTCAACATTCAGCCTTGCAGGATCGTTATCAACAAGGTTATTATGAATTAGCGAATTTCTTGTATAACGAAGAAGGTCATAATCCATATCATGCTAATATTATTGAGCAAAAAGAGCTACCAAATTTATTAACTGCTGCTTACGGAGCGGTTGAAACTGGTAAAGATTGGGCAAAAGATTTTGGTAATAAAGTAGATTCTTTCTTATCTGATTTTGGCCTTATTACTAGTGGTAAACAATTCGCTAAAGCTACTAAAATCCAGATTGCAGAACTAGCAGAGCAGTCTGAAGATTGGTTTGAAAAGTTTTCTGAACAAGTTAAACAATTAATGACAGAAAATAATCAACAAGAAGCTCAAGAAGTATTGGAAGGTATGTTAGCATATTTACCAACTGATCCAAGCTATGAAAAATGTTTGACTTTAGGCAGGTTAGGAAATTGTGCTAAATTATTAAACAATTCTGATCAAGCTATTGAAAAATATCAACAACAATTAATTGAATTGCAACAGTTAGAAGCATCTGATCAAGTAAACCGAGAGATTGCTCGAGCAGGAACTCATTTAGCAGATATTTTAACTCATAAAGGTGAATATAATAGTGCTAAAGAAGCCTATACCGCAGCTTTATCCATCATGCAAAGTTTGAATGATGTCGATAGTATAGCTTCAATTTATGCTAAATTAGGTACTGTGCAGAAGTTACAAGGTAATTTCCAAGAGTCTGAACAAAATTTCCATCAAGCTTATCTTATGTTTAAACAGATAGATAAGCCACAAAATGAAGCTGCAGCTCTGAACCAATTGGGTATGGTTTATCAACAAACTAGCCAATGGAAAGCTGCTAATCAGGCTTATTCTCAAGCTAATAAAATTTTTGAGCAGCAAGATGATTTGATCAATACTATAGCTACTTGGCAACAATTAGCCCATGTTAATCAAATGCTTGGTAATTTACCAGCAGCAGAAAATTGGTATCGACAAGCAATAGAAGGCAATAAAAGTTTAGAAAATTGGACTGAAGTTTCAATTGGATTAACTAATTTAGCAGAATTATTACAAGATCAATTGGGACGTTTAGAAGAAGCAAAACAATTGGCAGAAGCTGGTTTGGCTATAGATAAGGCTCATAATCCAGCTGACGTGGAGATTTGGAAAACATATCTTATTTTAGCTAAGATAGCTGATAAACAACATAATGTTAAACAGGCTGATATTTATCGAAATTTGGCTAAAAAATCGAAAACTGGCAGTTTGGAATCTACTGATAATTTAGAACAACATAAGAAGTTTATTGAGGCTGTAGTTACTACTGTGAAACAGCCTAAATTGCGTAAACAATTAGATTCTATGTTAGAACAACGTAAATTGAAAGGTTGGGATAAATTGGTTACAGCAGTGCAGCGATTTTTAGATGGTGAAAAGGATGTGGAATATATTGCTCAAACTGAACAATTAGACACTGAAGATGCTATGATAGTGCATAATATTGCTCGTAAAACTAGTGAGAGTAAAATTATGTAATTAGATATATTTAACAAAATTTTTTGTACAGGATAAAATAATTATTTTAAAAGTTAAATGTTGGCTGGATAAGTGTTGGATTATGACTTACCCAACCTACGATTATCCTATACTTAGGAATGAGGATTCAATAAAACTTACTAGGTTTTAAAAACCTAGCAGGTTTGGATATTCAAGTTTTGGAAGTTATTAAATCCCCATTCCTAATGTTGATTTAGTAAAAAACCTTACAAATAATATAGCTGTGATAAGACCTAAATTCTGTTTAAACATAACAGGAATCATAATGTTCTGTAATTAACTACAGGACTGCATATATTTTCAAACAGGAAATTTTCCTAATTGAATAATTCTCAGGATAAAACTGATGGAATCATTGCCACCAAATACAATTAAACATATATCTAAGGCTAATAGAATATTTGCTAATCCATTTAATCCAGTTGGTTTGCGAGGAACTTTACGTCACAATGAGCCTTTAGCTAAACATACATCATGGCGAGTTGGTGGGCCTGCACAATGGTTTTATGAACCAGCAGATATAGAAGATTTAACTCAATTTATACAAGAATTACCATCATATATTCCAGTTTTTTGGTTAGGTTTAGGTAGCAATCTATTAGTACGAGATGGTGGTATTAAAGGGGTAGTAATATTAACTTCTGGTTTATTAAATGAAATAAAAATGTTAGATAAAAATTGTATCTATGCAGAAGCCGGGGTAAGCTGTGCTAAATTAGCTCGATTTGCTGCCAAAGCTAACTTAACTGGTATTGAATTTTTAGCAGGTATTCCAGGTACTTTGGGAGGAGCATTAGCCATGAATGCTGGAGCTTGGGGAGGCGATACTTGGTCAGCAGTTAGAGGAGTAGAAACTTTAGATCAATATGGTCAACGTCATCGACGGCAAGTTACAGACTATGAAATTGGTTATCGTAGTGTTAAAGGCTTAAATAATGAATGGTTTATTACTGCAACTTTACAGTTATCGACCAATCATAATAAAAATGGGTTAGAAAAAATTCGGACTTTATTAAAACAACGCAATGTCAACCAGCCAATTGGTTTACCAAGTTGTGGTTCAGTATTTCGGAATCCTCCTGGGGAACATGCAGCTAATTTGATAGAGCAAGCCGGTTGGAAAGGTTATTATAGAGGTGGTGCTTATGTCTCAAAAAAACATGCAAATTTTATTATTAGTAATGATACTGCTACAGCTAATGATATTGAAAGTTTAATTTTAGATATACAATCTTCAATCCAAAAAATGTTTCAAATATGCTTAATCTCAGAGGTTCGGATTGTTGGAAAATATAAATAAAGTTTAACTGTATGGAAGCAATTTATTGTGCATTTGGTAATCTAAGAGTTAAGATGGTGGTATTAGTTACATCTGATATGTCAAGCTGGAGACTACCAGTTTGAGTTTCAGCCATTAATTTAGCGGAATAAGTTCCTAAACCAGTACCATTACTTTTACCCATAGTTACAAATTTATCAAAAAAATTATTACGGATTGCTAATGGAACAGTGCCTTGATTACTAATTTTAATAATTGCATCATCTTCATTATCAAGAAAAATCCTGATAACAGAGTCACTTGGTGAAGCTTCCAAAGCATTTCTGAACAGGTTAGCTAACATAGAATAACATAATAAATATTCACCTTGAATTAAAAAGCTATCTTCTGCTATTATCATTTTACCATTTATCAAAATCTCTGTGGTTATATTCACAGTCTCCATATGAACTTTGGTCTCAGAGATAATTTTGTTAAAAATTGCCATAATATTAACTCGGTCTGGACTATAACTATAAGTTCCAACCTCCATTTTATATAGGTCAAGTGAACTATTAATCATATCTAACATCTGATAACCAGCAATTTCAATATTTTTTAAAATGTTTTTATGTAAGCCGCCGTCCAATTCATCTATCAATAATGAAGTTGCACTAATAATACCATTAAGTGGATTTTTAAGATCATGACGAGTTATATGACCAACATTTTCACGTAATACTACCATCTCTTCCAAATCAACATTTTTCTGCTCCAATTCATTGCAAACATTGGTCAACTTTTTATAAGCAGACATCAATTTTAATTGGGTTTTTACTCTAGCTAATACAATTGCTGGGCTAATAGGTTTGGATATATAATCAACTGCCCCAAGTTCCAATCCTTTAGCTTCATCCATTTCGCTATCCATGGCAGATACAAAAATAATTGGAATATACTGAGTCGCTGGGTTTTGTTTTAATTGTCTACATACTTCATAACCATCTATAACTGGCATTATAATATCTAATAAAATCAAATCTGGATTTGGGCTGATAACAGCCATGTTTAATGCGGTTTCACCATTTTTAGCAACAAGTACCTCATAATTATTTTTTAAAATATTTCCTAAAGTCTTAAGATTAACCGGTTCATCATCAACAATTAAAACTTTATATTTTGTCATATTATTAATTACTTGTGTAGTATGTCAGTAAGTTTAGTTATAGTTTTTTGAGCGGCAATGAATTCAAAATTATCAACTTGTTTTTCTAAATCATAATAGAAAGATTGTAAATCTTCACCTAAGTTATGCTGAATATCTGGAAGCAAGTCAGTAGCTTGAAAATTGCCATTTTTTAATAAGAGTGTTAATTCTGCTAATAATTTTAATAAAATATTAGTATTTGTTTTGGTAAATTTTGGGCTATCTATATTTATAGTTGCCAAAACTTGCATGGTTTTTGTTATATTATCAGAAAATTGGGTTAGCAATTTGGGAGTAATTTTTTGTTCTGCTCTAAGCATTAATTCCATATTTTTTGCTATTTTATATATATTTTCAATTCCTAAATTACCTGCTGTACCAGAGATAGTATGCACTAAATATATAACTTTTTCAATATTATTTTGTTGAATAGCATGATTTATTTCTATTGTAATATATTGATAATTATTATAAAATTCTCTTAATAATTGATTGTAAAGTTGTTGATTACCACAAAGTCTTTTTAAACCATCTGTAGTATTAATTCCTGCTAATTTATCTATATTTACTTTAGTCGTATTAGTTACATGATTTTTATTCAGAGTTCCAGCTACCCATTTTTCTAAAACGGTAAACAATAGATTATCATCGATAGGTTTGCTAATATAATCATTCATACCAGCAGTCAGACATTTTTCCCGATCTCCCCTCATAGCATTAGCAGTCATAGCAATAATTGGGATTTTAGCATAAGATTCTCTAATTAATTTAGTAGCTTCATAACCATCCATTTCTGGCATTTGAATATCCATTAGGATTGCATCAAAACTATTATTTTTAACCATTTTTATTGCTTCTTTACCATTATTTGCAATGCTAACAAATACTCCTTCAGCTTCTATCATTTCTTGAACAATTTGTTGATTAATTAAATTATCTTCTACTAATAAAATTTGAATGCCATTTAGATTTTGAATCAATTTAGTAGTAATTTTAATGGGTGAATCAGTTTGCTCAGTTTGTTTACCAAACCAGGCAGTAAAATTGAAAGTACTACCTTTATTTAATTTAGAATCTACCCATATATCACCTTGCATCATTGTTGTAAGCTGTTTACAGATCGTCAAACCTAAGCCAGTTCCACCATACTTACGAGTGGTAGAACCATTAGCTTGAGTAAAGGCATCAAATAATATTGGAATAACTTGATCTGGAATTCCAATCCCAGTATCTTGGATTGCAAAATGTAGTTTAATTCGTTCTTGTTCAGTCTGGATTAATTTAATACTCAGGGTAATAACACCCTTATGAGTGAACTTAACTGCATTATTAATTAAGTTAATCAGAATTTGCTTGAGTCTCAGAGAATCGCCAACTATATAGTTTGGAACTTCTTCATCCAATTGTAAAAAAAATTTTAAATCTTTGCTTTCAATTTTAGTGCTTAATAAATCAGAAATTTCTTTCAGTATTGTATGGAAAGAAAAAGATACAGTTTCTAATTCTAATTTACCAGCTTCAACTTTAGAAAAGTCTAGTACATCATTGATGATATCAAGTAAGTTTTGAGAAGAAGATTTTATTTTTAGCAAATAATCTTGTTGTTTGGAATTTAATTCAGTTTTTAAAGCCAATCTAGTTAAACCAATAATAGCATTCATTGGAGTACGAATTTCATGACTCATATTAGCTACAAATTCACTCTTAACATAACTTGCTGTTTCTGCCACTTCTTTAGATTGTTGTAATTCTGATTCTATTAACTTCCGTTCTGTTATTTCATAACTCAACTGTTTGTTTTTGATTTCTAATTCTCTGGTTCTTGCTATCACTTTTTGTTCTAATGAAGCATTTAATATTTCAATTTCAATTTGATGTTTTTGGATTAATTTATCATTGCTAAACAATTCAATTGCTTCATTAATTATTAAGAACAGCTGTTCTCTGTCCCAAGGTTTAGCGATATACCGATGTAAATTACCTCTATTTATGGTATATTTCATTTCTTCGTTACCAACATGGCCTGATAATAAAATAGTTAAAGTAGTTGGTGATTTCATATGCAATTGTCGCATAACCTCATCTCCTTTCATACCAGGCATTAAATAGTCAACGATTGCTATCGGTACTTCCATTTTTTCTCCAAGTAATTCATCCAATAATTCTAATGCTTCTTCACCACTTTCAGCTGTTTCAATATCGTAACAATCTCCCAATCTATACTGTAATTGTTCTGTGAGAGCTTCCAATACCATGCTCTCATCATCTATACATAAAATAACCGAATTATTCATAATTTTTGCAGACCAGTTTTAATTGTTTCTATTAGCTCTTCCTCTATCCAAGGTTTAAACATACAAGCATGTAAATTAGCTGAGTCTTTTGCACGTTTAATTGCATCATTATCAGCTTGACCAGTTAACATAACTTTAACAATATCAGGATATTTAGCATGAACTTTGATAAGAAATTCATCTCCTTTCATACCAGGCATTAGCCAATCAGAAACAATTATTAATACATCAACGTTATCATCCACTAATTCTTCAATAACTTCAAAACCTTCCTCAGCTGTTTCAGCAGTTTCATACATATATTCCTCTCCTAATCTTTTTTCCAGTTGTTCAACCAGACTTTCTAAAACAATTGTTTCGTCATCTACACATAAAATAGCTTTGTTTGTCATAATATTTTCTCATTAATATATAGCAATTCTTAATTAAAATAAATTATTTATATTGCTGTAGTTTATCCAATAGAAAAATCCTATACTATTTCAATTGCCAATTCCCAATATCTGCATTTACATCAATTCCGTCTGGTTGACCATCAGCCCCAAATGAATAAATATCAAGTTCTCCATGTATACCAGGACTAAGATAATTATATGGAAATCCCCATGGATCAATTGGAATACTATTTAAATA
Source organism: Thioploca sp. (assembly GCA_030627235.1). Lineage (GTDB taxonomy): Bacteria > Pseudomonadota > Gammaproteobacteria > Beggiatoales > Beggiatoaceae > DRQV01. The sequence continues at coordinate 12,871 of DAOUSL010000096.1, forward strand.
ACCACCTTGTTTCCATTGTCTAGGTTCTGGTGGAATATTAGTTTTAATTACCAATGCTTCTAAACCTTGATCAGTAATTGGATAGATATAATTGTCCAGCTTATATAATTTCAATGCAGTTTCAATAGCCCGAATATCTTGTTCAACTTTTACTACACGAGCTTTATCTGGATTACTCATAATCTTAGGAACAACTAAAGCAGCTAAAATTCCCAAAATTACCACCACAACCATTATCTCTATAAGAGTAAAACCTTTATTTTTCATTTATTATCATCCGTATATTAATTTTCTATAACTAAATTCTTACATATTCTTTATCATAGCTAATGTAATATAAATAAGAAATTTGTCAATATTTTCTTAAATGGGGTGTCATAAGTTAAAAATATAGAACAAGCTATATTAAGTATAGAATTTCCAAATAATATATATTATATTAACATAAATATTTGATTATTAAGTTTAATTAAGAATTACTACATGTAATATTGATTTTAAATAGCGATTCTTAATATTTTGTTAATTATGATATACTAAGCAAATATACAACGCTCTTAATATAGAGAATCATGCAATATATAATTTTGACATTATTAGTATCATTTGGTTTACAAGCAGAAACATTAAATGAAGTAATTCAACATACTTTGACGACTAATCCGGATATGTTAATTACAGTGAATAACTATCGTGCTTCTGAACAAACTATTAAAAAGGCTCAAGCTGGTTATTTACCTTCATTAGAATTATATGCTAATTATGGCAGTGAGAACAGTGATAATAGCACTACCCGTAATCGTATTGGTGGTGATGTAACTTTAAATCGTAGTGAGATTGGGTTAACTCTATCCCAAATTTTATTTGATGGTTTCAGGGTTAAACATCAAGTTGATCAACAGAAATACATAACTAATTCAATTGCTAATACAGTAAAAAATACTAGTGAAAATATTGCATTATTAACTTCTGAAGTTTATTTAGAAATATTACGTCGCCAAGAATTATTAGAATTAACTAAAAATAATGTGGTTATTCATCAAAAAATCCTTGAACAAATTAGATTATTAGTGGAAGGTGGTGCTGGTAGAAAAGCTGATTTTCAGCAAAGTAGTAGTCGTCTATCTCTAGCTAAATCAAGTTTAGTTAATGCCAAGGGAAGATTACGTGATGCAGAAATAAATTATCGACGAGTAACCGGAAAGCTACCAATAAAGCTATTATTACCTGATTCTATTGATAATAAACTACCCAATAATTCTGAAGAAGCTTTGTACTTGGCTTTAAGTAAACATCCTTATTTAAAAATTGCGAAAGCAAATCTAGCAGCTGCCAAATCTTCTTATCATGAGTCTAAATCAGCTTTGATGCCAAGTTTTACCTTTGAAGTAGGGGTATCAAACAAAGATAATATAGATGGAGTAGAAGGAGCTAATGATGATATGAGTGCAATGTTAAAAATGCGTTATAACTTATTTCGTGGTGGAGCTGATACAGCTAGGATTCAGGAAACCGCAGAAAAAATTGGGACAGCAAAAGAAAGTTTCCGAAGTTCACAACGAATTGTAGAAGAAGATGTATTATTATCATGGAATGGATTAGAGACTATTCGAGCTAGACTAAAATATTTACAAGAATATGCTAAATTTTCTAAGTCCGTATTAACTTCTTATAAAGAGCAATTTAAGTTGGGTCAACGCAGTTTATTAGACGTACTTGATTCAGAAAATGAGTTGTTTAATGCTAAAACTTCATTAGTATCAGCAAACTATACGAAAATTTTGAGTGTTCTAAAATTATTGGAAAGCACAGGAACATTATTGGAAACATTACAAATTGAATTGTCACCAGAAGTTCAGTGATACTAAAATATATGAAATCACTTTTATGGCTTTTTGCGTAATCTCATATTTATACGTCAAAATTAATAAGTATTTGGAGTTTTAATTGTGAATTAGTGAATGAATAATGGTTAATTACTAATGATTTTGATTTTCATTAATAATTATTAATTCACAGTTAACCATTCACAATTAATTATATAAATTATCCAGAACACCTATAAGATTAAAATTATGGACATAATATATTTAAGAAAGTTAAAGATAGACACAATTATTGGAGTATTTGATTGGGAACGTCAAACTAGACAAACTATTATAATTGATTTGGAAATGGCAACAGATATTCGTAAGGCTGCTCAAAATGATCAGTTGGAAGATACTCTTAATTATAAGGCAGTGGCCAAACGCTTAATTGATTTTGTGAGTAGTAGTGAATTTAAATTAGTGGAAACCTTATCAGAAAGAATCGCAGAAATAGTTATGAATGAATTTTCAGTGCCTTGGCTACGTTTACAGTTACATAAGCCAGGAGCTGTACGTGGGGCAAAAGATGTTGGAATTATAATTGAACGAGGCAATAAATTTTAATTATGGCCAGAGTTTATGTTAGTTTGGGTAGTAATATTAATCCAGAGCATTATATTAAATCTGGTTTAGTGGATATGCAACAGCAATTTGGGGATTTAATTTTATCTTCTATTTATGAAACTAAGGCGGTAGGTTTTGATGGAGATAATTTTCATAATTTAGTGGCTGGTTTTGATTCTGATTTAAAAATTTATGCGATTGCCAAAATATTACAAACTATTGAAAATAATAATGATCGGCAACGTACTAACAATCGATTCGATAATCGTACACTAGATTTGGATATTTTATTATACGATGCCCTTGTTCTTAAAGATAATAACTTAGAAATCCCAAGAAATGAAATTTTAAAATATGCTTTTGTATTATTACCATTAGCAGAAATTGCTCCCACAGTTAAACATCCAATAACTGGACAAACTTATGCAGAATTATGGAAAAATTTTGATAAAAAAGACCAAGAATTATGGCCTTGTACATATTCTAATTCCTTACCAAATTAGTCTCTAAAATTTTCCTTTATAAATAGCATATTAATATATCCTTTTATAAAAACTTTTCTTAAAAATGATAACTGTACAATTATTTAAGATTTCACAACTGATAATTCATTACGGTTTACATTTTATTTTTTCAGGATTAATTGCTTGGGTATTTTTTAGGAAACAATGGAAAAATGCTTGGTTAATAATGATTACAACAATGCTTGTGGATTTAGATCATTTATTAGCATATCCTATTTTTGATCCAACCAGATGTAGTATTGGATTCCATACTTTACACTCTTACTATGGGATTGTTATTTATTTTTTAATGGTTCTATTTCCTAATTTTAAGATAAAAATAGTTGCAGTTGGGCTATTATTTCATATGTTTACAGATTTCCAAGATTGTCTTTGGATTTAGGCTTCACGAGTTTTAATGGAGCATGAGCCATTTCTAGTTCTCATGCCGTGGGAATTCAGTCGTGACGTGCTAACGCTATATTTATTAGGCTAGACGCTGGTGCGTCTGGAATGGGTTACCACTCTGGTGAGTCAATGCCATTAAGTTAAGCAATTTTTTTCGGAGTTCAAAGCAAAGATTTGGTGTTATTAGCTTACAAATTATATATTTACAAAGCTACGCTTTGGACTCCAAAAATATTATTTCCTTAACTTAATGGCATTGACTCTGGTGA
>DAOUSL010000418.1 GCA_030627235.1 Thioploca sp.
CATTAGCTATTGGATTGAATATTAATTTCTTTGCTATTTTAACAGATTTAGATCCTCAAATATTTATTGGTGGTTCTAATAAAGATATGTGGGGACCGATGGCATGGACTGTAATATACGGTTTAGTTTTCTCAACATTCTTAACATTATTAGTTGTACCAGCGATGTATTGGTTAGCTTATAGAGCTACGGAGGGCACTAAAAAATTGATGAAAGCTATTTCATAATAATTGATTTGTATTAAATTAACGGAGGTTTACAAATAAATACTTATATTTACAATAAAATAACAACTTATGTTTGAAGGTCAAGATATACTGGAGTTTACTGATAGGTTTAGAGATGATTTATCCTGTTTAAGTTATTTAGCTGATATTAAGTGGTCAGAAGGTTACTCATGTCAAAAATGCGGTCATGAAAAACATACAATTAGAAAGAAAAATTTAGCAAGAGATTGTAATCGTTGCCACTATATTGAGAGTCCAACAGCAAATACGTTATTTCATCGTGTTAGATTCGGTATAAGGAAAGCTTTTACTATTGTATTTGAAATGTCCGCTACAACGAAAGGGATTTCCTCACAACAGATTGCAAATAGATTTAGCATATCTCCTACAACCGCTTGGACATTCATGCATAAGGTGAGAAATGCCATGAAAAGTAGTGAGACACAGCTAATGGAGGGAGAGGTGCATGTTGACGAGTTTGTATATGGAGGTAAAGAACGATTGAAACAAGGAAGAAGCTTTGATAGTAAGAAGAAGAAAATTGTAGTGGCAGTAGAACTCAATGATAATGGTAAAGTTAAACGTACTTACTTCAAGAAGATAGAGGATTATTCTGCTAAATCTCTTGTAGGAATTTTCGAAGCTCATATATCAAAAGATGCAGATGTATTGACTGACAAATGGTCTGGTTATAAACCTATTAGTAATGAATATAATATAACACAGGAGCTAAGTGACTTTGGAAGTAGCATGAAACAATTGCATACAATAATTCATCAGGTTAAATCATGGATGAGAAGTGTATATTCTTGGGTGCATAAGGAACATATAGAGAGTTATTTAGCTGAATTTAGCTTTAGAATTAACAGATCAATTTATAAGCAAAGTATTTTTCATAAGCTTATAGAAAGGATGGTAAAGGCTAAACCTTATAGTTATCAAATGATTATAGTAAGTACCTAATTGTATACCTCCGTTGAATTATACCACCTTGGATAATAACGTGTCTAATAACGATATCCAAAATCATCGGTTGAGTGCTAAATTGAAATATAGGCCTAATCCATACCTAGAAGTATTGTGGAAAAATAGTTTCTATGG
>DAOUSL010000135.1 GCA_030627235.1 Thioploca sp.
GTATAATTCAAAGAACTCAAGAGCTTTATCGACTTGGCCCAAAGCTTGGTGAATCTCGCCTAATTTAGAATAAGAGATAGCCAGCCCGTTTTTCAAACTCTCACTTTTCGGATTCGAGTCATAGAGTTCTTTACCTAATTGCATTCTTAATTCAAAGAACTCAAGAGCTTTATCGACTTGGCCCAAATCGGCAAAAATAGTGCCAACTCTTTCATAAGAAACAGATAAATTTATTTTATCATCACAACTCTCAAAATGCCTCTTAGCAATTTGACTAGTATCTAAAGCTCTATCCAACTGCCCAATATTCTTATAAAAATCCGCTAGATACAAATTCAACAAGCCAATATTAGTATTTGATTCCTTAAATTTTTGTGTTACTGATAAAGCATAATCCTTATAATCAATAGCAATATCAAGATGCTGTTGCATAATCCCATTCAAAACTCTAATCAAATCAGCACAAGATTCCAAATTTGCTTTAAGTTTCACAAATATTACGTCCTGCACTAACGAATGCATTTTATAACTAGCACCTTTCTCACTCAACCAGCCAGCCTGAAACAGCTCAAACAAATTATTCTTAAACTGATTATTATTCTCCAATCCAAACAATATTTCCAAATGCTGTAAAGGAATATCCTCTGCTGGTAATACCGAAAAATACTGCAAAATCTGCTGCTTATCCTCACTTAAATCTTCTGGTTCAAACATTGCTAAAATATACCGATATAACTCCGTCTGTTTTTCTCGCAATGGATTATCCGCATGAGAACCAACTGTAATCAAAAGCTGCAAATCTTCATGATTTAAACCAGTTTCCAACTTTTCCAATAACTGTGCAATCGACAAATGATTCCTTTTCCCAGCCTTAGCTGTCAACTCAATCAACAAGGTATGAAAATTAATCTTCTGCAACAACGGCAATAAATCACCTTCCACCAAATAATGATTTAAAAATAATTCCTTAGCATCATGTTCAGACAATTCATCCACTTCCAGCATCTTATATTCATCCGGAAAACAACGACTAGTTATCAACACCTTCCAATTAGTCGCTTGCAAAAGATATTTAAAATCAATCAAATCCTGTTTATCATTAGCATTATCCACTACCAACAAATTAGGTTTCTTCTTTTTGGCTTGCTGTAAAGCTTCAATAACCAGTTCAAATTGCTGTTCCAACGACATATTCCCATCAAAATTAACCCCCAAATTCCGAGCCAAATCACTAACCATAATTTGACGTAAACCACCAGAAACAAACACTTTAGCAATATGTTTATAATCCGATTTAAATTTATCCACATAAACATCAGCCACCGCTGTCTTACCGATTCCCCCCAATCCATTCACCAACAAAACCGGCTCATCCTGCTGTAACTGTTCATGAATCTTATCCAACAAATCATCCCGCCCAATAAAATAACCAGGTTTCGGAATCGCTTTAAAATGGAGTTTTTTCTTACCATCAGGAAGCTTAGCTTTTTCAATATTTTCAATATTAATAATTGTATCAGCATGTTGTGTTGCCATAATAAATTCCCCTTAAAATTGATTCTCATTTTATTAGTTTCATAGGTTTCACCTATGGCTATTCAAGTTTAACCCCGTTGGGGTTGTTTTAATCCTGAAAGGATTGAATATGAATAGCCACCGATAAAATCGGTGGAACTCCGGTTATTCTTAAAACTTAGCTTTTTTAATCTTTCCAATATTAATTATTTTGTTCGCATGTTGTACAGTCTTACGCACCGTTTTACCAGATTTAATTACATTCTTACCCAGATAATCCTCTAACTCTTTCCAAAATTTTAACTGCAACTCCTCAGTATTTTTATACATCGTAGGAAAATGCCCTAAATTCCACAATTTATCCCAAAATTCTTGCAAACTAGCCTGCTTATTATCAGTTTCCTTAAAATAAGTAAAAATCAAAGGTTTCTCACTATCATTAAAACTCTTCCAAGCTGTATCAAACTCTCCCTCTGTATATTTACCAACCTTCGTAAAAAATAATCCTACAAACATATCACAAGTCGGAATTATTTCATTATACTTATCCTGCAAGCATGTCTTTGACATAGAATTACTGATGCTAGTTTCCCACATAATAGTATTTATCAAAATACCCAAAGCCTGACTTCGCTGATACATAAAATCTGCAAAATCCTTGCGTTCCTGTGCCAATTCCTCAGATGAAGCTAAAAATACTGTTAGTTTTTTCATAAAATGTTGCTCCTAATTTTAATTAGAAATCTTTCCTAAATAAGTGTATATAAATGTAGGATGCAATGAACGAAGAGAATTGCATCAATCGCGTTAATGCGACTCGAAAGATGTAATTCGTAAACTCATTACATCCTACTATTTTAGATAATTGATACATAAATACTTAATTTCCATCGAAATAATCCGATAATTTTTGAATCAATTCTATATTAGGTAAATCCGAATAAATTCCATATTCGCTATCCCATTGCATTCCTCGTAAAAATAAATAATATACTCCACCAAAATGAGTAGCATAGTCATAATCCGGTAAACGGTAAGCTAAATAACGGTGTAAAGCTACAGAATAAATATGATATTGCAATATATAATCTTCTTTTGCCATCACTTTATATAACTGTTTTCTATGATAATGTTCTTGCTGATTGCCAAGCATATTGGACTTGTAATCTACTAAATAATACTTCCCTTCGTATTCAAACACCATATCAATATAACCTTTCATAAATCCACGTACTGAAGCAATATTAGATATTGAATGCTCTGTGAAAATTGCTTGCAAACCGGAATTGGTAATTTTTGATAATGGATAATAAAATTCTAGTTCATTTAGACGTTTCTGTTGACTGATTTGAGATAACTTACAGATACCTAATGGAGTATTTAGAATGTTGGTAATAAATTTAATGGTAGTTGGTAACCATCTTTCCACATCAAAACCAAACTTTATTAAATACTGCTGAATTAAGGCTTCATCTGGTTGAATAAAATCTAAATTTTCTAATAATGAATGTAAAAATATACCGGTTCTAGCTCCTTTGGGAAAATTGAAAATATCATTATCTGATTTAGCTATTCGTTCACGTTCTGGTTGATAATTATGAGTTGATAGAGCAGAGAAGCTAGATACTTTCCAGGTCTTATCTATCTTTCCAGTAAATTTATTGGATTGTAATTGTTCAGTTTTATCAACTAATCTCTGATATATGACAGGTTCTAAGGGTAATTCTGAAATTTGAATGGTACGATCAGACTTAGCAACTAAATCCTGTAAAACTTGCATGAATTGAGTATCTGTTTCCTGTTCAATATCTGGATATAATAAATGGCTTAAAGCTGATTTACCAGTATCTTTAAAAGCTCCCCAGACTAAATAACAACGATACTTAGCTCTAGTTACAGCTACATAAAACAACCGTAAATTTTCCGCTTGTTCTTCTTTTTCTGCTTGTTCACGATGCTCTTCTTGTTCAGCAGAACCTAAGTCCAAAGTAAGTTCAGTTCCATTATGAAACACAAATTGTTTGGATTTTTTACTATGTAAAGCTCCATCCCAAATAAAAGGACAGAAAACTATAGGATATTCCAGTCCTTTACTTTTATGAATTGTAACTATTTTAACTAATTTTTCATCACTTTCTAAGCGTAATTCTTCTTCTTCATGAGCTTGCTCTAGCCATTGACATAAACGATTCATGCCTAACTTTTGTTGAACAGCTGCTTGTTGTAATATCTCTCCAATATGTAATATATTAGTCAATCGACGTTCACCATCAGGGAAACTTAACAGATGAGTTTGCACTTGTTCTTGTTGTAATAAAGTGCGATACATTTTGATAAAACCAAATCTTTGCCATAAAAAATGATAATTTTGAAAATGATTCAATTTAATTTGCCATTGCTTATCATCTATCATTAAATCATGTAATTCATTTCCAGAAATACCAAATATATCAGTAGTTAAAGCTGCTTTTATTAATCCCTCTCGATTTGGTTCGGCGATTGCTAATAAAATCCTTTTAATCTCCAATATTTCATGTGAATCAAATAAGCTTTCTCGGCTATATAATACACTGGAAATCCCTAATTTAGTTAAAGTTCTTTGAATTTGTATTGCTTGTCTATTAGTACGCACCAAAATAGCAATATCCCCTGCAACTATCGGTTTTTTATCTATAAGCATTCCTGATAGCAATAGTTTAGCAATTTCATAACCTACTGCTTTAGGAATATTTTGAGTCGCCCAACTTTTAGTAATCAACTTATTTGCTTTGGCTAAACTACGTGGTGCATACCATAAGTGTAGACAGGCAGTGTTAGTAATGGATTTATCAGGAGGAGCAGATACTGGTGTGAATTGAATTCTTTTAAATATAAATGGATTAGTTCGTTGAGTAAATAACAAGTTAGTAGCATTAATCAAATCGGCTTCAGAACGCCAATTAGTTGCCAAAGTATAATGATTATCTGCATTTTTGCTGGCAGTAAGATAAGTATAAATATCAGCTCCTCGAAAGCTATAAATCGCTTGTTTTGGATCACCGATTAAAAATAAAGTGCTATTGACTGCATAGATGGTATCGAATATATCATATTGAATTGGATCAGTATCTTGGAATTCATCTATCAATGCTACCTGATATTTATTTCGAATAGCACTGGCTAAATTATTTCCATTATTACCAGTTAAAGCTGTATGCAAATTGAACAATAAATCATCAAAAGATTGAATATTATATTGCTGTTTTTTCTGGGTTAATTCTCGTTTAGTGATGGTAAATAACTTTACTTTTAAAGCTAATAAATGTTGTTCAAAAGTTTTTAATAGATTGGTTTGACAGGAAAATAAAATATCACATAAATCAAAAAAATCATGTTTAGGAGCAGTCTGACCTTTTTTAACACTAGTCGCAAGTTCTCTATTAGTAAACTTAACAAATTTAGCTGGTAAATTGACTGATGATGATTGAAAAAAGATATTTAACTCATTACACCATAAAGGAATATTACGATATTTATTCCTATTTAAACTTTTGCTATTTAATAATAAATCTTGGATATCTTGCTGATTCCAGGCTTGTTTGGCTGTTATAAATGCTTCTCGAAATAGAGATTCTTCTGTATCTAACTCGGCTAATTCAAATTGTGGAATAATATTCAAATGGCCATAGTTTAAATTTGTCAATAAGCTGGCCGGATTTTTATAGCCGTTTTCTAAAGCATAAGTTAGGAATAATTGTGAGGCATTATAAAAATGTTGTCGCCAAAAATCTTCTACGATTTCATATAGTAAATAATTTTGATCAGTTATTAATTCAACATCAAATAATACTCCACTGGCAAAAGCATTATCCTGTAACATTTGTTTACAAAAGCTATGAATAGTGAAGATAGATGCTTCATCAAAACTCCGAATCGCATTGGTTAAACTAGTGATAACTGTTTTATAATCCTGATGTTTTTCTAATAATCCACTAATAATTTTATCTTCACTACCATTATTTTGAAATGCTAATAAAGTGTCACGTAGACGTTTCCGAATCCGATCACGTAACTCTTCAGTGGCAGCTTCGGTAAAAGTTACTACTAGAATTTTATCTATGGTAAGTTTTTTTTCTAATAATAATCGGATAAATAAAGTAGATATTGTATAAGTTTTTCCAGTTCCAGCACTGGCTTCGATCAGATTTATACCATTAAGAGGAGTAGAAAGTGGGTCAAGTATTTTGATAGGATTCATGGTAAGTTTAAAGTTTTATATATAATATCAAGTGTTTATTAAAATTAAACATTGCTTAAAATATATGTTATAATTAGTGGTTTAATAATATTTAGTTGAAAGCAATTTTGAATGCGTAATCCCTAATAAATTTGCATAGGAACATTATAAATGTCAACACATATTTCGAAGCCAAATGCTGCGGCTATTTTATCGGAAGATTCTCGTACAAAAATTGATTATTGGATAGCCAAATATCCAGAAGATCAAAAACAATCAGCAGTAATGGGAGCTTTAACTGTTGTTCAAGAAGTTAATGGAGGTTGGTTGACAACAGAATTAATGGACGCAGTAGCAGATTATTTAGATATGCCGCCTATTGCAGTTTATGAAGTTGCCACATTTTATTCTATGTATGAACTAGAGCCAGTTGGAGAAAATAAGTTATGTGTTTGTACTAATATTTCTTGTATGTTACGTGGTTCTGATGAAATTGTTGAACATTTGAATAAAAAGTTAGGTATTAAATTAGGTGAAACTACTGAAGATAATAAATTTACCTTAAAGGAAGTTGAATGTCTTGGTGCATGTGGTGGAGCTCCAATGATGCAAGTCAAAGATAAATACCATGAAAATCTTACTCCTGAAAAAGTAGATGAAATTATAGAACAATTACAGAATTAGGTGTTTTAGTTTAACATATTTTACTAAAATATTTTCCTATATTATTATGATTGTAAAACCTGAATATCAATATAAGTTTGAAAAAATTAGGTGGAAATTTACGATACTGGAGCATTAAGGAATACCTTTCCATAATACGCTCCAGATATATTATAATTTGATGTTGAACTAAAATCCAGTGTCTTTATTCCAAATACCATTCCCAAATATTAGCAAAAAATTCAATTAGCCTACGATTTATCCCATACAAAATAATTACTTAATAAAACAGAGACTTATAATGAAAAAACTAGCAGCTATTTTATTACTATTATTATCTTATCCTGTTATTTCTTTACAACTATTTGATAGTGAAGGTTTTATATATGATATAGGTAAAGATGGTATTTTACAAAATGGAACTCTGGATGCTTATAATAATATGTATCGCTTGCGGGTTAATGGAGCAAACTATATTGGTGATATTAAGGGGATTTCAGCTGATGGAAGGAAAGTACGTTTAGGGACTTTTACCGAACCTGGTAGTGGTTTAACAATAAATCGTAATATTTATATATCTAAGACCAAAAATTTTGCTCGTTATACTGAGATTTTTACCAATCCAACTAATACTGACATTACTGTTGAAGCAGAAATATATGGTAATTTAGGAGCAAATATAGAAGCAACATCTCAAACTAACTTTATAATTACTGAAGCAAATACTACCTTACTCCATTATCATTCTCAAGTTAACAATCCCATTACTGCAACTTACACGTTAGATGGCGACCAGTTAAGTTGGACATATCCAGAGATTATAGTACCAGCTAAACAATCAGTACGTTTAATCTATTTTGTAGCTCAAACCAAAGATGTTGCAACCGCTCACCAAGTTGCCACTCAAATATATGGTAATCCAACTTTTATTTATGAAACTATACCTCCATTAGCTAGAGAGAAAATTCTTAATTTTAAACCAGCTCAGGCATTACCACGTGATGAAGCTGGTTCTGATTTTAGTGTTGCTCCATTTCTCAATGTAGGAGAATTACGAACTGGAACATTAACTAAAACAGATAATTGGTCATTGCAACGAATCGCAACTCCAACTGATGTTTATGCTTTAAATTTAGAGAATAATGAAACAGTAACTATTCGGATGTCATCCGGTTTCAATGCTTATTTACATCTATTTGCTGATGTCTCTGGCCAAGAATTATTAGCGATTAATGATGATAAAGAACTCAATACCACCAATGCCGAAATTATATTTACTGCTACAACAGCTGGAACATATTATATTGAAGCAACCTCTTTTGACCGAGATGAATTGGGAGATTATAGCTTAGAAATTCTTGCTAATAGCACCAATCAACCACCACGAGTTTACCCATTTAAATTAGTTACCGATCAATTGACTGCTCCAGCTACAGCAATATTCACTGATTTTAGTCAAGACTTAGATGGTGAAATTAATGAGCGTTGTTGGCAATTTGGTGATGGAACTCCAATAACTTGTACAATTGAAAATACAATTACTCATACCTTCTTGCAAGCTGGCCACTATAGTGTAAGTTTGACTGTCCAAGATGATCAAAGAGCTTACGCTTATCACAATGAATCTATATCAATTGGCTCAGTTCCAGAAGGTATAGTATTGCGGGAATCAAATATAGTTCCAGGTGATTTAGCTACTTCAGACCAAAATTCTAAAACTCGTTCTGGAGCATTTGCTGATAAATATCGAATTACTTCTATAATAGTTGGCCAAGAATTACTAATTGACATGAATTCTGATGACTTTGACAGTTATTTATACTTGTATGATCAATATAATCGTTTATTAAGTCAAGATGGTGGCAATGGTAATGCCAAATTACGTTATGTACCAATGCACGACGAAGATTTATTAATTGAAGCTACCAGTTTTAAAGATGGTTCATTAGGTAAATACGAATTAACTTTAGAATTTGCTGAATCTACAGATTTTGTTATTCTAATTGATGCAGTGATACAACCAAATTTACAACGTTTATTTATAGCTAGATTACCAGAAAGCTTTAAAGCTACTTTTTTGCGTTGGAATTTTGGAAACGATAGTGAAGAAATAGGTACAGATAAAACCATAGTTTCATATATTTACCCAAAATCTGGCGAATTTACTGTTACTGTCACAGCTTTCAATGCTGAAGGTAAACAAGCTATTGGTGAACAAACATTTGATATTCAAACTAAAACAATATTACCGCAAGCCAGATTTAGAGTTTCCCCCATATTTGGTGAAAAACCTTTACAAGTATTTTTTACTAATGAATCTAATTTAGCAACTGATGAATTAAATTATCTATGGGATTTTGGAGATGGCAAAGTTTCAACCGACATTAATCCCAGTCATAAATTTACTCAAGGTGGAACTTATCATGTTACTTTGCAAGCCTACTCGAATCAAATAAGTTCTTCTTACACTTTCCCAATTACAGTAATTGATCGAGCGAATATTACGATTCCAGTTACCGGAATAGTGCGTGAATTACCTCAAGTAATAATGGCTGGTTTTGACCCAATGTTGGTGGATTTATTGGATACCAATGTAAAAATATTCGCTATAGCAAGACCTGGAAAAACTCCATTACAAACAGTAAGTTTCACTGGTCAAGATTTTGAATTAATAATGCAACATGTGGCAACTTATGCTAATGGTGATCAACGCTATGAAACAGTGTTTACTTTTTCTCAAGGTAGTTATCCGGTAGTTATATTGGATAGTATTTTTGATAATTTTAAAGTACAAGCTGTAGATCAAGCTGGGCAGTTTCATACTTATCCTAACTTAGAAATTGGTAACTATCCTCCAGAAAAAATTGCTCCCAAATCATTAAATATTAGACCTTTACAACAAACTGGAATTAGAAGACGACAACCACAAGTATTAGCAATGGGTTTTGATCCAGCATTAGTGCATAAAGCTAATCCAACCTTAATAGATGGTAGTGATTCTCAAATTATGCTTAAAGCAATAGTACGAGAAGGTTTATTTGCCATTCAAACCGTTACTTTACAACAAGGAGAGCTTAATTGGCCAATGAGCTTACTGGAAATTTTACCAAATGGAGATAAGTTATATGCTACTAATTATACCTATCCCAGTAATAGTTTGGCTAAAGGAACTTTAAATAGTATGTTGGGAGTTAAATCAGACCAATTTTCAGTAATAGTGATGGATAAAGATTCCCAAACTCACCGTTTTCCAGAACTAAAAGTTGGAGATTTTCCAAGGAGATAGTTTTTTATTGTGTTTGTTAAAGTTAATAGACATCTTTCATAAACAATTAATTACGGATTTTATGTAGGATGTAATGAGTTTACGAATTACATCTTTTCGAGTCGCATTAACACGATTGATGCAATTCCCTTCGTTCATTGCATCCTACTGTTTATGTACGATTTTTTGAAACCGAAGTAACGTAAGAGTTTCGGGAAATACGCTTTGCTCCATTCCCGAAACAACTATCTGATTGGTGAAGGTATTAATGATGATAAATGTTTTGTCTTTAAATGTAACTTACCATTTAACTATAACCAAAGCTAATTTTTGTAATTTTAGGATTTTCAAGTAAGGCTAGTATAATACTATAACTTTTGCTATATTAGTGGAAACACAATCAAAAGACTACTTATGGACTTATCACCTTATTTAAAATTAATGCTTGATAAGAATGGGTCAGACCTACTTATTGCCGTTGGTTCTCCAATAACAATTAAACTTAATGATAAAGATAAACCGGTTGGTAAAACAGCTATAACTGCTGATATAGCCAAAGCTACAGCATTTGCTATCATGTCTGGAGAACAAAAGAAACAATTTGTAAAAGATAAAAAAATAGAATTTGATTATACTCATACTAGTGGTGAATTTAAAGTTAATGTATCTTTTAAGGATAAAGTAGTTGGAATAATTATTAATCCTATTATCACTAACTCTGAAGAAGATGAAAAACCTGAAGAAAAACCTAAACCTGCATCAGATGATAAAGAAGTACCAATAATAGATAGCACTGAATTATTAGATTATTTAAAAATTACCTATCAACATGATGGTTCAGATTTATTTCTTACTGTAGGTTCGCAAATTAAAGCTAAAATTTATGGTTCTGCTCGTCCAATCAGTACATTTATTGCAACCGCTGAATTAACCAAAAAATGTGCTTATTCGGTTCTAACTGACGAACAAATTGCCCAATTTGAACAAACTCATGATTTAGATTTTGCTATTTCATTACCAGATGGAAGTGCTAGATTTCGAGGTAATGCCTTTTTTCAACGTAAAACTGTTGGCTTAGTAATGCGGTATATTCCGTCGGAAATTCCTTCTGCTGAAGCTATGGGTACTCCGGAAATTTTGCTTGAATTAATGATGGCAAAACGTGGATTGATGTTAATGGTTGGTGGTACTGGTTCTGGTAAATCAACTACTTTAGCAGCTATGATTGATTACCGTAATGCTAATTCCCCTGGTCATATTTTGACGATTGAAGACCCGGTCGAATTTTCCCATCCTAATAAAATGTCAATCATTAATCAGCGGGAAGTTGGAGTTGATACTAATTCTTATGGAACTGCAATTAAGGCTGCTTTACGTGAAGCTCCAGACGTGATTCTAATCGGAGAGATTCGGGAAATGGAAACTATGGAAGCTGCTTTGGAACTTGCAAATACCGGGCATTTATGCGTATCTACCATGCACGCTAATAATGCTAACCAAGCATTGGATCGAATTGTAAATATGTTTCCGACTGATAAACAAAAATCTTTATTTATGGATATGGCTGGTAATATTAACGCCATTATTTCTCAACGTCTAATTCCAGATATACGGGGTAAACGTTGTGCTGCTATTGAAATTATGATTAACACACCGAATATTGCTAATTTGATTTTAAAAGGTAGATTGACTGATATCAAAGATGCTATGAAATCTAGTGGAGCGAGAGGAATGGCTACTTTTGATGATGCTTTGTATTATCTATTTAAAGCTGAAAAAATAAGCAAAGAAGAAGCACTGAAAAATGCTGATTCTCGTAATGATTTAGAAGGTAAAATCAGCTTCGGTTAAATATTTTCAATAAAATTATCCCTTTATTTATGATTATTTAAGATAGAGGGAAGATTTATAAGTTTGGATTTTTTATAATAACTGATGTTACGCAGAGAGAATTACGTAATTCTAAAAAACTAGCTTGCAAAGCTTTAAGATAAAGTTTAGTTTTTAATGAAAAATGATTAGTATGATGTTTAATTTTAAGAAGTTCCAACTTAAAAGCAGCCGAAATA
>DAOUSL010000330.1 GCA_030627235.1 Thioploca sp.
AGGAAATTTCATTGCAACCTGGAGATGGAGTTGTTTTATATACGGATGGAATTACTGAGGCTCAAAATACTGAAGAACAGCAGTATGGTTTAGAGAGATTGTGTGAAATAGTTAGTGATAATTGGTCTGGAAATGCTAAGGAAGTTCAACAAGCTGTGGTTGTTGATGTTAAGGATTATATTGGGAAACAGAAAATTTTTGATGATATTACATTATTGGTTTTAAAACAGAAGTAGCTCGTAAAGTGTATAAGCGAAGCATCATCCACCATAATACCAATAGATATGGATGGTAAATGGTGTGTTTAAGTTTCATGATGCTATCGCTTATGCACTCTAAATATTATGAATTATTGCCTCCTTGCAACAAAGCTTGCATCTTAGTACGAGATTCGGCAGTGTTCATAGTTATTCCAATATTTGGCATCACTTGTTCTAATAATTCCAGTTGAGTTGGAGTAAATTCGTGGAAAGAACCGAGTTCAATTGCTCCTTTTACACTGTTCTCATACATAAATGGCATGACTAATATATTTCTAGGTACAGCTTCACCAATTCCAGATTGAATACTAATATAATCTTTTGGTACATCTGTCACTAAAATTTTTTGTTTCTCAAGAACCGCTTGCCCAACTAAACCTTCTCCAAGTTGAAATTCACTAGGCAAACCTTTGCGTTGATTATAGGCATAACTAGCGATAAGTTTAATTTTTATTTCCTCTTCTACAACATAGAATGCTCCTATTTGGGCTTCTAAATAAGTAGTTAAGAAATTACAAATATTTTTAGCTAAATCTATTACTTCTTGTTCGCCACTTATTTTTTTGCTCAGTTCTGTCTGACCAGTTTTTAACCAATTTTGAATAGTATTTTGCTCCATAGCTTCAGATAATTTATTTGCCGCAGCTTCTAAAGCTGTCTTTATTTGAATGAAATCACCTTGATAATCAGCTTTTGCTACTACATTTTTGCTACCATCTGCTAATCCTTGGGAAACTTGTACTATGTCTTTAATTACTAATTGTAGATTAGAAGAAGCATTTTCTAAACTATTTTTTATTTGTGTAAAATCACCTTTATATTTGGCTTGGGATACAATATTTAGTTTACCATCTGCAAATCCTTGAGAAATTTGAACAATATCTGCAATTACATTATTAAAATTTTGCACCATAATTTGAATATCAGCATAAATACCTGTAGTCACACCAGTTTTAAATTTAATATTTAAGTCACCAGCAGCAACTTGTTTAGTAATAATAGCAATTTTAGCTGGTTCATCACCAATTTGCTCCATAATATTATGGGTAATATAAAAAGCTGCTATAATCGCAATTAAAAATCCCAAAATAGTAGCAACTATCAATATAATTTTACTTGTTTTTGCTGTTGTTAGCATTATTTCAGCATCTTGTGCCATTTTGCTATGTAGTATTTCTTCAACTTCATCAGTTTCAATAATAAATTTATCAAAGAGTTTATCAAATTTATCATCTAAAACTTGATCTTGTAGTTTTTTTTGACCAAAATTATTATTAAAACGTAATTGAGCCATTCTTATGAATTCTTCTATACTAGCTTTTATGTTTAATAATTTAGCTTCTATAAGCTGATCATCTACTGGATAAAATATTCCTTCCGCATTTTGTCCTCCATAAAACATGGCATCAACATACCAAATGCTTTCATCTAATAGCAACCATACTTTTTCTATAATCTCCTTCTCTTCAGCACCCGTAATAATTTCTTCAAACCATAAATGTGCTGTTGTTGCAGTCAATTTAATTTCCATAGAAGCATCGGCAAGCGGACCATTTTTTATTCCTACATCTCTACTTACAGAATATAAAAGGTTAGTTTGAATAATTCCTAATACGCCAGCAATCAAAATTATTATCGCAATTAATAAAAAGTTTAAAAGTAATTTAGTTTTAATTTTCATAAGGTTTTTAACTATAATCAGTTCTGCTATAAATGTTTAGATTCCAAAATTATTTAACTCTGCAACAAAACCTGCATCTTAGTACGAGATTCGGCAGTGTTCATAGTTATTCCAATATTTGGCATCACTTGTTCTAATAATTCCAGTTGAGTTGGAGTAAATTCGTGGAA
>DAOUSL010000036.1 GCA_030627235.1 Thioploca sp.
ATAAAATCAATAAGTTATCTTACTTATGCAAGAGGTCTAATAAGTGTATATAAATGTAGGATGCAATGACCGAAGGGAATTGCATCAAGATGTAATTCGTAAACTCATTACATCCTACATAATTAATTTCGTTATTTAGGAAACGATGTCTAATAATATCCACTCAATAAAAAGATGTAACAATGGAAGATACCTTAAAACGATTGCTTATTGTTGAAACTGAGGCAGAAGAATTAGTTACTAATTCTAAGGCAGAAAAAGAACAGATTATTCAACAGGCTTTAACTGAAACTCATCAGGCAGAACAACAGTTTAAAACCAAAATTCCAGATATATATGCAGAGTTTAAACAAAAAGCAGAAGAACGTGCCATTCAAAGTATTGCTGAACTTAACAAACGTTATGAAGAACGTAAAACAAATTTACGTGAACTAGCGATTGATAATCAACAAAAGGCTTTGGAAGCAGCAGTACAAATAATTACACAGGTAAAAAGTAATGGATAATTATGCTTACCTTAATGCTAGAGTTTCTATCTTGGCTGGCAATTTATTATCTGAAACTGAATTACACAAATTCTTAGAGCAAGATTCACTTCCTGCATTAGGTGATGAACTAAACAAGTTACTAAATGATGAGAATATTAGTATTAATTTAATAGAGCAAGCTTGGTTAATACGAACTTTGGAAGATTTTCAAGTATTATTACGTCCTTTATCAATGGCAGCCCGAAACTTATTATTATATTGGTTTAGAAAACATGATATAGCCAATCTAAAAACTATCTTACATGGGAAAATTGCTGGTTTAGACACAGATACTATTTCCAACCAATTATTAGATTTAGGATTACTCAGTTCCTTACCAATTAAACAATTATTACGTTCTGAAAATATAGGTGAATTATTACGACAATTAGAACATAGTTCTTATAGCAATATCTCCCGACAAGCTAGACGAGTATTAGAAAAAGAACATCAATTATATTCATTAGATGCTACGATAGATCGATATTATATGTTAGGATTTATTCAACATGTTATGGCATTAGATGTTGTACAACGCAAACATATATTACCACTAATTAGTATTTTTGTGGATAGATTCAATCTATTATGGTTATTACGTTATAGATTTGCTTATAATTTATCAGCGGCAGAAACCTATTATTTATTAATTCCTGCTTCTTTTCGACTTAATCGAGCCTTGCTCCAAAAATTGGTTGAATTAGAATCATTAGATGAAGTTATAGAAAATTTGCCAGAACCTTTTTCCAAATTGCTATCTGGAGTTGAAAGCACCTTTATAGCTGATCAAAAACTTATTCAAGAATTACGCAAAGTAGCAGATGTAACTCTTAAATTACATAGCTTTACCTTAGCCAAAGTATTTGCTTATATATTATTACGTGAAATGGAAATGCACAAAATAATGGCAATATTAAAAGGTAAAAAGTTAGCTTTAAATAAAGACATTATGTTAGAAATAGCTGAATATTCTTATGTAGTATAAATATAAATTATAATTCTTTAAATTATACCAGAAAAATATTGACTTTCCATATCATACAGAGTACATTGCTAAATTGACTACTAACAGGAGTAATTTGTGAATAAATGGTATTATTTAATATTATTTCTAATAGCATTTACAGGATGCACTAGTAAACCGGAGGTAATTAAAACAGAGGTTAATAAACCTACTTCTAAAACACCTCCACCAATTTTTGGGAAAAATACTCAACCTATTAATGTTCCTACCGATATTACTCTTGGTATAGAACCTTCTACGACTTCTACAACCTCTGCGTCCAACCCTCCTAAAGAAAAAACCATTTACTTTGATTATGACATGGCTAGTATCAAAATTTCTGCTCAAATTATCCTCAATAAGCATATAGATTATCTGAATGAAAATCCAAATATAATTGTTCGTTTGGAAGGCCACGCTGATGAACGAGGCTCAACCGAGTATAATTTAGCTTTAGGAGAACTAAGAGCAGAGGCCACTAAAGAATTATTAATAAACAATGTAATTTCAGAAAGTCAAATAGAAACCTTAAGTTATGGTGAAGAACAGCCAATTATATTTGGGCATGGAGAAAAATCATGGCAGCTTAATCGTAGAGTAGAATTAGTTTATGAATAATTAATTCATATTCTCTAATTTTTCCCACCGTTTATACATAGTTTTTAAATCATTTTCAATCGTTTTAATACGACCAAGAGTTTGATTTATTTGGTGTGATTCTTTTTTATAAAATTCAGAATCACTAACTAAAACATGTAATTTTGCCAGCTCAGATTCCAATGTTTCAATCTTGCTTGGTAATTTAGTTAGTTCACGTTGTTCATTGTAATTTATTTTTTTAGGTTTAGAAGTAATCTGTTTTTTAGTTTCAGGTTTTTTTTGAACCGAATTAGATTTAACTGGTTGAGGACGTTGCCGTAACCAATCTTTATAACCACCTATATATTCTGTAATTTTTCCTTGACCAGAAAATACAATAGTTGAAGTAACTACATTATCTAAAAATTTACGATCATGGCTGACTAATAATAAAGTTCCCGGATAATTAGCCAATAAATCCTCTAACAATTCCAAAGATTCTACATCTAAATCATTAGTTGGTTCATCCAATACTAATAGATTTGCAGGTTTAGTAAATAACCGAGCCAATAGCAATCTATTACGTTCTCCACCAGAAAGGGATTTCACTGGTGAACGAGCTCTAGCTGGGGCAAATAAAAAATCACCTAAATATGACATTACATGTTTATCTTGACCATTAATCGTTAATATATCTTGGCCTTGACTCACTGTATCTACTACTGTAGCTTCTGGATCAAGTTGATCTCTTAATTGGTCAAAATAAGCAATATTAAGTTTAGTACCATGTTTTACAGTACCACTATCTGGTTCTAAATCTCCTAATAACATCTTGATTAAAGTAGTTTTACCAGCTCCATTAACCCCAATTAATCCAATCCGATCTCCACGCATCATAACGGTAGAAAAATTATTGACTATGTTTTTATCTTGATAACTTTTATTGATATTTTCTGCTTCAATAACAATGCGACCAGACAATTCACCACTATCAACATTTAACTTAATATTACCGATTTTGTTACGTCGTTGAGCTCGTTCAATTCGCAATTTTTGTAAGGTTCTAACTCTACCTTGATTACGAGTACGACGAGCTTTAACTCCTTGCCGAATCCAAACTTCTTCCTTAGCTAAACTCTTATCAAATTTGGCTGCTTGAATAGCTTCTATTTCTAAATTAGCTTCTTTGGTACGCAAATATATAGCGTAATTACTTGGGTAGCTAGTTAGTTTACCTCGGTCTAGTTCTATAATTCTAGTGGAAACTCGTTGCATAAATTGTCGATCATGACTAACAAATAACAGACTACCATTGAAATCCAATAGCATATCTTCCAGCCATGTTATAGCTTCAATATCCAAATGATTAGTTGGTTCATCTAATAATAATAAATTAGGTTCTGTTACTAAAATTTGAGCTAAAGCGACTCTTCGTTGCCAACCTCCAGATAATTCTGATAAAAGTTGTTCAGGTGGCAAATTTAATTTTGATAATATAGTTTCTACTCTTTGTTCTAAACTCCAACCATCTTCTGCTTCCAAACGATTTTGTACTTGTTCTAATTGAGATAATTTAGTTTCATCTACAGCTACTTGTTCCACTAATTCATGATATTCTTCAATCAATTCCCCTAAATTTCCTAATCCTTTAGACACTGCGTGAAACACCGTATCACCTAGATCAAAGCTATGTTCTTGATTTAGTAAAGTTATTTTATAACCAGAACTTATTTCTAATTTTCCATTATCAGCTTTAATTTGATTACTGATTATTTTTAATAAAGTTGATTTACCTTCACCATTACGTCCAATTAAGCAAACTCTTTCACCAGCTTCTATACGTAAACTTACACCATCCAATAGAGTAACATGGCCAAAAGCTATGCTAATATTATCCAAATTAAACATTATTTACCAAACTATTAATTAATAACTATGAATATATAATACCATATGTTTCCAATTACTATCTTATGTTACGAAAAGTAATTAAGATTATTAGATATTTAGCTTAAATAAGCTATGGTAGGATTTGGAAGAATTTCAAAATAGTTTCATATAATTTTATGGCACGGATTATTGTATTCACACCATAATCTTTTCTGGTTTCCATTAACCTAAGGGCAGAGACGTGGGTCTGCCCATACAATCAATTATTTATTCGTAGGGTTGAATCTAATTATTGTTAAAAATCAATAATATATGAAGAAATGTGTTGAAACTCAACATATCCGCTGAGTTTCAACACATTGCCATATATATTTGATATATAAGTATAAAACACTGATTTTTATATTGATACCTGTTGAGTTTCAACACATTTTTTGAGACATTTTTATCAAAAGATTATAAATCAATTGGTTAGAAATTGGCATATTTTTTGTTATATTAAAAATTTAAACTACTTTCAAACAAGAGAACTTTCATAATGAGCGAAAAAGTAAATCTTTCCAGGATTTCTAATTTGATTCTAAATTTTTTTAAAATATATTCTGGTAAGGAGAATATTTGTCAAATTGGATATAAGGAATTGTCAAAGAAATTAAAAATTTCTAGAACTTCAGTTATTTTAGGAATTAAAGAGCTGATATGAGCGAATATAATTGAAAAATTATCGCCTCCATCTCCAAATCCATATAATTTGCCGAATATTTATATTTTATTATAAATTTTTTTAGTTTTAAATACTTGTTATTCCTACAAATTATCGTCTATTAAACCCCGTATATACCCAGTCTACACGGGGTTCACACCCCATATTATTTTTAATTTTTTTCTGATAAAATTTTAGTTACGCTACATTTTTTAAGCGTAGTTTCCAGTTTCTGGCTAAGAAGCTAGTAACTACATGCTATTGTTTTTACAGGTATAGTATTATGAAATTTTACTCAAAATCTGTTCTTTTTGCAAGTATTCTTGTGTTATCTAATCTCGTTTATGCAGTTTCTATGACTACTAATTACCAAGGTTACTTGGAAAATTCTGAGGCTGAACCGTTAAATGATACTGTTGATATGAGTTTTGTGTTGTATGATGAGGGTGGTAGTAGTTTGTGGAGTGAGATTCATCAAGGTGTTACGGTGATTAATGGTGTGTTTAGTTTGATTCTTGGTAGTAGTACGCCGTTTGATGATGATAGTTTGGATGGTGAACGGTTTCTGGGAATTACGATTGGTGATGATGCGGAGATGAATCCTCGGCAAAGGTTGACTAGTAGTTTTTTTGCAATGCGGGCTGGGGTTGCTGATGCAGTGGCTACTGATTCTGTTGATACGGAGAGTATTTCTGATAGTGCGGTTACTTCTGAGAAAATTGCTGTTGGTAGTGTTACGGCTGATAAGATTGCTGATGGTGTGACTATTACTGCTGATGAGCGGTTGAAGTTAAAGGGTTTGGGGGATGGTGGGGTTGATAGTAATCCTACTTTTAATACTGTTGTTGTTGAAGACCAATTGAATGTTAAAAAACGTATTAAAGTTGGAGAAAATTCGCTTTATCTAGGACAATCGCAAACTGGTACTGATAATAGTATTTACACTGATGGTGGACATTTGATTATCCAAGATAATGATAATAATGTGGGAATTGGTACAGATGATCCAAAGGCCAAGTTGGATGTTGAAGGAATTATCAAAGCTACCAGTAAACCATTACCGAGTACTTTCTTCAGTGATTTTGCTGATGGTGGTATCTATATGCGTTACGATAATACTGTTACAGATTCAGGTGGTGAAGTAGGTGCATTCAAAGGAGGTGATTTTACAAGATTATTTTTAAGTGGAGACCCTACTTTAATAAATGCAACAAATGGAGCTGGTAATGTTGGGATTGGCCAATTTGTATTTGGTTCTGGTGGTAGTATGACTGTAAGAGAACCAGAAGCCAAATTGCATGTCTATAGTTCTTCTAATCCAAATATTAAGCTCCAAGCACCAAATGGAAGTAGCTATCAAACTTTTGAAATGGCTGTAGCCTCTTGCAACGGTTGTTTTGCTCCATACGCCAAAAATGGTGATGCTGTCATCAGAAAACTTGGTTCAAGCCATAACCTTCTTCTCAACATGCCAAATAATAATAATGATGGTAATAGTTACATTACTTTTGGTGATGATCACAATCAAAGAACTATGAGTGTTTTCAATAATGGTAGGATTGGCATTGGTACGACAAATCCAAAATCAAAATTGCATGTAGATGGAGGTTTAAGAGCTAAAAAGGGTGATACAAATGGTGATGGCTCAAATGTGGGTTATGCTTTTGATGGTGATGGTGATACGGGTATGTTTGCGGTAGGTGGTGAATTTGTTCAAAACAGTGATTTACATTTTAAAATAGATCATCAAGCTAGACTAGTTGTCAGAGATAATGGCAACGTTGGCATTGGCACGACAACCCCAAGCTGTAAACTTGATGTTCGTGGTGGAGACATTTGTCGTAATGGCAGTCCCATAAAAATTGGTTTTTCTGATAAACGATGGAAAAAAGACATCAAACCATTGGAAAATAGTTTAGAAAAAGTTTCTAAGTTAGAAGGAATAAACTACAAATGGAATATTGAAAGTTATCCTGAAATGGGATTTGATGACAAACTTCAAGTTGGTTTGATTGCCCAAGAAGTTGAACAAGTGATTCCAGAGTTAGTGACAACTAACACTAAAGGATATAAAAGTATTGATTACGATAAAATAACAGCCGTCCTAGTAGAAGCCGTCAAAGAGCTAAAAACCCAAAATGATGCCCTCAAAACCATCGTCTGCCAAGACCATCCAGAGGAAACTATTTGTCAATAAGTTGTCTGAATCATAAGAGTACATCGAATTCACGAAATAAACGAATAAGGCAAAACAATTCTTGGTTAATAGAAATGGATACTTTGAAATTAGCTTTGAAATTTTCTTGACAATCAATTAATTATTTTAATTCGTTTATTTCGTAAATTAGTTGTACTCATTATTAAAAACATTTGAAATCATCTGATTATTAAGTAAGTTCAGGTTCTAACAACAATGCCCTAAAACCAGCTTGTTGAAAATGCCGATCCGCAGTCAAGGCCAACGTAATATTTTGTTGCTGCATGATAACAAAGGATAAACAATCAACCAATCCCCATAACTTATCATGATAACAACAAAATAACTCAAAAGCCTCTGTATACAGACTATCCGTGATAGTTACAATATCAACTTGCGGATCATATTCGAGAGACTTTAAAAATTGGATACCTTCTACACGATACTGCTGTTTAGACAAAGCATTACCAATTTCTAACATAACTGCTCGACTTGTCACTAACTTATAATTGGATAATTTATTCGCTATTTGTAACGCAACATTATGATGATTATCAGTTTTTGAAATTAAAGCAATGGCAAACGAAGTATCTAAAAATACCTTATTTGTCACATTTTTCACCATACAAATAATCGTCAATATTTTCAGACCAATCAGGTGGCCCTTCAACTTCTAAAGAACAAGCCACTTGTAAGAAACTGCCCCATGGTTGCCCTCCCAAAGGCAAACCTTTATCCATTTCGGCATCTATCATGACCTGTTCATAAGTTACATCTATAGAATTAGCAGTTAATAAACTATTTATCGTAGCCGTTAACAGAAATTGATTAACCGAAATATGATTTTTTTCAGCAATTTGTCTTACTGTGGCTAATATATTATCCGGAATTTGTAAAGTATATTCTGTCATGTTTTTTACCTATTTATACCGAATCTTGTCCTTTAGGTGCGGGACTGGATGGAACGTCCTAAATTTGAACTTTGCCGAGAACAGTTAGAACGTTCCTTATGACACCTAAACATCTAATTGAGGTATTAAATATGTCATTTAATAAGTGTAACATATTATCGCTCATATTACTTACAGTTACATCTACCAGCATATCTGCCCAGAGCAGTGAAAATTACAATATGCCTAAAGATGTCTTAAGTAATGGTGGTGATAAAGCTATTTCATCTAACTATCAAATGGTTGCTACAGCCGGGCAATATACCGCTGGGAAAGTACAATCTGATGGTATGGTGCTGCAAACTGGATTTCATCAACGGCGTGGTGTTCGTGATGGAAATCAATGTCCTAACACCGTTTGTTACGTTACCACTGATGGTAATGATGAAACCGGAAATGGTTCAGAAACTAGTCCTTTTGCCAGTATTCAAAGTGGTATTGATACTGCTATAGATGGTGATACGGTATTGGTAGGTTCTGGTACTTATGTTGAAAACATCAATTTTAATGGTAAAAATATTACTGTTAAATCTACTGATGGTGCTGAAAATACTGTGATTGATGGCAATAAAAGTGATAGCGTAGTACAATTTATTAATGGTGAAACCGCTCAAGCTATACTAAATGGCTTCACAATTACAAATGGTACCGGAACACTTACAGTACCAACTGGCGGGGTTAATGGTCGTACTCATGGCGGCGGAATTTGGGTTTATAACAATTCTAGTCCAACTCTAAAAAACCTAATTGTCACTGGTAACTCAGGAGATCATGGTGGCGGAATTGGTACTTGGAGTAATTCCAATCCATATATAGAAAACGTATTATTGACAAATAACGGTTCTGTTTGGTGTTCACTAGGTGCTTGGCGTAACTCCAACCCAAAATTTGTCAATGTAACTATTGTAGATAATAAGAGTTGTGGTATATGGATTCACGGTTCCAAACCTCAATTTGTCAATTCTATCTTATGGAATAATGGTACTTCACCTGAAGTAAGATTTTATAGTGGTTCTAATGAAGTTACCTTTTCACATTCAATTCTAAAAGATGGAAAATCTGGAATTAATGGCAATGGTACAACAAATTGGTTAAGCGGTAATCTTGACACCGATCCACTATTTGTAAATGGCTATCATCTATCCAGTAATAGCCCTGCCATTGATGCTGGTACATCAACCAATGCACCTATAACTGATCTTGAAGGTTACTCTCGCAATAATCCAGATATTGGAGCTTACGAAAATATTTCTAACAGTCAAGTAAAATTAATAGCAACATCCAATCCTTCTCCTATCTGTGTTGGCGAAAGTTTTGATGTTACTTTTCAAACTACACCAGAATCACAATCATTTGATAGTATTGAGTTTTCTCTGAAATTTAATCCTACCAAATTGCAGGCAAATACTATTACAAATAGTGGTGTATTAGATGATATTCTCACAGAAGATATTAATGAAGGTTCTATTGACTTTGCTGCTGGGGTTTGGGACAATGAACCACCAAGCGGAGAATTTAAACTAATTACTATTAATTTCACTGTGTTAGATGATTCTGAAGGTATTGACTTACAATTTGATTCCCCAACTGTAACCTTTGAAGGTGAAACGCTTTCAGTCTCAGCTGACGATGAGATGATTATTACACAAAAATGTATAGACTGCAAAGTTACTTTACAAGGCCGTCCTACTCCTCCTGATTCCCGTTGGGAAACTGATTTAAGAATCTATGTTGATGGCAACCAACCTTATATTATCAAAACAGATAATTTAGGTCATTGTATATTACCTGAAGCAGAAAGTAATAATACTATCTGTGTTAAAGGACCACATACTTTAGCAAATAGATTGCCTTTAGCTGTGAATAGTGATGGCTGGCTTGATTTTGGAACGCTCTTAGAAGGTGACGTTGATGATGATAACCAAGTGGCATTGCTTGATAGGTCTATCATCAAAACAAGCAAAGATAAATGTCAAGATGACAATGGCTATATTGAAGAAGCTGACCTTAATGAAGATAACTGCGTCAATACAGCAGATAACAATTTATTTAAGGCTAATTACAACAAACCAAAAGGTGATGAAAACCCCGCTATTTGTAAATGGGATACATCTGTCACACCAGCTACTTTACGAAGAGGAACTCGTGATGGCAGTGATTTTGTAAGTTTGCAAACGATGCCTATTCCTGCAAATTTAACAATAGATTCATCTTTTGATGTTGCGATTAAAGTCAATGCCACTCAAGCTACTGATGCTGTAGCTACCTACCTTAATTTTGATCCGCAAAAATTGCGAGTTAATCACTTAACAGCAGGTGAACGTTTTGACGATATTTTAGAAAATGATTTTGACAATGTAACCGGACATATTAATTTTGTTGCTGGTGCATGGGAAAATGATTTGGTAATTGGTGAATTTGTTTTTGTCACTATCAATTTTACCTTGTTAGATGAAAATGGTGAAAAAACGCTCTCTTTCAACACAACTGGTCCACGTCAAACTGAGGCAGTTTCTGGTGGAAAATCAGTTATATCAGAGCAAAGAGGTGAAATAATTTTTGCTGATACAACCACTATTGCTCCGGCCTCTTGCCAACTTTACGCAGTAAACGACAAAGATTTAAACGATTCACAGTTCTTTACCATGAATCTTGATGATTTAACAGTTAGCAAGTTAGGTCCAATGTATCAAGCTCACGATATAGAAAGTCTTACTATTCATCCAGAAACTAATATAATTTACGCAGCTTCTGGTGATAATACAGAACAAAAAGGTCATTTATATTTGGTTGATGGTAAAACTGGAGAATTATTCCCAGTTGGCAACACTGGTTTCAAAGAAATCGAAGACCTTGCATTTGATTCTGATGGTACATTATGGGCATGGGCCAAAGGTAACGGTTTGATAACAATTGACCCGACAACTGGGATCGGAACTTTAGTGTTAGCTTCCAACGTATCAGTAGAAGGATTAACTCTAAGTAAAGAACCAAATCAGACTATATTCTATGGCTCTGTAAATACCGAACTTTGGATGTACGACATGAATGCTAATAAGCTAGAAGTCGCTTGCACTAACTTATTCGGCGAAACAGAAGCACTTGAAATAATGCCAGATGGCCAATTACTAGTTGGAACTCATAACGTAGCATTTGGTTTGCACGCCTTTAATCCACAAACCTGTCAAGTAAGTATGGCAGATAAAACTTTATCTAATAAGTTCAAAGATGTGGAGGGGATAGCGTTGCCAATAGCTGCTTGTAGTGTTTGTGGAGATGGTATTGTTCAAGGCAACGAGCAATGCGAGGATGGTAATGCAGTGAGTGGAGACGGATGTTCAGATGTTTGTCTAACTGAATAATTACTTTTTCCTCATTCTCAACCATTTTTCTGCACTCAAATTACAGTTAATTTGGGTGTGGAGAATATAAATTATGCTTGTATTAAAATCAGTTATACTTTCACTTTTGCATAGAACAATGTTCGATAAGTTATTGATTTTTCGTTGTTGCATGAAATATTCCTATCTATTAAAACAATAAGTTACAAAAATACTCAAACTTTTGTATCGCTCTCATAGACCTCCACCATCCCCTTATCCAAAAAATTTATATTTAAAAATGGTATTATCATTATATTTGCAATCCTTGTATAGATTAGACTTTTTACTCGTTCCCAACAACGGCCTCGTTGGGAATGCAGTCGTGACGCACTAGCGTCATTTTACAAACTAAAGTTTGCACTACTTTTAGATTTATCTGATTATACTGTCATTAATGATACTTACTTCTTACAATATTAAGTTTGATATAGCATTAATCAATAAAAATTGCTATCATCTAAAGTTTAAGTAAAAAAATAATCCCAAACTAGAAACTATAATTTTTCAATCAATATACCTTTATTAAATATGCAAGTCACGAAAAAAACTCATTTACAAGCCAGCTTACAAAACTTTATTTTTACTATTTTACTATTTGTTGTAGTTGGATTAATCGCTTGGTTAAGCAATCAATATGAACTAAAAGCTGATTGGACTTTAAATAATCGACATAGTTTGTCGGAAACCAGTCAAAAACTATTGAAAACTTTTACTGATCCTATTACTATAACTGTTTATGCTGATAATGATAGTAATTTACGTAATTCCATTAAAGATTTAGTAGAACTTTATCAACAACATAAATCTGATATTAAATTGCGGTTTGTTGATCCTTTTGCTGTTCCTGGAGAAGTAAGAGAACGAGGAATAAAGGTTAATGGTGAATTAATCATCGATTATAAAGGCCGCTCTGAACATGTGCAAGATGTAACTGAACAAAATATCACTTCAGCTTTGCAACGAGTAGCACGTACTGAAGAACGGCTGATTGTATTTTTAGAAGGACATGGAGAACGTACTGTTAACAATACCTCCGACCATGATTTAAGTCAGTGGGCCAATTTATTAACCAGCTCTGGTTTCAAAGTACAACCATTAAATTTTGGCCAAATGGTAGCAATTCCAGCGAATACCAGTGTGTTAGTTATTCCTAGTCCACGTCGTAAATTATTGCCGACAGAAATAAATTTAATCACTAATTATGTAGATAATGGTGGTAGTTTACTATGGTTGCTTGATCCCACAATACCTTTGCAAGGCTTAGAAACATTAGCTACTAAGTTTGGTTTAACCGTACAACCAGGGATGATTGTTGATCCAATCAGTCGTTTTTTAGGGGTTAATAATCCAGCTATCGTTTCGGTAACAACCACTGGCTATAATACTAATCATCCAATTACTACTGGATTTGAAGATTATTTAACTTTATTTCCTCAAGCTAGTGCTTTAATAGTAGAACCGCCTGAAGATTGGGCTGAAATTCCTTTATTAACTAGCCATCCACAAGCTTGGTCAGAAACTGGTGATATGGAAGGTAATGTTGAATATAATCAAGAAACTGATATTAATGGTCCATTGAATATTGCATTTGCATTAGTTCACGAAGGTCTAGAACATGACGAAGGAGCTTATGAAGATGAGAATGGTAATGAAATTAGTGATCCAATTGATGCTACAGATATTGTAGAAGATATTCCAGTAAATGATATTGAAAAAACTCGAGAACAACGAGTTGTGATTGTTGGAGATGGTGATTTTTTATCAAATGCCTTTTTACAATATGGAGGCAATGTTGATTTAGGTATAAAAGTTATGAATTGGTTAGCAGAAGATGATGTTTTTATCAATATTCCAATTAAAACAGCTGTTGATTTAAATTTAGATTTATCACCTAATACTGCTATTTTCTTAGGAGCTTTTTTTCTGTTTATATTGCCACTAACTTTGATTAGTATTGGTATATCTATTTGGTTAAAACGGAGGAAAGCTTAATGTCTAAGCGTTGGTTAGTTAATATTATTTTACTGGTATTGGTAATTGCGTTAGGATCACTTGTATTTTATACTTTAGAGCAGAATAAGCCAATTGAAAAACCTGCATTAACTGATTTAAAACCAGCAACAGTACAAAGTATACATATTGAACGTTCTGGTGAGCCGTCAATAACTTTGTTAAAAGAAACTTCCGGTTTTTGGCAAATGACTGCTCCATTTGAATTGCAAGCCAATAAATTTCAGGCAGAAAGCTTATTACAACTCCTATCGTTGCATGATTATACTAAAATTGCTAGTTCTAATTTAGCAGAATTTAAACTTGATACACCAGCAATAACTATAAAATTTGATCAGCTAACAGTAGCATTTGGCAATTCTTCACCACTTAACCATCAACGTTATATACAAATAAATGATGAGGTTTATTTAATCAGAGATACTTGGTATTATTACTTAACTGGTGATTCTTTAGCTTTTGCTAGTTTAAGTTTATTGGGTAATCAGCCAAAAATAACTGAGTTAGAAATGCCAAATTACAATCTAAAATTACAAGATACTAAATGGATTTTAAAATCTGAAGATATTTCTGAAAAAATTAATACTAGTACTGATGCACTAGGTGCTATGATTGATAATTGGCAACATGCTTCTGCTTATGATATAAAACTTTATAATGAGGATACGACTGATAAAGAGCAGATTAAAGTAACTTTACTTGGTAAATCTCAACCGATAAATTTTGTTATAATATCTAAAGCTCCAGATTTGATATTAGCTAGACCAGAAAAAAATGTGCAGTATAAATTATCTGGAACTCAATATGATAAATTACTCCAGTTATCAATTAAAGTAGATATTAATGGTAAGGAAACTGATGTTAAAGATTAATTAGGCTAATTATTATGACAAAAGTAAAGAACTGGTTTATTAAAACAATTAATTCAACTCTTGGGCAAAAGATGATTATGTCTCTTACCGGATTGTTTTTAATTTCATTTTTGGTAATTCATCTGACTGGTAATTTAATGTTGTTCAAGGGAGATGGTGGAGCAGAATTTAATGCTTATGCCAATTTTATGTCAACTTCTAGTATTATTAAACTAGTTGAAATATTTTTGGTATTAGGATTTGGTTTGCATATTTACACAGCTTGGCGATTAACTAAATATAATAAACAAGTCCGTCCCCAAGATTATGTTTATAATCGTTCTGATGTTAGCAGTTCTTGGATTTCTCGTAATATGGGTTTTGTGGGTTCGATAGTATTAATTTTTTTATTAATCCATCTGTATAACTTTTGGTTTAAATATAAATTTCTAGCTGGTATGCCAATGATTGCTACTGGTGAGTATAAAGACTTGTATTTATTTTTAAAAATAACTTTTATTGAAGAATGGTGGATTTCTATTTTTTATGTTGTATCTATGATATTTTTTGGTTTGCATCTTGCTCATGGTTTTGAAAGCTCATTACAAACTTTAGGTTTATATCATAAAAAATACACTCCTATACTTAAAAAATTAAGCTTGTTATTTGCCATTATAGTTCCAGCAGGTTTTGCTGTTATGCCACTTTATTTTTTGAGCCAATTTTTCCTAGGTAATTAACTTTATATTATTAGACATCTTACCTAAATTAAGGATATATAAATGTAGGATGCAATGAACGAGTGAATTGCATCAAGATGTAATTCGTAAACTCATTACATCCTACATAAAGTCCGTAATTATTGGATTCCAAAACTTCAGTTCTGGATTCCAATATTTGGAAATATTTCTATAGTTTCATTCGTTTGAAAATAGGTTCTGGAATATAACGAATAATAGTCATAATTGGCGACCAAAACCAAGGTAAATAAACTACATTTTTGCGTTTTTCGATAGCTTTATAAATACCTTTAGCAATGTCATCTGGTTTGGCCCACAATAGACCTTTTTTAAAGTTTGCTGTCATTGGAGTGTCCACAAAACCTGGCTTTACATCCAGAACTGTTATATTGGATTTTTGTAAACGATTTCGTAATCCCTGTAAAAATATGCTCAAAGCTCCTTTGGCGGCTCCATATACATAATTACTTTGTCGCCCTCTATCTCCGGCAACTGAAGAAATAACTGTAATACAACCATAATGTTGTGGTTCTAATTTATTAGCCAATAGAGTCAATAATGATACAACACTCAAAAAATTAGTATGCAAAGCTCGTTTAGTTTTAGCATATTCTTGTTCACATTCCTTTTGATCATCTAAAGTCCCATAAGCTATTAAAACTGTATCTATGCCTTCTAAGCTAGAATGAGCTTGCTCGAACATATCTTGATGACGTTCACATTTATTTAAATCAAGAGCAGTATAATCAACTTGGCTTGCTCCTCGTACTGTTAAATCAGCAGCTATTATTTCTAATTTATCAACATCACGTCCTACTAAAAATAAGGCATCTTTCTGTTGAGCAAATACTTTTGCTGTTGCTTGTGCAATTGCTGAAGTTGCTCCAATAATTAATACTTTACGCATAATTCTTAAGTCCTAGTTGTACGTCGCCAAAAACTGGAAGAAAAACGTGGGTCAATATATTTAGAAAATTCATTCCATTGTGGATAATGAGCTTGAAAATTATGAGCTGATAAACGAGCATCTTTACATGGATAAACCACGCCATTTGCTTCTCGTACCATTCTATCTAAACGTTCTAATAATTCAAATGTAGCAGCACCTTTAATCGGAAAATCAAGTGCTAAAGTTACCCCAGGTCTAGGGAAAGATAACATCCCGGGAGATTTTATACTGCCAAAAGTTTTCAATACTGCCAAAAATGAACTTGAACCAGAAGCGGCAATAACTTGTAAAATATCTCTGATAACTCGATGGTCTTCATAAGATACTACGAATTGATATTGTAAAAAACCACGCTTGCCATACATCCGATTCCAATGTAAAATTGCGTCTAGTGGATAAAAAAATGGATTATAATCAACTAAGGCTTTGATAATTTTATTGCTTTGTTTGTGATAATACATCCAGTTGAAAGCAGCAACGCTCCACTTATTTAAAGCAAAACCAGGAAAATCCATCGGCATTGTTAAAGTTCGTTCTGATACATGCCAGCTTGTTGGAACTTCATTTTCAGTAACATGGTTACCTCGGAAAAATAATCCTCTACCTAACGCTTCACCTTGTGAACCGCAATCTATCCAAGCTACTGTATAATCATATAGCTGATCTGATTCGGCAGAAATTTCAAAAAATTCTTCTAAACCAGAAAATTGAATTAATTCGGTTGACATAGCCCGATGATGAATTGGTTTAAGCTGAATCTCAGCCCAAGTTATTAATCCGGTTAATCCTAATCCACCGATAGTTGCTGCGTAATATTCTTGATTACTAGTAGGGGAACATAACAAGCGTTCACCATTAGATCGCATTAATTCAAACTGAGGAACATTGCAGCCAAAAGTTCCAGCCTTATGATGATTTTTACCATGAACATCATTGGCAATTGCACCACCAATAGTGACAAATTTAGTGCCTGGAGTTGTGGGTAAAAACCAACCTCGTGGTACACATAGGTCTAATATTTCTGCTAAACTTACTCCAGCTTCACAACGTAATATTCCAGTATCATTATCACAGTTAATAAAATGATTAAGAGAACGAGTGGTTATTATTGAACCACCATCATTTAAACATACATCACCATAGCTACGTCCTAAACCAAATGGTAAAATTGTATTAGATATATCTGGAATGTTTGCAGTTCGCCATTGCATTGAGTAGTCATATTGCGATGCTGGCGGAAACCGTCCCCAAGATTGGTAATTTTTTGACATTAATTTCATTGGAAAATTTAGAACAATTGATAAATTATATTTCTATAAGTGTTTGAGTCTAATATTTAATTAGATTCAGTCAAATTTATATTTTCTAACTATGCAAAATTTGGGTACATTTATTAATTTTACCATTTTTATATCTACTTTAAAACGTTTGATGTTATTATTTTGATTCATATTTTAAATATTAACTAATTCATGTGATAAAAACTAAAATCTTGAATCAATATAGTTTCTATTAATTTTGAATTAGATAATGACATTAGTAAGCTTAAACTTTATACTATATATATTTCCTAAATAAGGAAATTAATATAGCTTAAGTATGATTGCATTACCGACGTAAAATTGCCCAAAGCTATACAATTAATTATGGACTTTATGTAGGATGTAATGAGTTTACGAATTACATCTTGATGCAATTCACTTCGTTCATTGCATCCTACATATATCCTTATTTAAGAATTATGTTTACTATATATATTTGCAATTATTATATTGCTATACTTAAATTAACTAGTTTTAATATAAAAAATGAATGACTTTACTTTAAAAATACCTCAAGATTCATTTCGTAATTTGGCAGTTGGTTGGCTTTTTCTTGCGGTTGGTTCTTTAATAATCGGTGGTTTATTAACCATTTTGATAGTGTTGTCCAGAACTCCAATATTCCAAGATATTATTCCGTGGTTAGATTTTTTTCATACAGCATTAGTAGTTCATGTTGATTTAACTGTACTAGTATGGTTCTTGGCTTTTGCAGGAATGTTATGGAGCTTAATGACTAGTCGTTGTCTTTTTTGTGGTCGGCTTGCTCTTACATTAGCTGTTATTGGTACTATAATAATTAGTTTAGCTCCATTTTTGGGTGATGGCAATCCATTAATGAATAATTATATACCGGTATTACAGATGCCGATTTTTTTTATTGGATTAGGAATATTTGGATTAGGTTTCAGTATATTAGTAGTATATAGTCTTATATCTTATATCAGTTCTAAAAATCCTAAATCAGTTCTTGAGTTTGGATTATTTACTGGATTAATAACTTCATTGATTGCTTTGATTGCATTCGTCTGGTCTTATTTGGGGATTCCTGAAAACACTGAAATTGGTCAATACTATTACGAATTATTGTTCTGGGGTGGTGGCCATATTTTACAGTTTACTCATACTCAATTAATGTTAGTAGTATGGTTATGGTTGGCAGCAGTTTCTGGCGTTATATTATCTCTTACTCCACGAGCCACAATTATCATACTTTTTTTAGGTATGCTTCCTACTTTATTTACTCCATTAATTTATACTTTATACAACGTTAATTCTCCTGATAATTTGAGTGCCTTTACTGATATGATGAAATATGGTGGTGGACTAGCAGCTTTACCATTGGGATTAATCATAACTTTAGGTATATTTAAAGCAGATAAAGCTGTATCATTGCATAAGCCAGAACGTTCTGCATTAATATTTTCCATATTATTGTTTGCAGTAGGAGGCATAATTGGTTTTTTGATTCATGGTAGTAATGTGACTATTCCGGCCCATTATCATGGTTCAATTGTTGCAATAACTATTGCCTTCATGGGAATTACATATCATTTAATGCCAAAATTTGGATTTCGAGAAATAACTAGTAAATGGGCTGCATGGCAACCAGCTGTCTACGGTATCGGACAATTAATGCACGTGTTGGGATTAGCTTGGTCAGGTGGTTATGGAGTACAACGTAAAACTGCTGGTGCAGCTCAGGGATTAGATAGTATTCAACAAGTTGCTGGGATGGGTTTAATGGGATTTGGCGGCATGATTTCTATTATTGGTGGTGTTATATTTTTGGTAGTAGTTTTGCGGGCAATGCGAAAAAATTAGTATCTATTTAACTTATATTGATATAGAAAATTATGTTAAACTTGTATTTAGATGGCTTAAGTTATAAGATTTGACATTATTATAATTATTAATTTTATGAAGCCACAGTCATATGATCCTTTCAGAAAACAAAGAGTAAAAAAATGAGTGACTCTCGCATCCCACGTCATATTGCTATCATAATGGATGGTAATGGTCGTTGGGCTAAAAAAAAATCTTTGCCACGTTTTGCTGGTCATAAAGCTGGAGTAGAAACAGTACGGCGTATAGTTAAATTATGTGTTGAGCATAAGATTGAAGTATTAACTTTATTTGCTTTTAGCAGTGAAAACTGGCGACGACCACAACAAGAAGTTGGTTTATTAATGCAATTATTAACAATCGCATTAGAAAAAGAGGTAAAAAAATTACATCAAAATAATATTAGATTAGAGATTATTGGAGACCTTGAACCATTTCCAGAAAAATTACAGAAATTAGCGGTAAAGGCAGAAAAACTTACTGAACAAAATACTGCGTTAACTGTAGTTATTGCTGTTAATTATGGTGGTCGTTGGGATATTGTTGAAGCTGCAAAAAAAATAGCTGTCCAAGTTGAACAAGGTACATTAAAAGCTCAAGATATAGATGCAGAAATGTTTGAAAATAATATATGTTTGGGTGGTTTACCAATGCCAGATTTATTTATTCGTACTGGTGGTGAAAAACGAGTAAGTAATTTTTTATTATGGCAATTAGCCTATTCAGAAATGTACTTTACTGATACTTCTTGGCCAGATTTTAATAAAACCGAATTTCTAACTGCTTTGGAGTCATTCGCTACTCGTCAGCGTCGATTTGGACGTACCAGTGAACAGGTTGAAAAATGCTCAAACAACGCTTAATTACTGCTATTATTTTAATCCCTCTTGTTATTTGGATATTATTAGGCACATCAGCCCAAGTATTGGCTGGATTTATAAGTATTTTTGTATTAATAGCTGCATGGGAATGGGCTGCTTTATGTGGTTGGCAAACTAAATTAGCTCGTAGTTTTTATGTTATTTGGGTTGGCCTATTACTATTAGTAAGTTATTGGTTTTGGCAATATGCAATTTATACTTTATTCATAGCTACTATCTGGTGGTTATTGGCATTATATTTAACTTGGCAATATCAACAAGGACATGATTTATTACCAACTAATTCTTTAACTAAAGCATTATTAGGTTTAGTAATTTTAATTCCAGCATGGATAGCTTTATTGTTATTAAGG
The DNA here is from genome assembly GCA_030627235.1 of Thioploca sp. Taxonomy (GTDB): domain Bacteria; phylum Pseudomonadota; class Gammaproteobacteria; order Beggiatoales; family Beggiatoaceae; genus DRQV01. The sequence continues at coordinate 20,184 of DAOUSL010000036.1, forward strand.
CAAGAACATGGTGGTCAATCGGTATTATTTTTATTCGTGTTGATTTGGGCAGCTGATAGTGGAGCTTATTTTGCTGGAAAACGTTGGGGAAAAACGAAACTAGCTAATAAAGTTAGTCCAGGGAAAACTCTAGAAGGAGTTGCTGGAGCATTATTGATGGGAACAATTGTAGCGTTTGGTTATGTTATATCGCAAGCTATACCATATAGTTTTATTTTACTATGTTTAGTAACAATTCTAGTATCAATTTTAGGAGATTTGTTAGAGAGTATGTTTAAACGACAAATGAAGGTTAAAGATAGTGGTAATATATTACCTGGGCATGGAGGAATTCTTGACCGGATTGATAGTTTAACTTCAGCTGCTCCTATTTTTGTTGGTGGAATTATATTATTTAATATTTTAGGCTAAAATTGTTTAACATGTCATTGCAAGCAAGATCAGTGTGACATGTTAATTCAATTATATATGGTTGGATTAATTAGAATTTCTTAATAAATTATTTATCTGGTTCGTATTTCCAATACTAAATCTAAATATTTGGCTAATTTAGTGAATAATTCTTTATCAAAAAATGGTTTAACAATTAAATCTGTATAGTCAGCCTCTATATTATTTTCTAAGATTGATATAGCTATTATTTTAGTTAGTTTATTTCTAAGTATAGTAATTGCCAATGTAAAACAAGTTCCTTTATCTAAGGCTTGAATAATATATTGGTATATTACGAAATTTACGCATGAATTACTCTGTAATAACTTCCACTCTTCGATTAAGAGCATCAATTTCAATTTTGGTATATCTATTAACATTATCTAGTATTAATGGGTTTTTTTTACCTTGGCCAATAGCAATTATAGGAATAGATATCCCTGATTTTTTTAAATATTTTTTTAATATTAATGCTCGTTGGATTGATATTTTATCATTAATAATATCACCACCTTTAGTATCAGTATGACCAATTAAAGTTACCTTTTTAAAATCATACTGTTGAATATATTTTACTAATTGTTGGGCTGATTTTTTACCTTCATCACTAAGTAATGATTTATTAAATTCAAATTGAATTGGAATTAACAGTTTTTCTGGTTTATATCCACGAACATTATTCCTCATTACTCCCTGTTGCTCTAAAGAATATTCTGAATCATCTAAAGTTCCTGCTAAAATTTGAGCTTCTGAAGCTAAATGAAAAACTTTCTGAATTGTTTTAGTATCTGGTACTTGAGGGGTTGCCTGTGGATTATTTATTAAGTCCAAAGCTTGGCTATATAATTGAGCTGCTTTTTGCCAACTTCCTTCAAATGCTGCAATATCAGCTCGTATTACTTGGGTTTCCCAACTGAAAATAGCAGAATGTTGTAATAAAACACGAGCCTCCTCAAGTTTACCAGCTATAATTAAATTATCTGCTGTGTGAGCTATGATTTGAGCGAATTTGAGTTGGAGGGAATTGATATAATTATCTGCACAACCTTCTCTTTTTAATATAGGTAGTAATTTTTTTAATTGATCAAAGTTTTTAGTTTGTATTGCTTGGTTAATTTGAGTTTTATAATCAATGCAAAGAGCAAAACCTATATTAGGTAAGATTATAATAATGTATAATAACAATAGTTTATTCATTTTATACCCTAAGCTTAATATTATTATAGATTGAGTATGACTTGTGTAAGATAAATTTTTTAATTAGACCTATTTCCTAAATAAGGATAAATGTAGAATGCAATGAACGAAGTGAATTGCATCAATCGTGTTAATGCGACTCGAAAGATGTAATTCGTAAACTAATTATATCCTACATAAATTCCGTAATTAACTGTATAGCTTTGGTCAATTTCACGTCGTTAATACAATCATAATTAGCTATTTTCGTTATTTAGAAAAGATGTCTATTATCTAATTAAGAAACTCCATAATTAGGTTCAAACAATATCAAGTATCAAAATTAGATTCAAGTATGAATGATAGGAGTTTAGTTTGAAGATTATGCTTATATTATTATATAATAATGAAGCAATAATACGATAGATTTTTACAAAATATATTTGATAGTTAAATAAATCAACGATTATTTTTTCGCCATTGCCAAGGAGTTTGATGTAAACCAGTTTTAGACCAAATACCTAATTTTGCTTGTTTGGCTGGTCTTTCTGCTATTTTATATTCAGGTTTTTTGCAATATGTTGTATATACAGCAGCTTTACCTGCCTTAATTTGAGCTAAATTTAAGTTAACACCATCACTAAATACTTCTCCAACAATCCGTCCATAATAATCTTTGTCTATTTTTACTAAACGTACAGTTTTACCAGTGATGGAACGTAAATAATCCCTAGATTCAGTTCCCCAAGGTTTTTGTCTCATCTCAGGAGTATCAATGCAATACATGCGTACTTTAGTTTTCTTAGGATTATTAGGACATTGCAATGTCATAGTATCGCCATCATAAATCTTCAAAACTTGACATTCATCAGAGCTATTCTGTGATATATTAGATATTGGATTAGTACAATTATCCATGACCAAAGATAATGCTGCAATAATTACTATAAATACTAAAGGATATTTTTTCCTGCGTAATTTTCTAACAAGAGTAAATAAAGATTTAGTATTTCTCATTATAAAATTAACTAGTTGATAATTCAGTAAGTTAGTGTAACATAGTTTTACTTAACGCCATAATAATTAATATGTTATCAAAATCATCACCACGTTATAAAGCTTCCCGTCGACGTTTCCTACGTACAGTAGGTTTATTTATTGGGGTAATGGGAACCTCATTGGCTACCTTATTGCCAGTAGTGGCTAAATTAATACCACTTAAATTACGACCGCCTGGTGCTATAGAAGAATTAGATTTTTTAGCTTCCTGTATCAAATGTGGACAATGTGTTCAAGTTTGCCCAGTAGAAGCAATTTTTTTAGCTGAACTTAATGAAGGCATGGGAGTTGGAGTGCCATATATTGATGCTCGGTCACAGGCTTGTGATTTTTCTTGTGATGCAGTGCAATGTGTATTAGCTTGCCCAACTGGTTCTTTAAGTCATGATATTGCTAATAAAGAAGAAGTTCGTATGGGTTTGGCTCGGATTGCTAAACCAAATTCCTGTCTAGCTAAATTGGGATTAGGTTTTAAAGGTAAGGCTAGAGGGTCTAATTTCACTGGTTTATTACGTCAAGAGGAAATTGACCGTTGGAATCCAATTCCAGTTCGAGATTATTTATATGATATAGATTTATGTGATTTATGTGTACGTGAATGTCCAATTGAAGGAGCTATTTCATTGGAAGATATAAATGGACATAAATTACCAGTTATACATGAGGCTTGTGTTGGTTGTGGAGTTTGCGAGATGATTTGTCCAGTAGAGCCAACAGTTATTGTAATTGATGAACGCAAAGTATGGGGACAACATGAAGGGTAATTTAACTGCGTTATTAATTATGTTAGGTAAAACTCCGGAAAAACCTAAACATATAACTCCACCAGCTCAAACTATTCATTTACAAAAACGTACTGAGAAAATAACTAAACAACAGATTGAGGATATTAGAAAAGAATTAAGAGATGTTGAAGCTGGTAAATATAAGAAGAAATGGCGGAATCGACGTTGGATTTCAATTATTGTAATTAATCTAATGTTTACCTTATCTTTTTGGATAGATATTCAACTATTTGAAGGTTCTATAATTGCTTCTCGAGTGCTTGGTTTTCATATGGCGGATATCTATTCTGCATTGCAGGTAGTTTTGGCATATAAAGTAATGTTTATTAACCTAATTATTGGAACAGTAACCGTATTTGTAATTTGGATATTGCTTGGCGGTAGAGCTTTCTGTTCTTGGGTATGCCCTTACCATTTATTGGCAGAGATTGCGGAAAAAATCCATCTAAAGTTAGCAACGAAAAAATGGGTAACAGATCACGTATTTCATCGTGGAGTTCGTACAGTTTTTTTCATAGTATTTTCTATATTAGCTTTTGTACTAGGCTATTCATTATTCAATAGTATTAATCCTGTTGGCATGATCAGTAGAGCTTTAATTTATGGCCCTGGTATAGCTATGGTTTGGTTATTAATCTTATTTTTATTTGAAGTTTTTTATTCTCGTCGAGCTTGGTGTCGTTATGTCTGTCCTATGGGTTTAACCTATGGTTTGACTGGGGCATTATCTCCTCTGCAAATTACTTATAATTTATCTGCCTGCCAACATGAAGCTGCTTGTCATATTGTTTGTGAAGTTCCACATGTATTAGAATGTGTTAAGAAAGGTAGGGCTAATAATATTGAAGTTGATATCGGTACAGATTGTACTTTATGCGGAGCTTGTGTTGATGTCTGTCCAACTAGTTCATTAAGATTTGAAGTTAAAGGTTTATCCCATATTAGTTGAAAACTTATCTTAAAAATAGGTTATGCACATAATAGCTTATAGGAAAAAATATGCTAAAAGAAATTTTATATAAAATTCGTAAAAATCCAATAAGTTTATTGCAGAGAGCTATATTCAAAATATTTATCGGCCCTATTAAATATCACAATGGTACTGATTATGATGCACAAAGATATTGGCAAGATAGATTTTCTAAATATGGAAAAACATTAACAGCATCTGGTGATGAGGGATTATCAGAAGAAGAAAACTGCCGTGATTATGAATTAGCTTTAAATGTAATGACTTCTGTTTTTCATAAGGAAAATATTAACTTTGAACAAATAAAAGTATTAGAAATAGGTTGTGGTACCGGTTTTTATACACAATTATTACATGATTTAAAAGTAAAAAGTTATACAGGTGTGGATATTACAGATGTATTGTTTGCTGAATTAAACCAAAAGTTTTCAAATTTTACTTTTATCCAAAAAGATGTAACCACTGATAAAATTATAGATTTATCTTTTGATTTAATTATAATGATTGATGTGATAGAACATATTACCAGTAAGGATAAATTATCTTTTGCGATGAAAAATGTGCAAAAATGTTTGAAAAGAAATGGAATTTTCATTATTTCTCCTATCATGGAAATTTCCAAAAAACATTTATTTCATTTACATTCATGGACTATATAAGATATTAAGGAAAATTTTTCTAATGAAGAATATACATTTCAAGAATTGATAGCTTTTAGACAAAATAACCTTCTTATTATTAATAAACTATGAGTTAGAGATTTATTTGGTTAAAATAGAAAAGATATTTTATAATTATTTAATAAAATTTATTCAGTTTTTAAAGAGGATAATGTATTGATTAAGTCATACTTTCGTAACTTATATTCCAACACTATGAGCAAAGCATATGATCTTGCATATATTGAGATAATCAAGGCATTATCATCAGATGGTATATGTTTGGATTGTGGAGCAAATGAAGGACAACATTTTTATTATTTACAAAAACAAATTCAATTAAAAAAAGAACATTACTATGGTTTAGAATGGAGTGAAGAGCTAGTTATAAATGCTAACAAAAAAGGTCTTAATATAAAAGAAGGTAATCTTAACAACATTTTACCTTATGAAGATAATAAATTTCAATGTGTATTTGCTTTATCTGTTATTGAGCATTTGTTAAATGGATGTCAATGGCTTCGTGAGTCTAAAAGAATTTTACAGCCTGGTGGGCAGTTAATTATTTTGACTCCTAATATAAGTACCTTTTTTACTATAGCACTTCTTGCAATTGGTAAAATGCCTTCTAGTGGGCCACATCCTGATTCTCAACAACTCCTAAAAAGTGAAGCACTATTATAAGTAAGCAGTGTTGAGTTTCCTGATATTGAAGGCGATACTCCTCTCCATAGACATATAGTAGTTTTTAGTTATAGAGTATTAAAAAAATATTTAGAAATATTAGGTTTTGAAAATGTTAGAGGCTATGGTTTTGGTTTATATCCATTTCCAAATTTTTCACAAAATATTTTAGAAAAAATTGATCCTTACCATTGTCATCAAATGGTTTTTATAGCAACAAAATCATCATAAATATTTCAATTTTTTACAAATAATCCTGGTTATTAGGAAAATTATGGATATTAAAACAGCATTAAAAACAGTTACAGAACGACGTGATTTAACAATGGAAGAAATGTCGTCTGTTATGCGAATTATTATGACTGGTAAAGCAACATCAGCTCAAATTGGTGGTTTTTTGATTGGTTTGCGTATGAAAGGAGAGACAGTTACAGAAATAGCTGCCGCAACTAAAATTATGCGTGAATTAGTTACTCCAGTAGCAGTTGTAGGACAGCATATAGTTGATATTGTTGGAACTGGTGGTGATGGAAGTAGCACTTTTAATATTTCTACAACTAGCTCTCTAGTGGTAGCTGCTGCAGGTGGGATAGTAGCAAAACATGGCAATCGTTCAATTTCTAGTACATCTGGTAGTGCGGATGTATTAGAAGCTCTCGGAATTAATATAAATTTAAACCCAATTCAAGTATCTAAATGTGTTAATGAAATTGGAATTGGATTTATGTTTGCTCCATTACATCACAGTGCTATGAAACATGCTATTGGTCCAAGGAAAGAAATGGGAGTAAGAACTCTCTTTAATTTATTAGGGCCATTAACTAATCCTGCAAAAACAACAAACCAATTATTGGGAGTTTTTAGTAAAAATTGGGTAGAACCAATTGCTCAAGTGTTACAAAAGTTGGGTAGTGAACATGTTTTAGTGATACATTCTGAAGATGGTTTGGATGAAATTAGTATATCTGCTCCGACTTTTGTGGCTGAATTACATAATAATAACATTACTACTTATACAATAACACCAGAAAAATTTGGTTTAAATCGAGCCACATTAGATAACATTAAAGTAAGTTCTGTTGCTGAAAGTGTTACTATGATAGAAGAAGTATTAGCCAATAAAAATGGGGCTGCAAAAGATATAATTCTGCTGAATGCTGGGGCTGGGATTTATGCTGCTGGTTTAACTAATAGTTTGGCGGCTGGAATTGATAAAGCTAATGAAGTGTTGAATAATGGTTCTGTTAAACAGAAATTAGCTGACTGGATAGAACTAACTAAAAGTTTTACATAATTCTATAGATGCGGTTGTACGTGCCGCATCCAGAAAAATCTAATTAACTTGCAATATAATCATTTAAGTATTTGGCTTCCACTGCGGTTTCTGCTAGTTTAGCTTTCACTAAATCTCCAATAGAAATAATACCAATCACTTTTCCACCATCTACAATAGGTAAATGTCTAATTCGTTTGGTAGTCATGACAAATTTTGCTTTATCAACTGTTGAATCCAAAGTTTCTACAAATAGCTTTTTAGTCATTACTTCTGCAACAGTAACCTGATTCGCATCGCCTGACTGTTTAGCATAAAAACGTAAAACATCACGTTCAGTAAGGATTCCAACTGGTTCTCCAGCTTCAGATTCAACCAATAAAGCTCCAACTCGTTTTTTATACATTTCTTTAACAGCAAATAGTAAACTTTTAGTTGGTTCAATGGTGAATACTTCATTCTCTTTTTTAGTTAATATTTCTTGTATTTGCATAGTAGTCCTAATAAACAATTATTTGATATTCTAAAGATTTCAGAAAATTTATTAAATTATTGTTATAAAATAATAATTATGGTTTATAAACAATACCTTCGCCAATGCCAGAATGTTTCGGGAATGAGGTACGATTTTCTGAAACTCAAGTAACGTAATAGTTTCGGGAAATCCGCTTCGCTCCATTCCCGAAACAACTATCTAATTGGCAAAGGTATTAATAAAGTCAATTATTTATTATATAGCATTTTTCGATTGGATAAACTATAACAATATAAGTAATTTATTGTCCCAACCGTTAGTAAAAACTATGCACTTTAGTGCAAGACTTTTAGTAAAGTCTTTCCTTTGGAAAGCTTTGTGATTATAATTATTACCGCAGCTTATAAA
>DAOUSL010000033.1 GCA_030627235.1 Thioploca sp.
TATACAAATCTAATTGATATTTATCCATTTTTTGATTATAACTTAATTTACTTTGAATTTACATTATTTATGGTTACATTTATAATACTTTGCGTAACTTCAGTTATAAACTATCATCCTTGCCAAAAATAGATAATAGTATTATAATCATCGATTAGCATTAATTTTAAATGGCTTAAGGTCAAATTATGATAAAACTAATCATAGTTGATGACGAACCTTTAGCACGTAAACGTTTGCGGGCTTTAGTGGATGAAATTGGTATAGCTGAAGTAGTTGCAGAAGCTGATAATGGTAAACAAGCATTGCAATTTTTTCAAATATATAAACCGAATGTGGTGTTACTAGATATTAATTTACCAGAAATAGATGGTATGCAAATAGCAAAACAGCTTCTTTCAACAGATCATAGCCCCATTATAATTTTTACCACCGCATATAGTGAACACGCTTTGGAAGCATTTAATAATCAAGCAATAGATTATCTAGTTAAGCCAATTCGTAAAGAACGTCTAGAACAAGCTCTCAAACGGGTTTATAATTTCCTGCCGACTATTCCAACCGCCCGTACTCATATTAGCTATTTTAAACGAGGTGAAAAAAGTTTAATTGCTGTTGATGATATTTACTATTTTTTAGCTCAAGAAAATTATACTATGTTACGTTGGCAAGGTGGAGAAATTTTAATTAATGAATCATTAAAGGATTTAGAACAAGAATTCGTTGGTAACTTTATACGCATTCATCGTCGTTTTTTGATTTCTATCAAGCAGATTAAAACTTTAGTTAAAGAAAAAAATGGCCATTCTTACATTAAACTTAAAGATATTCCTGAGAACTTAGAAGTCAGTCGTCGTCAATTACCTACAGTGAATAAGCTCTTAAAAAATATACATATTCCTACCTATAATTTATAATTATGTTAATTTATCCAGATATTAATCCTATTTTGTTACAAATTGGACCATTAAAAATACATTGGTATGGAATGATGTATTTAGCTGGTTTTGGTATGGCTTGGTGGTTAGGAAACAGACGTTTACGCAGTAATCCTATATTTACTTCAGAACAATTAAGTGATTTAATTTTTTATGCCGCAGTTGGAGTTGTATTAGGTGGAAGAATCGGTTATATTTTATTTTATGATTTAGCTACTTACATAGCAGAACCATTAAATATGCTCAAAATTTGGCAGGGGGGAATGTCATTTCATGGTGGATTTATTGGAGTTTTAATAGCAGTTTGGCTATATGCTCGTAAGCTTAACTTACCATTTTTTAAAGTTACAGATTTTATAGCACCATTAATTCCATTTGGTCTAGGAGCTGGTAGAATTGGTAATTTTATCAACGGTGAATTATGGGGTCGTCATACTGATGTACCGTGGGGAATGGTATTTTCTCAAATTGATAATATGCCACGTCACCCTTCCCAATTATACCAAGCTATCCTTGAAGGCCTAATTTTATTTGCTATCTTATGGATTTTTTCCAAACGTCCCAGACCAATAATGGCAGTATCTGGTTTGTTTCTAATTTTTTATGGGTTATTCCGATTTTTAATAGAATTTGTTCGTGAACCTGATTATCATTTAGGATTCATTGCTTTTGATTGGATGACTATGGGACAAATACTAACTATTCCTATGCTTATAGCTGGTATTGTATTAATAAAACTAGCATATCGTAAAATGGATTTTTAATTGTTAAGGGTGAACCTTCACCATTACAAAATCGTGGGCAGTTTACCCACTTAAATATATTATAGAGGTTAAGTTATATAAATATGAAGACCATTGTTCAGCGAATTGCTGGGGAACTTGGGGTCCAAGAAAGTCAAGTCCAAACAGCAATTATGTTACTCGATGACGGTGCGACAGTACCGTTTATCGCTCGTTACCGCAAAGAAGCTACCAACGGACTCGATGATACGCAATTGCGTAAATTAGAAGAACGTTTATATTATTTGCGAGAGTTAGATGAACGCCGCACGGTGATTTTAGATAACATTCGAGAACAAGATAAACTTACCCCAGAACTTGAAACAAGGATTAAGGATTCAGACACTAAAGCCCGTTTAGAAGATTTGTATTTGCCTTATAAACCTAAACGTCATTCTAAAGCTAAACTTGCTAAAGAAGCTGGTTTAGAACCATTAGCATTAAAATTACTTGAAGACCCAACTTTAGTACCAGAAGAAATTGCTGCTGAATATATTAATTCTGAGCTTGAGATCGAAGATGTACAAAAAGCTTTAGAAGGTGCTAGACATATTCTGATGGAATCTTTTGCAGAAAATGCTAAGTTACTGGATGAATTACGAGAATATTTATGGAGAACTGCTACCTTTAATTCTAAGATACAAGATGGTAAAGAAGAAAAAGGTACTAAGTTTTCAGATTATTTTGACTATCATGAACCACTTAAAAAAGTACCTTCCCATCGTGCTTTGGCAATGTTTAGGGGGCGTAAATCAGGAATATTGCAATTAAGTTTATCCATTGAACAAAATAATGATGAAGCTAGTCTTAGCTATTGTGAAGGACAAATTGCAAAAGCATTCAATATAACTGATCAAGAGCGGGCTGCCGATAATTGGTTATTAGAAACCATACGTTCAGCTTGGCGGTTTAAAATTCGCTCTCATTTAGATGCCCAATTGTTAATGCGGATTCGAGAAGCAGCAGAAGATGAAGCTATCAAAGTATTTTCTAGTAATTTACAGGATTTATTATTAGCCGCTCCAGCAGGTCCTCGTGTAACTATGGGATTAGACCCTGGTATACGCACTGGTGTTAAGCTTGCTATTGTAGATAAAACTGGTAAACTATTGGAAACAGTAGCTATTTATCCACATGCCCCTAGAAAGCGTTGGCAAGAATCTTTGGATAAATTGATTGAATTAACTCAAAAATATGAAGTAGATTTGATCAGTATTGGTAATGGAACTGGCTCTAGAGAAACTGATAAATTAGTTACTGAGCTTATAAAGAAACATGCAGATTTAAATCTATATAAATTAGTTGTGTCTGAAGCTGGAGCATCTGTATATTCAGCCTCAAAAACTGCCGCAATAGAATTTCCAGATTTAGATGTCTCAATGCGTGGAGCAGTATCTATAGCTCGTCGTTTACAAGACCCGTTAGCTGAATTAGTTAAAATAGAACCAAAATCAATTGGAGTTGGCCAGTATCAACATGATGTTAATAAACGCCATTTAGCTCGTAGTTTAGATGGAGTTGTGGAAGATTGTGTGAATTTGGTTGGAGTAGATATAAATACTGCTTCTTATTCATTATTAAGCAGAGTTTCTGGTCTTAATAGTGGTCTAGCTCGTAGCATAGTTGAATATCGTGATGAACATGGAGCTTTTCTCAATCGAGAAGCTTTAAAGCAAGTTCCACGACTAGGCGAAAAGAGTTTTGAACAGGCAGCAGGTTTTTTACGGATTATGAATGGTGATAATCCACTTGATATGTCTTCAGTACATCCAGAAGCTTATCCAGTGGTGGAACAGATTATTGCTAAAACTGACAAGCAAATTAATGAGTTAATTGGCAATGTCGAACTTTTACATAGTCTTGATCCTAAAGAATACACTGATGACAATTTTGGTGTTCCAACAATTAGTGATATTTTTAAGGAATTAGAAAAACCTGGTCGTGATCCACGTCCTGAATTCAAAACTCCTAATTTTAAAGAAGGTATTGAAGACCTTAAAGACCTTGAAGCTGATATGGTTTTGGAAGGAGTTGTAACTAATGTTACTAACTTTGGAGCTTTCATTGATATTGGAGTACATCATGATGGTTTGGTACATATTTCAGCTTTATCAGAAACTTATGTTAAAGACCCACGTGATATAGTCAAAGCTGGAGACGTTGTAACAATTAAAGTGCTGGAAATTGATTTAAAACGTCGAAGAGTTGCTTTAACTATGTGTTTGGGTAATAAGGAACAACCAACAGCTCCTAAGAGAAAACGTAAGGAAAAAAAGGTTGTTAAACCACGTAAGACTAGAAAACCGACAGGTAGAACTGATGGTGAACTTGAAAAACTAGTTAATAGGCAACAATCTTCACAAATGTTTGCTGGTAGCATTATGGCAGAAGCATTTGCTAATGCTCGTAAAGGTTAAAATCGCTATTAATACGCTAATTAATTCTAAATATATTGTCTAGAAATTGAATTATTTTGGCATATTAACAGTTATAAATCGCTATAATATTTTTTAATTGAAAACGAAATAGGTGGAAACACCTATTTATCTAATGGACATTGTCCATATTTTATAAACCGGATATATAAGATGGCTCATATTTTAAAAAATCCCGGAGATAAGGCTAAGATAACCAAATCATCTAAAATAAATGCTAAATTAACTTGGACTCAACCAGTTGATTTAGATTTACACGCCTTTTATAAAACTAAAGAAGGTTTGTTTGGACATATTTACTATGACAATAAAGGAAATTTATATAATCCACCTTGTATTGAATTAGATGAAGATGCTGGAGTTGATGATACTGGTGGAGAAAATGAAGAAAATATTACAATCAAATCCTTATCTCATGTGGAATCGATTTTAATTGTAACCAATATTTATCGTAAATTTGCCTTTTTATCCATGGGTGATACTTTTGCTAATTATGATGGTAAAGTAATAGTAGAAACTGATGATGAACGTATTGAAGTACCTTTAAATTCTAAGGAAAAAGGTAAATGGTGCGTGATTGCTAAAATAGATAATTCGAGTTCTTCTCCTTTTGTTATTAATATCAATAAGGTGCAGAAGCCTGAACCAAATCTTAAAAATTTTTAGGAATAAACCAAACTCTTTTTTGCCAGATTTTTGCGATGTTTACACAATATTTTTAGTAATTCTGACCACCGAATTATTAGCCTTTATCTTTGTGTTAACACCGCTTGGTAAAATTGGGTATAATTTGGATTATATAAAGAATAATTTACTTGCTGATTTAGCAATGACATCTTTGTTTATGCAATGGATTGCATTGCTCAGTATGGTTTTTTTATGTGGGATACAACGCCTTTTACATAATAATATTATTATAGGTATAATTAGCTATCTTATAATTCTACTGATAACCTATTTAGTTAGTGAATTTATGTGGCAAATTAATTCCTCATTTATCAGCACCGAATCTTATTCTCAATATAAAATATTCTTAATTCGTAATTTAATTATTAGCACTATTATCAGTGTAATAATATTACGTTACTTTTATATCCAATATCAGTGGAAAAATAAGACAAAAGCTTTAGCTGCTTATCGGATTCAAGCTTTACAAGCTCGAATTAGACCTCATTTTTTATTTAATAGCATGAATACAATTGCTAGTTTGATTCGTTTTCATCCAAATAAAGCTGAACAGGTAGTAGAAGATTTTGCAGATTTATTCCGAGCTAGTTTAACTGATAATCAATATACAACTTTACAAGCAGAATTAACATTATGTCAACAATATGTAAGTATTGAAGTTTTTCGACTTGGAAAACGTTTACAGGTTGTTTGGGATATTGATAAAATTCCACCAGATGCTTGTTTACCTCCTCTATCTTTACAACCATTATTAGAAAATGCAATTTACCATGGAATTCAGCCGTTATCTAAAGGTGGAACTGTTAATATAGCTGGTTTTTTACAAAATAACTATATCACTATCACTATAAAAAATCCTCTTCCTTTAACAACTTATAAACATGGTAATTATATAGCCCAGCAAAATATTCAACAACGTTTAAATTTTTTTTACGATTCATCAGCTAAATTAACTATTTTACAATCTGATAATACCTATCAAGTTAATTTACACTTTCCCTATGAGAAATTTGGGGATAAAAAACTATAATATTCAATTATTTTTTAAATTATACAGAATATAATTCCATGTCTTATCGTAATAGACATAGTTTCCTAAATAAGGAAAGTAATATAGTAGGATGTAATGAGTTTACGAATTACATCTTTCGAGTTGCATTAACATGATTGATGCAATTCACTTCGTTCATTGCATCCTACATTTATACACGCTTATTTGGGTAAGATGTCTAATTACCATTTTAAATATGTTGACTAATAACTAAGAAACCAATGAAATCTACAGCAGGATTTACTTTATTAGAATTAATCATTGTTATGGCTATTATTGGCATGATGGCGATGCTAGTTATTCCCAATATAGGTAGTGGACAATCAGCTATTCTCAAAGCTCAAGTGCGTGAGGCAATGGCAGTTTTAAGATACGCTCGTCGTACTGCTACCATAGAAGGCAAACAAAAAACAATTATACTCAGAGAAGGTGGAGATTCATCTAAGAAAACTAATATTGATTCAGGGATTTGGACTAGTCGTGGAGTAAAATTACAAATGGGAGAAGCAGATGATGATACATCTGAACAAACAAATACCAGTACTAAAGTTACTTTTTTCCCGGAAGGTGGTAGTAGTGGAGGTAAAATAATTTTTACTTTCAATAAAATAACTGCTGAAATTAAAATAAATCCTTTAACTGGTAAAATAAAATCAGATATATTTGAAAATAAGGATAAAGATAATTAATCATCAGTAATAATTAACTCAGGTTGACAAAATGGTGGTTGTAACTTAACTCTAAATTGTTGTTGTTGATATAGAAGTTTTATAATTCCACCAGTACATACTCCATTAGCATTGAACGAAATTGGAGTTTCAACTTGTATTTTCCAACCCTCAGGTAAATTCAGAAGAGATGGTACTTTATCTTCTATTAAACTATCAGTTTCCATCCTATCTTCATTATCAATTTCATTATTATCTGGGTAACTAATCAGAGTAAAATTCCGACTTTGCCGAAAAGCCAAATAACCTAATTCTCCTAAATGAGCAAACACCTCATCTCGTTCAAATGCAATTTGTACACTATCATACATAGTAGTCAAACGAGGAAGGATTATACCTGCCAATAAACTGAAAACTAATAATACAACCAGTAACTCGATTAAAGTATAACCAGCTAAATTATATTTCAATTTAATCAAACTCAATATGATTTAGGAGGTAAATAGCCAAGATCAGCATCATAATCAGAGCCACCCAGTTTACCATCAGCACCTAATGAATATAACGCAAACGGACGGTTATTAGCACCAGGCACACTATATTGATAAGAATTATGCCAAGGGTCTAAAGGTAAGTCTTCTTCTAAATATGGCCCTTTCCAAAATTGTTTTAAGTTTTCATCAGTAGGTGGATTTTTCAAGAGGGCTAAACCTTCTTCATTAGTTGGAATTTGTCCAATATCTAAACGTAAAGTTTGCAAAGTTCCTTTAAGAGTTTTTATCTGAATTTTAGCTGTTTCTACTTTAGCTTTATCAACATTACCAAAAATTTGAGGGCCTACTAAACCAGCTAGTAATCCAATAATAACTAGTACTACTAGCATTTCTAATAATGTAAATCCTTTATTAAGCTGCATAATTTTTAGTTTTAAGATAAGTTATATTAATTGCCAATTAGATAATTCATTGCGTAAATCTTCCATTCTAAACGGTTTACTTATGTAACCATCAACTCCAATTTTAAAGCAATATTCACGATCTTCCGGTGAATCATGAGCTGTCATTGCTATAATAGGAATATGCTTACCATTTTTTTTCTCATCAGTCCGAATTTTCATTGTCATATCATAACCATTCATAATTGGCATTTGGCAATCTAGCAAAATAATACTATAGTCATTATTTGACAGTTTCTCCAAAGCTATCATACCATTATCAGCAATATCAACATTAAGTCCTAATTTTTTCAGCATAGCAGTCGCTACTTTCTGATTAAAAACATTGTCTTCTGCTAATAAAATTGGAGATTTATTTTCCATAATTATTACTCGGAATTATATTTAGTATAACTTATTAATACTATCACAAGAGTTATGAATGTTCAACTTTTTATATTTGAGAATAAAAGCTTAAAAACAAAGTTAAAAGTATCTATTATATAGGCAAATTAAAAATACTTAGTATAAAATTGTGCTAATATTATATATCAATGACTGAGAACTGAATATTACAAATTGTGATTATAATAATGAGGTATTTATGAAACGTTTAATAATATTTTTAATTAGTATATTTATTTCTATTACTATTCAAGCCGAAACTGATTGTACAAAAGTAAGTAATATTCCACAACAGAAATGTGAATCATTAGTAAAATTTTATAATAGTACTGGTGGAGAAAACTGGTCGGATAGTCCGGCTAATAACTGGAATATAACTGATGTTCCATGTAGTTGGAATGGAGTTATGTGTGGTGTTGGTGGTAAAGTAATCAGCATTATTCGATCAAATAAAAACTTAATTGGGGAAATTCCTAGTGAATTAATAAATTTGAATGGATTACAAACTCTTGATTTACAAAAAAATCAGCTAACTGGTTCAATACCAATAGAATTAGGAAATTTAACTAATTTAACTTCGCTACGGTTATATGACAATCAATTAGCAGGAATTATTCCAAAAACATTAGGCAATTTAATTAATTTGGAAGAACTAAATATTAGTAATAATCAATTAGTTGATACAATTCCAAAAACATTTGGCAATTTGGTAAACTTAAAACAATTGTATCTAAACGACAACCTATTATTTGATACTATCCCAGTAATTTTAGGTGATATGATTAACCTTAAAGTTTTATCTTTACAAAATAATCAATTAACTGGTAAAATTCCCAATAGTTTAGGTTTTTTAACCAATTTACAATTTTTATTCCTTAGTGATAATCAATTATCCGGTAATATTCCTATTGAACTGGCTGAACTTAATAATTTAATAAAGTTATCCTTACACCATAATAAATTAACTGGGATGATTCCTATTGAGCTGGGTAACCTAAATAATTTAACCACTTTATATTTAAATAACAATTTTTTAATTGGACATAATCCATTAATATTTAATGAGTTAATTAATTTAACTGGTCTAGATTTAGCTTGTAATCAGTTGCGAATTTCTGATGTTGAAATTATTACCATTCTTGATAAATTTACTCCTGGTTGGACTGATGGTTGGAGTAATATGCAAGGAAGAAGCCATTTTTGTCCACCAATTCCAATAGAGCATAGACTATTTATACCATCAGATTTTAATACGTTGTTAGTATCTGAAATAGATACTCTTTCCAAGGATGATATTGATAATGTAACTGATAAAGATAAATTCCATAAATTACCTAGCCGAGATGTAGCTAGATTTCTGGTTAACTTGGATAATAAAGAAATAAAACCAGATGATGTAGCTGAATTAATCCCAACTGGCTGGGAATTCAACAAAACTACTGGTAAATTAAAAGCTCCATTAGGTGAAAAAATTACTCTTACTAGATTAGCACCGCCAAACACCTTACCAACTAAGCTGAAATTACCCAAAAATATACCAAATCTGCAAGTTGGATTTGGGCTTGGTGGGACAGAAAATTCAATAATGGATGGAATTAATCAATCATTAAAAAATGCTGATTTGGATAATTTTATACCATCACAAGATAGTAATGGAATTTTCAAGATAAAAGGTACGGGAAAAAATAATGGAGTTAATTTCTCTTTTATGCCAAATAATAACGATATTACTCAAGTTGATAGCAGTAAAATTAGTTCTCTAATTCGTGGCAAAGGAGGTTTTTATAAATTAACTACTCAGGATGATATACAAATCCAATTTGTTCCAATGCCACAAGACCCAGTAGAATTATATGAAATGGCTGAAGAAGTTGTATTGGGAGAGGATGGTGATATATTAATGAAATTGGCAAGTGAAACTAGACGGGAAGGTGATAATATAGTTGGAATTTTTAATTCTAATATTGAACAAAATGATGAAGAAAAATCAGCTGGAATTTATATTCCTGAATCCAAGGATGATACTAAATTTGGTTTACAAACTGGTAAAGTAGTTTATAACGATGGAAGCTCACAAATTATTTGGCCAACCGTATTATCACCAAGCATATTTTTAGAACTTGGGCATAAATTTGAAGGAGTAGAAAAAGTTGAATTTAATAGCAATGGAACTTTTTATGTTTTATATCAGGGATTAGAACTGATTCTTGTTCCACAATTTAAAGTGCAAACTAATAATATTACTGATGAAACTTTTACTCCAACTATTCTTCCCAATGAGGGTGGTGGTATTACTTACTCTGTTGAAAATGAATCTGTAACAACTACAACTAGAAGTAATTCTATGGAAATTTGGTTGTTTGATATGTTGATAGAACCAGCTCCTGATGACTGGTGTTTAACAGATGATGATACAGGTGAAGTATTTTGTGATTTTGATAATATCATTTAATGAATTAATATAAAAAACCGATGACAATAAATGATTTATGGTATAAAAAACATCCATTAAGTATTTTGTTAATACCATTATCTTGGCTATTTTGTGCTGTTGTACGAATCCGTCGTAAAGCATATAAATACCATTTATTTACTAGCAAACATATTAAAATTCCAATAATTGTAGTAGGTAATATTACAGTAGGAGGAACTGGTAAAACTCCTTTAGTAAGTTGGTTAGGAAAATTTTTAAAACAACAAGGATTTAAACCAGGGATAATTAGCAGAGGTTATAAAGGTCATGCCAAAAAATGGCCACAAATTGTATATCCAGATAGTGATCCTTATTTAGTAGGTGATGAACCAGTATTATTAGCTCGTCAAAGCGAATGTCCTGTAGTAGTTGCTCCTAATAGGTTTCAAGCTGCATCTGTTTTGGAACAAGATTGTGATATTATTATTAGTGATGATGGTCTGCAACATTACGCATTACACCATGACATAAGAATTGCAGTTGTTGATGCTACTCGTGGTTATGGTAATCAACGTTGTCTGCCAGCTGGCCCTTTACGAGAGCCAATTGGTTATCTTAATGACATGGATTTTATAATATATAATGGTTCAAAAGATAAGACCGAAAATAATATGCAATACCAACTTAAACCTCTATGTATGGTATTGAATAATAATATATTATATGATTTGATAGAATTGCAAGGAAAAACTGTACATGCAGTTGCAGGAATTGGTAATCCCGATAATTTTTTTAATTGTTTGCAAAAACACGGTCTTATTATCTACAAACATCCATTTCCAGATCACTATCATTATAAGCCTGAAGATATTAAATTTAACGATACGCTACCAGTTATAATGACCGAAAAAGATGCAGTCAAATGTCAATCTTTCGCAAATAATCAACATTTATATCTACCAATAGAAGCAGAAGTAAATTTTGCCAACCAATTATTATCATTGCTTAGAGAATTAAGCCGATAATCGTTTGACAATTAGTATATTTAGCCTAAAATATAAAATAATATGTTACGAACTAGAGTCAAAATTTGTGGAATTACTCGTCCTCAAGATGCTATATTTATTGCTAATATAGGAGTTGATGCGATTGGTTTAGTTTTTTACGCTAATAGTCCAAGAGCAGTAGAAATCGACCAAGCTCAAATAATTATTCAACAATTACCACCATTTGTAACTACAGTAGGCTTGTTTGTAAATGCCGAAGCTAATTTTGTTCGACATGTGTTAACAAAAGTGCCTTTAGATGTATTACAATTTCATGGTGAAGAAACTCCAGATTACTGTAACAGTTTTACTAAACCTTATATCAAAGCTGTACGAATGCGTCCAAATACCGATATAAAACAGTATGCTAATAACTATATTCAAACCCAAGCTTTATTATTAGACAGTTATGTGAAAGGAACTAAAGGTGGTACTGGAATTACATTTGACTGGCAACAAGTTCCAACTGATATATCTAAACCAATAATTATTGCTGGTGGTTTAACAGTAGATAACGTAGCACAAGCTATTACCAAATTACAGCCTTATGCCGTTGATATTAGCGGTGGGGTAGAATCCGCTAAAGGAATAAAAGATGCGGGAAAAATAACCGCATTTATGCAAGAGGTTTGAATGCCAATTTCTAATTTACTTAATATTAAAAACACCCGTAAACTTCCAGACGAAAATGGTCATTTTGGGATTTATGGTGGAATTTTTGTCGCTGAAACTTTAATGCAACCGTTAGAAGAATTACGGATTGCTTATGAAAAATCGATGACAGATTCAGAATTTTTAGCTGAATTAAATCATGATTTACATTATTTTGTCGGTAGACCTTCACCATTATATTATGCAAAACGTTGGTCACAACAATTAGGTGGAGCTAAAATCTATCTTAAACGTGAAGATTTAAACCATACTGGAGCTCACAAAATAAATAATACGGTTGGACAGGCTTTATTAGCAAAACGAATGGGTAAAACCAGAATAATTGCTGAAACTGGAGCTGGCCAACATGGTGTGGCTACCGCTACAGTAGCAGCTCGTTTTGGTATGAAATGCACAGTTTATATGGGTGCTAAAGATATAAAACGGCAGTCTATTAATGTATATCGAATGCGTTTATTAGGAGCTGAAGTTAGAGCGGTAGAATCTGGTTCTAAAACTTTGAAGGATGCTCTGAATGAAGCAATGCGGGACTGGGTAGCTAATATTGATGATACATTTTATATTATAGGAACTGTTGCTGGGCCACATCCTTATCCTGCAATGGTGCGTGATTTTCAAGCTGTTATTGGGCGTGAAACTAGACAGCAATCCAAAGTATCAGTTGGCCATTTGCCAAATATTTTGATTGCCTGTGTTGGCGGTGGTTCTAATGCGATGGGTTTATTTTATCCATTTTTGGAAAATAAAGAAATTACTATGTATGGAGTAGAAGCTGCTGGTGATGGTTTAGAAACTGGTCGGCATGCTGCCCCATTGAATGCAGGTAGACCAGGAGTTTTACACGGTAATCGGACTTATCTGATGACTGATGATGATGGCCAAATAATTGAAACTCATTCAATTTCTGCTGGACTAGACTATCCTGGAGTAGGCCCAGAACATGCTTGGTTAAAAGATACTAATCGAGTTAAATATGTAGCGGTGACTGACACTGAAGCTTTAGATGCTTTTCATGATTTAACTAAAACTGAAGGTATTATGCCTGCATTAGAATCCAGCCATGCTTTAGCTTATTGTAAAAAAATTGCTCCAACTATTGATAAAAAACAAATGATCGTTGTCAATCTATCTGGACGTGGAGATAAGGATATTCATACCGTTGCCGAGCTAGAGGGAATTATAATATGAGCCGCTTAACAAATTGTTTCATTAATTTAAAAAAACAAAATTGTACCGCTTTAATTCCATTTATAACTGCTGGTGATCCTTCTCCAGAATTAACCGTGCCATTAATGCACGCTTTAGTTGAAGCTGGAGCGAATATAATTGAATTAGGAATTCCTTTTTCTGATCCGATGGCAGATGGACCAGTTATTCAGAGAGCTAGTGAAAGAGCTTTAGATCAAGGAATGACTTTGATTAAAGTTTTAAAGATGGTAAAAGATTTTCGGGTTAAAGATAGTGTTACTCCAGTAGTATTAATGGGTTATCTAAATCCAATCGAGATTATGGGTTATAAAAAATTTGCCCAAGCAGCGGAAGATGCAGAAGTAGATGGAATTTTAAGAGTTGATTTCCCACCAGAAGAAATAACATCAGAATCAAGAACTTTTATTCGTGCTAACGCTATGTCTCCTATTTTCTTGATAGCTCCTACTACCACTCCAAAAAGAATAAAATATATTTGTTCCAAAGCTAGTGGTTATATTTATTACGTTGCTGTGAAAGGAGTTACTGGAAGTGCTGAGTTAGATATTGATTCTCTAACAGATAAATTAGCAGAAATTCGGCAATTTACCAAGTTGCCAATTGGAGTAGGATTTGGAATTAAAGATGCAAAATCTGCTGCTAGGGTTGCTAAAGTTAGTGATGCTGTTATTGTAGGTAGTGCGTTAATAAATTTGATTGAAACTATACCACAAGAACAATTATTAGAAAAAATTCCAGCATTTTTGCAGGAAATGAGATTGGCTATGGATAATTGCTGATGTTTATGGATTACTTATCTTTCATTTGCGTAACCCATGTCTAAGTATTATTAATAAATTATTTTAACTTGTTTTTTCAGTCATTTATATTCAAATATGAAATATGTTCAAATCGAAACTACTACAACTTGTAATCAACGTTGTTATTTTTGCCCAGTATCACAAGCTAAACGTTCTAAAAGTCAATTATCGATTGCAAAATTAGAAAAAATTCTGATTGGCTTACGTCCTTATGATATTGAAACTATTATTATAAGTGGTTTTAATGAACCAACTTATGATAAACAGTTTATAGAAAAAATCGAGTTGATACGAAGAGCTGGGTTTGCAATTTCAATTTGTACTAACGGTTCTGGTTTAACACCTGATTTGACTGATAAACTATTAAAATTAAAAGTAACTGGTTTTACTATCAATTTGTCTACTATAGATGCTAAACAATATAAAAAAGACAGAGGTAGTAAAGATTTAAAAAACGTTATTCCACAACTTAATCATTTATTTAGCCAAGCCAGTACTCAGCAAATAACGATATTAATATTAGGAGCTTTAGATACCAAACATGCTAATAATATTCAAATGATTACTAAACAGTTTGCAAATTTTAAAACGATTAAGTTTCTTATTAGTCCTATTGCAGACTATGCTGGTAAAGATACTCAAGTCTTATCCAAACGACCTAATTATCAAACTTTGCAAGGTTGTTCTATGGATAGACAACACCAATGGCTACATTTCATGGCAGATGGTAATGCAATTTTATGTTGTCAAGATTATTTTGGGAAATATCAGTTAGGCAATATTGACGAAGATACAGTGACAGAAATTTATCAAGGGGAAAAAATAACTCAAATGCGGAAGTGGATATCCGGTCAAGAAGAAGCTCCCCAAGATTTTATTTGCCGTAAATGTGTATTTGCTCTTACTGAAGATAATTATATGCAAACTCTAAAGAAGTTATTTTGCCAAACATGTAAATTACCAACAATTTTGGGAATTGAAAACTCTTGTTATAAATGCGAAGTAAATTGTTATTTATAGAAAATATGAACATAGGAAAGCCCATACAACCTGTTCTAATTAAATAATATCAAATAATTAGGAATTGCAGTTTGAGTTAATGCTACTGAAACCAAATAAAAGAAAGTTGCTAATGCTAGAAAAAAAGCAGTCATTCGAATAGTTTTAGTTTTACCTCGTTTTAAAGCAATACTACCTATAATGATATAAACTAATAATGCTACTAATTTTGCGGTTAACCAAGCTTGAGTTCCAGGATATTGATGTAATATCATGATCAAACCTATACCACTGAGTAATAGAGTAGTATCAATAAAATGAGGTATAATTTTTACCCAAGGATGTTGCAATGTAGGGCTATCCAGCAACATCCAAATTCCTCGCAAGGAAAAAAATAAAAAAGTAAGAATTACACAAGTAACATGAATATTTTTTATTATTAAGTACATATTTTAAACTAAATTACAGTATTTTTTAAATAAGAATAATTCACGCAATTAATCATTATTACGTTGTTGTTTTACTATTTTTTGTCTGATGCGTTGACGTTTTAAAGATGATAACCGATCTACAAATAACTTACCATTTAGATGATCAATTTCATGTTGGATACATACTGCTAACATTCCATCTGCTGTTATGGTAAGTTGCTTACCAAATCGATTCAAAAATTGTACTGTAATTTTTTCAGCTCTTTCTACTTGTTCAAATACACCAGGAACTGATAAACATCCTTCCTCTGTAGATTGCTGACCATCAGCACTAAGAATAATTGGATTTATCAAACATAAAGGTTCATTTTTATTATCTGATACATCAATCACAATAATTTGCTGATGAATATCAACTTGAGTTGCTGCAAGTCCTATTCCTGGGGCTGCATACATAGTTTCAAGCATGTTAGCAATAATTAACTTTATTTCAGCATCAACATGTTCTATCTGTTTAGCTTTAATACGCAATTGAGAATCTGGAAAATGTAATATTTTAAGTAATGCCATAATAATTAATAAAATTTAAACTTGATATTTTTCAATGGTTAATACAATTTTAAACTAAGTTAGTAGGATGAATAAGCAGAGCCTCATCCACTATGATAATGATACGGTGTATAACGTTATTAATTATACACCCTACATTTAATCATTAAAAATCATAAGTTAATATATTATCGGTTCTACGACAAATTTCTTGGCCATAATCAGTCCAAAGGCCTTGTCCCCAATAACGATAACAGCTAGTTTGGGATGACATCAAATGGAATAAAGCATTGCGATATCTATGTTCATTAGTAGGAACTTGTGGTTTCAGAGCTTTTTCATTAAACATGACACTGACTTTTTCCATTGGTCCAAGCACATTATCATAACCATCCACCCAAGAAATATCATTAGTCCAACTGCCACCTTCCATATGAAATTGATTATTTTCCTGCTTAATCTCTGTAATAATTTGTTCCATTTTTTCTGGGCCACTTTCTGATTCAAACCGATCCCAGATATGTTTTTGCATAGATGGTTGAATAACTGGAAAATCTTCTTCTTTAATTCCCATTGCAAACAAATGTTCTAAATATTCTGTGGCATTCATTAATGGTGTATCTGAACCAGAACCATCATTAGTAGTCTCAAAGAATTTATTAGGGAATTCATTCATCATTACTCCCCCATTTTCACCATCCGCAATTTGCGTTATCAATGGAGGAATTGATTTTCCTGCTAAATTACAACGATGCTGATTTTTGGCCTCATAATAAGGTTGCATTTGAGCCACTAATTTGGTATCACTACCTTGAGTTTTAATAATCGCAATAATACTACAAGTTTCACCACGAGAATTAGTACAAGTGAGTAAATGTGGAATATGAGGATTTTCTGGGCTATGTCCATTAGCTGGATTTTCTACTGTATGTTCCTGCACTAAAACCCATTGATAACCACAATCTTTTAGAGTTTTTACAAATTCATAGGCTATATCAGGATGATTAGGTAAAGCCATTTCAGATGGTGAAAATCCTCGAACCCGACTTAAAGCTTCCAAGCCAAAAATTGCTGCAAAATGATGTTGCCAAGCTAATACATGTAGCCGATAATCTTGGATTGGAGTGGATGGAGCTACTGCATGTCCCCACGGACAGCCTAACCATTCTACTGCTCGTCGATAATTATGATCTAAGGTAATATTTTTTAAACTATCAAGCACATCGTCCAATCCCATTTGACGTAAGCCATGTAGCAATGTTCCTGAATATTCAAGCATAACCCTTGGTTGTTTACCTTCATTGATGAGCTGCGGAATAAACTCACCAATCCGTTTATAACACCAATGAAATGCTGGAGCATTATGATTATCACCAATATATTGGTTATCCCACATATACTTTAGATTACTAATGATTTCGGCTTTTTCTAAGTCCCCACCACCAGCTGGAATCAATGGTTGATGCATATGTAATGCAATAGCACAAGCACTACGAATATTACTAAAATCTATTCCACTATCTGGTAAAAATACTGGTTGTGAACTAGCATTTTTCAAAGTAGCTTGCATGATTTTTTCAGAACCAGAAATATTGGGAACTCCATCTATATATTCAGAAAAATCTCCTTCCCAATCTGGAAAATATGGGGTGGAAAAATTACTTTTTACTGGTTCTTTCTGATTGGATTTAATGGATTGCTTATCTGGTTCTATTTTAGTTGGGGATTTAGTTTCAGGAGCAGTTACTGGAGTTGTTTGGATAGGCTCTGAAACTTTAATAGGTTCAGGTACTGATTTTTCAACCGTTTTTGGGATAGGTTCTTGCTTAGGTGTTGTAAACAATGTTGTGGTAGTATTTTTAGACTCAGGAATATCTTGTGAAGATGTGGTATCTTTAGATTTCTTTGTAGCTTTTTTAAAAAATTTCTTCATTAAACTACTCCTTTTAGTAATTAAAGTTGAATAAATATATATTCAGTTTAACAGAAAGTCAATATGGATTCTATAGAATTTTAGTGGAATTTTACAAACAATTAGAAAGGATGGAAATAAAAGAGAATAGTTGATATAAAATAGAAAATAAGATAGCTATTTCATTTATTTCCAAAGTTATACATGTTTTTAGTTAGAATTTTATTCAAGTGTATTTTTAATTATAACATGGTGGAATTTTAGTCTTATTTACAATGTTTAATATCTTGAATATCATTTTATTAAAACTATGTTTGGGCATTTATATATTTTACCAAAGCAATACCATCACAAATACAACTCATATTATCTTGATAAAATAATAATTCCCTAATTGGTGAATTTTCTGTTTGCATAATTAATGGTAGAGCTTGTGGATGTAGATGTTCTTGTTTAAGATTAATATTTTCTACTTTATCACAAACAATTCCTAGTAAATGTTTCTCTTTTTTAGTTTTAAGCAAAATAAAATATTCACGACTACTAGGCATTTTTTTCATTATAGATAAATCACTATCTAAACAATAAATTGGTGCTTCTAATCCATGTCCAACAAATTTACCAATCTCATTTTTACCATCTTTATTAGATTGAATATCGGCAACAATTTCTACTGATTGTACTTCATTTTGAGGAATAAATAGATAGCGGTTATCAAATATTAACAGTACATAAAAGTCAGTGTTCATTTTGAAACTTTCTACTATAGTTATATAATCTTGGTTTAATCGGAGATACCTGAATATTTGGCCTATTATCAGGTGGTTTATTATATTCCCTAGCAATTCTAAAGCCAATTGTGAAATCACTATTTTTACTTTTAAACCGAGATGCTGATCTAGTGTAATTAGGCAAACTATACCAAGAACCTCCTCTAATAACCATTACACTATTATTTTCATTAGATTTTAAACAATGTTGTTCTTTGCCATTATAAGTCGCTTCATATTCTGAACAAGTCCATTCATATACATTTCCCACAGTGTCGTATAATTCAAAATAATTAGCTGGAAATGAACCAACTATGGCAGTTGTTTTATTATCCCATTCACTACCACAACCATCACAATTACTTTGACCATCACCAATTTTATCTCCCCACCAATATTTAGAACTGGTTGTTGCACGAGCAACATATTCCCATTCTGCTTCAGTTGGAAGTCGATATTTTTGTCCAGTTTGTTCACTAAGCCAGTTAGCATATGTGACAGCATTTTGCCAGGTGACGTTGATAATCGGTCGTTTACCACGTCCCCAACCCTCATCTACTGGTAGTTCACGTCCAGTTGCTAAAGCAAACTGCTCATATTCTGCAAAAGTTATCTCGTAACGTCCAATTGCAAAACTGCTAATAGATACCGTATGTACCGGCTGTTCCCATTTAGCTCCAACATTCTGACTATCTCCCATTTCAAAGTGGCCAGCTGGAATAACAGCCATTTCTGGTCCAACTTTTCCATTTCTTAAATTATCTCGAAAAAATTTTCCCGATTTAAGAACATTATTTTTTATGGATGATGAGATTGCTGCTTGAGTTGTTAAAGTATAGAGTGGGATAAAATAATTATATTCAATCCAAAGCAAGACTCCACCTACAATAACACTAGCAATAAAAGTAGCAACAAAAATCCTTGCCAAATTAGCCTCTTTTTATATTTATGAATAGATATTTAAATATCTTAGTTAATCAATACTTTCGCCAATATCAAAATTTGTTACTTACAATTTCGGGAAATCCGCTATGCTCCATTCCCGAAACAACCATTAAATATATTTATAAATTAAATTTTAGGTATAGAATTTAGTTTTTAATACTAAACCCCACACTACAGCTGAGTAGCATATAGCCATTAAAACTGTAGCAGAACCAATATCCTTAGCTCGTTTAATTAATGGATTCCATTCCTGACTTATACAATCAGCCAATGCCTCAATAGCAGAATTTAACAATTCCATCATTAATATTAATAATAAACTGGAGATCAATAAAGCCTGTTCAATACCAGTATCTCCTAAATAAATACCCAGTGGAATCATTATAATACAAATTAATATTTCTTGTCGGAAAGCAGCTTCATTAATCCAAGTAGCTTTAATACCCTCCAAGGAATAACCAACTGCTTTTATAACACGGGTTATACCAGTATATTTATATTTCATTGCCAAATAATATCCAAATCTTTGGCTGCTTTAACTTCATTCAAACGTCGTACTGGTAAATTATAAGGTGCTTGTTTTAAAGTTTCTGGATTATCTTCTGCTTCTAATTGTATTTCATCCATCGCTGCAACAAAATTATCCAGAGTTTGCTTATCTTCTGTTTCAGTAGGTTCAATTAACAAACATTCCGCCACCAATAGAGGAAAATAAGTAGTTGGAGCATGAAATCCTTTATCAAGCAAACGTTTAGCAAAATCCATTGCAGAAACTCCTTGTTGTTTAGCTTGACGTTTAAGAGTTATAATAAATTCATGACTGGCACGACGATTAGGAAATGCTAAGTCAAATTTAATAAGTTTAGCTTGAAGATAATTCGCATTCAAAGTGGAAAAATCTGCTACTCTTATCATTCCTTCTCGACCTAATAAACGAGCATAAATATAAGCCCGCAATAAAATCCCAACATTACCTGCATTAGCTGATAAACGGCCAATTGTCTGTGGATAGTCAGTTTCCGTTAACCAACAATAACTATCATTTTTATAACCAACTATTGGTACAGGTAAAAAAGGTAATAATTTTGCATTGACTCCAACTGGCCCAGCTCCAGGCCCACCACCACCATGTGGAGTAGAAAATGTTTTGTGTAAATTAATATGAATTACATCAAATCCCATATCTCCCGGTCGAACCTTACCCAAAATTGCATTAAGATTAGCTCCATCATAATATAATAATCCACCAACTTCATGAACACATTGGGCAATATCACTAATTTGCCGTTCAAACACTCCTAAAGTTGAAGGATTAGTTAACATAATTCCAGCAGTTTGTGGCCCAATCATAGTACGCAATGTAGCAATATCAACATCACCTTCACTATTAGTTGGAAGTTCTCGTACTTTAAAACCACACATTACAGCAGAAGCTGGATTAGTTCCATGAGCTGCATCTGGTACTAAAATTTCGGTACGTTGTCGATCATTATTAGCATCATGATAAGCTCGCAACATAGCTACTCCAGCAAATTCTCCTTGAGCCCCAGCTGCTGGTGTTAAAGATATAGCTTGCATACCAGTAACTTCTTTTAGAATTTCTTGCAGATCGTACAAGCAGGCTAAAGTACCTTGCATATCTGGACTAGATGGATGTTGAGCTAAAAATTCTGGTAGCATTGCTAGAGTATTGCACACACGAGGGTTATATTTCATCGTGCAAGAACCAAGCGGATAAAAATGAGTATCAATTGAGAAATTTTTTTGCGATAGACGAGTATAATGTCGCACTATTTGCATTTCTGATACTTCTGGTAATACTGGAGGTTTTTTTCGTAAAAATTTAGTTGGAATATTATTTTTTTGTTTAATTGGATATTGTGAAGTAGCAGTTCTACCAGGACTACTTTGTTCAAAAATTAGCATTATATTTCTCTTTCTAGATAATCCATTAAAATGGGTAATTACATATCGTAGGGGCAATCCCTTGTGGTTGCCCTCATTGCATAATTATTGGTTTGGGCAACCATAAAGGATTGCCCCTACAGTTTGTGTTATTTGGGCAACCATAAAGGATTTACCCCTACGTGATATTATGCTTTAATCCCTTGTTTACTGTTACGTCGATGTAATTCTGTAGTAATTCCATTTAATACAGACCATTTTTCATTACACCACATTGGAGCTAATAAAACATCAGTAGAGGAGGTCGCAGTAACCCGATGATATATAACATCAGCAGGAGTTCTTTCAATCATATCAACAGCTGTAGTGATATAATCAAGCTTATCTAATGGTTGATATTCCCCTTGTCGCCATTGTTTGGCCAAAACAGTATGTTTTACTACATGCAAAGGATGTAATTTTAACCCGTCTACGCCTAATTCTAAAATTCGTTCTAACGAAGTTATGTTATGTTGGCGTTCTTCCCCAGGTAAACCAATAATTATATGGGTACAAACAGGAATATCTCGTAATTTAGCTGCTTTAATTGCTTTTTGGTATTCAGCAAATCCATGACCTCTATTTATCCGGTCTAAAGTTGTGTCAAATGCCGATTGTAAACCCAACTCCAACCAAATTTCATAACCACGATCTTTATAACTGGCCAATAAATCTAATACTGAATCAGGGACGCAATCTGGACGAGTTCCAATGGATAAACCAATAATATCTGGTTCAGAAAGAGCTTGTTCATAAATATCAATTAAATATTGGATATCAGCATAGGTATTGGTATATGCTTGAAAATAAGCTAGAAATTTTTTAGCCTTAGTTCGTTTAGCAATAACTTCACGACCCATTTGTAATTGATCGGTTATTGGCGTAGGTTGACGAGCATTCGGACTAAAGGAAACATTATTACAAAAAGTACAACCACCTTTGCCTTTAGCTCCATCTCGATTTGGACAGGTGAAACCGGCATTAATAGTTATTTTATGAACACGTTCACCATAACGTTTCAATAAATCTTGGCCAAAAGTAGTAACATAATCTGACAGTACCATAAATAAATCAAGTCCCAGCAATGCGTTGGTAATAACGAGCTCTATATAATAAACGTTTCTGTTCACGTGAATCATCAAATCCAGAGCGGTCATGTAGAGTATTATTACTTAAAAGTCCTTGGCCAGCTTGTAAAGTAGCCCGAAAGATATATTTGGAATCACTATCTAATATACTTTCTAAAAATTTTACTGCTGATTTGGTAATAATATTATCTTTCCATATGATAGAACGAGTACGTTTAGTATAACGCATATGTAAATTACCATCAGAATCAGTAGAGAAAACTGGTCCACAACTCATAGGGCGTAATTCTTCACCAGCAACCACGTTAGGAGGGATGCACATAACATCTGGTTGCATGAGTGCAAGAATGTATTCTGGATTTTCATCTCGTAATAAAATATAAGCAATTTCATGATCTAACAGAGCATTTTCACCACCTTTAGCTGCTTTACAAACACAATGCAATAATAAAGATCGGATTTGTTTATCCACAGTATTATAATAGCCGTCAGTATGCCAATGAAGAGGACGATTAGTATAAGGAATATAATCTTGTCTATCACCTGTGTTAGCAACCGTCAATGAGGTAATACCATCATCATCAGCCCCCATATTATTATCTAATTCAATTACTCCTAATTGTTTGCCTAAATCATGAGCAATATTCTTATTTTCGCTAATTAGTTTACTAGAATAAATCACCATATTAGCAATTTTACAACGATTTAAAATTTCAGTGTGTTCTGCGGTAGTTAATTGGTGTGGATCATTTATTTCTACTATTAATTCTGATAGCTTGCTTGGATATTTTTCTAATTTATTAGTTCGCCATTCTTGATAAGCAACATTGTTAGCTAAATCGAATGGATTTTTTTGGGTTGGCAATTTGAATCTCCTTAGCAATTATTTAGCATAAGTTATTTCATATGATTATCTAGTAAAATCTGGGAATTATTCTTTCCAAATACAATTGCCATCACTAGTTTTATTCAGTATTTCTATATATTTAGCATGAGCTTGTAATTCTTCTTGGCTAGGCTGAATCAGAAGTAGAGATTCTCTGTCTTTAGATATACGTTGTATGCTATTTACTGGTGTTTTTTTTTCAGTAGTCCCTAGTAGACTAACTTGACCGCCAGTCATAGTTAAATATACTTCGGCTAGGATTTCTGCATCTAATAATGCACCATGTAACTGTCGATTAGAGTTATCAATTCCATAACGCTTACACAGTGCATCTAAGTTATTTTTCTGACCTGGATTTTGCTTTCTAGCCAACGCTAAAGTATCTAATATTTGACAATATTCTTCTACTGGTTTTCGACCTTGTTTTAATAATTTTAATTCATGATTGATAAAACCAACGTCAAAACTAGCATTATGAATAATTAACTCAGCACCATTAATAAAATCCATGAATTCATCAACTATATCAAAAAAACTAGGCTTATCATTGAGAAATTCGTTAGTAATTCCGTGTACTTTAAAAGCGCCATCATCAATCTTACGATAAGGTTTTATATATTGGTGATAGTGGTTATTAGTAGTGCGTCGGTTTATTATTTCTACACAACCAATTTCAATAATCCGATGACCAGATTTTGGATCAATACCTGTAGTTTCTGTATCTAGTACAATTTGACGCATATTAGAATTATCCTGAACATTATATTTACCGAAATCATCAGCTATTTTATCAGAAGTATCAATAGAATCAATCCCTTTATTAGCTAAATCATCAGCTATTTCATTTTCCCTATGACCACTGTGTCCTTTAATCCATTGCCAGTCAACTTGATGTTGTTGTGCCACAGCATGTAAACGCTTCCATAGATCAACATTTTTGACTGGTTCTTTATTAGCTGTTTTCCATCCTCGTTGTATCCAGCTAATTATCCATTCAGTAATGCCTTGTTGTACATATTTAGAATCAGTGGTTAAGCGTATATCACTTCCTAAAGGCAGACTTTCCAATGCCATAATAGCGGCTAATAATTCCATACGATTGTTAGTCGTATTAAATTCACCACCATATAACTCGGTTTCTTTATGATGCTGACGCAATAATACTCCCCATCCACCTGTTCCAGGATTACCACGACAAGCACCATCAGTAAAGACTTCTATTATATTCATTTTTGTTTAAATGAAGTTCCAATAGCTTCTGTTATCATAGTTGATTGGGTTAACCATGTTGGGCGAATAGGAGTTAAAGTCGCTACTCTTTTTTTAGCAATGAGAATATAAACTGCTCCCAAATTTTTAGTCCAATGTGAGTTAATTTTCTCTATAGAAGAAGTATACTTACTTAAATAAGCATTATAAAATGGGAAAGTAAAAAAGAAAGTATCTTGTTCTATAATATCAAAATTTAACAAAGCTAACCAATCTTTAAGTCGTAATAGTGATAGAAATTTTCCATTCCAAGGAATTGTACGCCGTACACGCCACATTCCCCACAAACTAATTGGATTAAAACCTATAACTACTACATGACCTTCATGAATTAAAACTCGTTCTATTTCTCGTAATATTTCATGAGGATCAGATTCAAATTCTAATACATGCGGCAATACTACAACATCAATACTATCATGAGCAATTGGTAACATATCAACTGAACCATAAATACTAGTATATGGTTTATTAATAGTATTAGCTGCTCTAGTTAGAATACAACGATGTTTAATCAGACTACTATTCAAAAAATTACTATGCCCAACATTGCTAATCTGTAATAAATGATAGCCGAATAAATGTGGTAAAATCTGTTGTAACATATCAGATTCTTTACATAGTAAAAGTCTTCCTAATGGAGTTTCAAACCACCGATTTAATTGAACAGTGTAATCTGACATTAAAATGGTAATTTCATTCCTTCTGGTAAACTCATGCCACCAGCTAATCCGGAAAGTTTTTCTTGGCTAGTTTTTTCTACTTTTCTGACTGCATCATTAACTGCGGCAGCCATTAAGTCTTCTAACATTTCCTTATCTTCATTCATTAAATCAGGATCAATTTCAACTTTTTTAACATCATGTCTTCCGGTCATAACAATTTTAATCATGCCACCACCAGATTCACCAGTAATTTCCATATTAGCCAATTCTTTTTGAGCATCTTCGAAATCAGACTTCATTTTTTGAGCCTGTTTCATTATGCCAACTAGTCCATTTTTCATAAATTTATTGCCTTGATTGAATAATTATAGCTTGTGAAATCTATCTATACTTCGTGCGGTCTAGTTTTTATAGTTCAAGTTTTTCTACTTAAATCTAAGTTATAATGTTATAAAATAACCAGTTCCAATTTTATTAGCTGGATTGATTAATTTTAAATCAAATTTATGTTTGGTCAATTTGTCTGCAATTGGGCCTTTAGGAATATTGGAATTTAGTTTCATAGCTAATTTTGATGGATTTTAGTTAAATTCAGGATAACATATTTTAAAATTCAAACAATACTTTCGCCAATGCAAGAATTTGTTGTTTCTGGAAATATGCTTTGCTTCATTTCCGAAATAACTATCATGGTGGCGAAGGTATTATTTTACACTGATTTTTTACATTACTCAAATCCAACCACAGTAACATCATCCTGCCGATCATTATCACCTTTATATTCATTTAAAGCTTCAAGTAAATTCTGAGATTGTTTTGCAAAAGGTAACTGGCAATTTTCCAACAGCAGATTTTCAAATCGTTTACCACCAAATGAGAACCGCTTAAAACCTCCAAGTTGATCAACAAAACCATCAGTTGATAGATAAAAAGCCATACCAGCTTTGATAGCAACAGTATGATTGGTGAGGCTAAAATCAACATTATCTCTTTTATAGCCCAGACTTTGTCTGTCACTCTTAATAATTTCGATTTGGCCATCATTAACACAATACAGAGGCAATTTAGCTCTGGCAAATATTAGGGTATTTTCTGCTGGTTTAACCAAACACAAAGCCGCATCCAAGCCATCATCAGATTTTGCATGCTCAGTATCTTGTTGCAAGGAAGTTTTGACCAAAAAATTAAGCCGTTTCAAAATCTGGTTTGGCTCATGCACTCCTTCATCTTTAACTATTCTTCTAAGGTTAGTGATAGCAATCATAGTCATAAATGCACCCGGTACACCATGCCCAGTACAATCAATCACACCAATGATGAAGCTTCCTTCAGCAAGTGATTCAAAATAAAGCATATCACCACCGACAATATCACGTGGCATCCAAGTAAAGAAACTATTAGGCAAATAATTTTTTACTTGATCCAAAT
Source organism: Thioploca sp. (assembly GCA_030627235.1). Taxonomy (GTDB): domain Bacteria; phylum Pseudomonadota; class Gammaproteobacteria; order Beggiatoales; family Beggiatoaceae; genus DRQV01. The sequence goes on from DAOUSL010000033.1 coordinate 26,927, forward strand.
TGGGCAACAGAGAAGATTGAATTAACTTAGCGTATTGAATGCTTTCTGTCATGATTTTATTGCGTTCTTCAATTGCTACCAATCGTATAGATTCTACTTGCAATTCTTTTATATGCAAATGAGTTTTGAGTCTAGCTAATAATTCATTTTTAGATACTGGTTTAGTCAAATAATCATTAGCTCCGGCTTCCAAACCATCTACTAAATCATTAACTTAATTTACCAGCAGAACGGATCACTGCCATTAAGTTAAGAAGTATTATTAATCAAAAGTTATAATGTAGGTCGGGTTAGCTTATTGAGCGTAGCGAAATAACGTAACCCGACAATCAATTCAAAATATTGAAATATTTTTTAAGCCTGGTAGGGTCGATGTAATGAAACCGACCAAATATAATTAATAATTTATGTGTTTATTTATATCGTAATGGTCGGTTACTGCTGCACCGACCCTACCTGACTTTAGTTTGGCTATTTTGCAAAATAAATAAGGTTTTGGTTCTAAAACTACTGTTCAAAATGATTATAAGCTTCTAAAGTTGCTTGTTTGACTTCTTCTTTTACTAGTGGAAATGTCTCTAAGATATGTTTGAATTCCTCGCAAGTTAAGCCGTATAAATGGGCGATCATGCCGTCAAGTTCGGCACGGAGTTTGGCACGTTGTTCGGGATTGGTTATGCCGTTTTTGTGGGATTTTAAACCAACTTCTTTGGCTAAGTCGTCAAATTCTGGCGTGGTGCAGATGAGTTTGGCGGCGCGAGTGACGATGGGGGTGAAGGCGGAGTCTTTTTTGGTTAGGCGTGGCACTGGGAGTTGGTAAAGATAAAAAAGACTAAGGTTTGTTGTCATTCTTGAACGTAAAACATAATCTACCACAAAACTATTAAGTAATGAACTTAAAACAAGTAGTTCTTGAATTATTAATCTTAAATTATTGTATTTATTGATGTTATGATAAAAAGGAAAATTAACAGTTAATGAGTTACCTGCAAAAGTGTATGGTGGAATAATTGTCGTGATGAGTGTTCTTTCATTAGTATTAGAAGCAATCTTACGAATAGCAAGACGGTAAACCTCATAATCATTCCGTAAATCAGTAGGAATTTTCTGTAAATTGGTAATTCTTTTAGCCCGTTTTTCTGTAAATGTTTTCCGAATATCTTTTTCATTTACCCAATACCTTGGTTCAGCATATTTATGATCAAAATGCCAAATCATTCCGCCTTCATAAACAGGAAAATCTGTCGGTTGTGTTACAAAATATTGTGATGAACGAGTCATATTGAGTTCTTCACCATATAATTCTAATGTCCATCCTAATTCAGAAGCAAGGTTTGGGTATTTTAACAGTTTTGAAGCAATAATTAAGTCCATTTCATTTTTAAACTCAGAAATAGATAGTGAATCAGGAGATACTTTAAAAATAAGATCAACATTAAGCCACATTGCATCATTTTGAGGAAAATTAGCCAATTCATTAACTTCATGACGCATAAAAGCAGCAGGAAATTTAGCTGTTTTACCTCCTTTTTCAAAAGTCAATACTACAAACTTGAAGCGACTATCAACACCCTCAAAAATTTTTTTACGATTTTCAAAACCAAACAATCCTGTTATTTGATTTTTGTTAAATAGTAAAGTACGCAAACCTTTAGTACCTAAATCGGTATAAATTCCACTTGGTACTACAATTCCACATTGTCCACCAGTACGCAATAAATTAAAACTTTGTTCAATGAACAGATTGCAAAGATTTAACTTATTTCCAACAGCTTTTCCCTCTATTACAGAAATTTGATGAACATACTGCTCAGTTTTTTTAAAATAAGCTAATTGAAATGTAAAAAAACTTGAGTAGGATAACCAATTTTTTTTGATTTCAGGATCACGTATAAGAGTAGCACGTTGTTTTTTCCAATCCTCTATACGCAATTTTTTCTTTTGTATTTCCGGAACATATTGTTGAAAAAACTCTTTCTCATCAGTCTGGAAAACTTCCCAAGGCGGATTAGTAATAATCGCATCAAAACCACCCTTTTTATTCAACACCTCATCAAACTCATAACCCCAATGAAACAAATGCAAA
>DAOUSL010000107.1 GCA_030627235.1 Thioploca sp.
GAAGAACATGTAGAAGCACGTTTAATTGTTTGTAAACTTAGCCAAGAGGTTGCAAATCGACGACGAGCTAAACTAGAATGCACGAAAACGCCAAGTGCAGAAAATTTAGCCTTATGTGACTGGAATTTATATGTCACTAATGTTGAAGAAGAAAAGCATCAAAGAATGTTTGATATTATATCGTGTTCGTTGGCAGATCGATATTCAAATTGTGGAAAAGTCACTGCGAATTAGCCAATTCAGATAGCGAAAATCCTTATAGGATACTGTGTGAAATCTATACTAAATTGCTCATTATTCTGGTTCAACATTGGATTATTTTAACAGGATTATGGGAATGAGCGTAGTTTAGTTAAAGGTGTACAAATGATTAGAGAACAATCTGTACATTTAGCTCATGTTATTAACGATTATGAAAAATTAATTTTGACATTAAAAGATATTTAACATCGGTTTTCTTGTTCCCTCAATAAACGAAAAAGAAAACTCAATACAGTTGACCTAATAGACAACTGTATTCCTTAAGTTGATGCCTATGAGGCAAGCATTTCACTTACCCAACCAAATTCTGATAAACTTACTTCCACAATTGTTCAGCAATTTTAACTATAGTAATCTTAGCCTATTTGAATTTAATTAAGAGATACTATACTTATATCTTTTTAATAACACTATTAGTAAAAATAGTAGTAAATTTTAATGCCTGAGTTGGACAAGCAGCAATACAACCACCACAACTAATACAGGTAGTTTGATCTAATCCGAAGTTTTCTTTTATCGCTTTCTTATCCAAATAAGCAAAAGCTTTAACATCAATTCCCATAGGACATACTTTTGAACATTCCCCAATCCCACGGCAATTTTCATTAGCTTGGATTTTAGCTTGGGAGATTGATAATTTACCAAATACTCGCATTAATTGAGCTAGTGGACAACCATAACGACACCAAATTCTAGTTCCAAATAATGGATAAGCACCGACCCCTATTATCGCTCCAAACATAAAATCAATCACAAAGATTTGGAAATTAGACATAGCAACAGTTAAAGTTGAGGAAGAAAATATTTGCCAAACATCAAGAAATAATACTAGCCCATAAGCCGATGCAAAGATTAATATTATTAATTGTAAACTCTCCATTTTAGTTGCAAGTTTGCCACGAGGAGTATAATTTCTAACCCATTTCTGTCCCCATACAGTTATTCCAACCGATTCGGCAAGATTACCACAAGCACAAAACCATGAACAATATCTTTTACCAACTAACCATGCTAATAATGGAACAATAAAAAATATATAAATTAAACCACCAATTGAGGTAAAACCGTTGTAAATATATATGTAAGCATCTTTGTTAACTGGATAGTAAGGATCATTGAAAAATTCTCTACCTTCTTGTAAAACTGGCATAATGAATGGAATCAAATAAAAAAATATTAATTGGCTTAAAAAAATAGAAGTAAATTTAGTTCGTTGATAAGTAGAAATTGGTTTTTTAGTTATACTATATGGATTGGTTTTACGAATTATTACTTGCAGAGAAAAATAACAAACAATGGCAGTATACAGAGTTGCATACCAAAACGAGGTACTTTTACCAAAAAAATAAAAAGTATCACGAACTTGATCTATAGGAACAAATAGAGTAGGAAATTTATAGACTAAATATAGACTAATAATTGTTGGAAAAAATAACCATAAAAAAACTTTCTCATTGGAACTTCTAACTTGTGACATTTGAAATCCTTTATTATAGTAATATTATATCTTTTAATTTTTTCATTAGACATCTTACCTAAATAAAGTTAAATAAATGTAGGATGCAATGAACGAAGTGAATTGCATCAAGATGTAATTCGTAAACTCATTACATCCTACATAAAGTCCGTAATTTAACTGTATATCTTTGGTCAATTTAACGTCGTTAACACAATCATACTTAGCCTATATTACTTTCGTTATTTAGGAAACGATGTCTAATTATAGTAGATCTTGAATTTTGCCAGAAATCTACTATTATTTTAAGTAATTTATCATATCTAACTCATATTTGTATAGCTTTAAAATACATAATAAACCTTGAATGTAAAACTATTGAGTTATGCTTGGCTAACCCAATCTATAATATAGAATTTATTAATTACAATTGTTATAAAGTGAATCCTTTTTAGTTCCTACAATTTTTCTAAAGTTAAAATGATTACAGATAATACTATCGAATTATTGACCTTAAATTTAAAACTTTTAGGTCATAAAACGCAAAAAAATGTCCTGATCAGTGCTGGTCATAATAGTGATAAAATCAAAATGTTACCAGCAATTAAAAAGTTGTTGAAGTTAGATATATTTATTTTTGCAACTCCTGGAACTAGTAGGTTTTTAAATAAAAATGATATAAACAATCAAGAACTCTATAAAATAGCTGATAAGAAAGAACCGAATATAGGCTCTTTTTTACAAGATAACCGATTTGATTTTGTAATCAATATATTAACTGGTAATCATGATTATGATGAAGAAACTGATAGTAATTTAATTCGACGCTTATGTATCGAAAATTCTATTCCATTGATAACAGATGTGAATGTTAGTATTGAAACGATTGAAAATTTAATCAAAAAACATGATGATGGTTTTCTAAAATACAAAGGTGGAACATCTGAATTATGGAATTTAAAAAATAATTTTCTACATTTAAAAGCTAAAAATGGTGGATTGGCTTGCTATCATGCTCATTTCGATAAATCATATTTAATTTCAATGGAAAATTTGAAATTAAGTCAAGTTGATATGCAGAAGAAATGGGATATTTATGCTTATTTGAAGGAAAACTATACCCATGAAGATTTGATTGAACGTATGTCAAGAGCAGTAAATACTATGATTAAACAGGGTGTTACTCATTGTAGAACTTTTATAGATGCTGATAATATAGTTAAATTATTACCAATTAAAGCAGCTCTTGAAGTTAAAAATAGATATAAAAATCAAATTTATTTGGAATTAGCAGTTCAGCCATTACAAGGAGTTCTTGATCCAGAATCTCGCAAATATTTTCAGCAAGCTTGTGAATTAGCTGATGTTATTGGTGGTTTGCCATCTAGAGATAGGCCAACTCCAGAAAAACATTTAGATTTTATCATGAATTTAGCTAAGGATTTGGATAAAACCGTTGATGTACATATAGATCAAGAAAATAATCCAGATGAAAATGAAACCGAATTATTGGCAATTAAAACTATAGAACATGGTTTAGAAGGAAAAGTACGTGGAGTTCATGCAATTTCTTTAGCTGCCAAAGATGATAGAGAGCAAGAACGAATTCTTCGGTTGGTAAAAGAAGCTCAAATGGGAATTATTGTCTGTCCATCTGCTGCTATTAGTATGAAACAATTAAATAAAGTTGCTCCATTACATAATTCAATCGCTCCTCTGATGAAATTAATTGAATATGAAATTCCAATTTATTTAGGGGTAGATAATATCCATGATTTATTTATGCCTTTGGTTGATGGTGATATGTGGTTTGAATGTCGATTAATGATGGAAGCTTGTAGGTTCTATGATATTGAAAAAATCACTCAAATTGCTTGTGATAAAAGTGGGTTTTAGTAGTATAATCCTAAATTCATTATGATCAAGATATATAGTAGTTCCAACATAATTGTGAATTAGTGAATGATTAATTACTAATGATTTTGACTTTCATTAAGAATTATTAATTCACAGTTAACCATTCACAATTAATAAGAATTACTATTTAAATTTACACCAACATCATACGAATTACATGTTATCTATGTATTTATCTTTAAAATAAACTATTAAAAATATGAAAATTAATACCTATACAATTGGACAGTTATTAAAAAATAATTATTATGCTTTTGCAAATATCCCAGATAATGTCTTAGCAGAATCTATATTACGAACTTTTTCTTTACAAAAGGGTGAAAAAATTGTTGTTGGTGGTTCTAGCAAGGTAGCAGATCAATTATGCCTAGTCGAAGGACAGATTAAAGTAGAAGATAATACCAGTATTATTCAAATTGATGCAGATAATACTCAACCATTTCTATTTCCTATTTTACCTGAAACATTAAGCATATCAGCACTTGATAATTCCATAATTTGTCATATAGATAGCCAAAAATTACATGCCACTACTCATGCACCTGAGCTTGAATTAATTTCATTTGCTTCTTGTCCTTATGGGCAACGTATTTTGATAACTATGCTATATAATAATCAGCCACATAAATTAACTATAATCGAACCAGGTAATTTACCCGATTGGTTTGAACAAGTTTCTCCACTTGGCAATGTTCCTATATTACGAGTAGAAAATAAGGAAACTATATTTGAATCTTCCATAATCAATGATTATTTAAATCAAATTGCAGCTAACCGTTTATTGCCAGAAAATCCATTACATAGAGCTAGATGCTGTAGTTGGATGGAATTTTGTTCTACCTGTTTGGGTAGTTTTATTGGTATGATTGGTGCTAAAACAGAAATAGCATTTACTGAAATACGAGATAAATTCTTAAAAAATTTACAGATTTTGGAACAACAAGTTGATGAAAATGGACCTTATTTTATTGGAGAGCAATTTACTTTGGTAGATTCTAGTTATGCTCCATTATTTCTTCGGATGCACCATTTATCTAAAATAATTGATTTTTATGAACCGGCAGACTTGCCTAAAATTAAAAATTGGAGTGAAAAATTATTAGTATTAGAAGCTGTCCAGAACTCTGTTGTTGGTGATTTTTCTAAGCTGTTTCAAAATTTTATTCAAAAAAGAGGTCAAGGTGGTTATATAAGTAGCTTATGCAAATAGGTAATTATACTTTAGAAAACAATGTTATACTAGCTCCAATGGCAGGTATAACGGATAGTCCATTTCGGCGTTTATGTAAAGAAATGGGAGCTGGAATGACAATGTCTGAGATGGTTTCGTCAAATTCTTTGCTGTGGGGTAGTAAAAAAACCTTAAGGAGAGCTAGTCGTGATGGTACAAATTCAGTGCATTGGGTACAAATTTTAGGAGCTGATCCGAAATTATTAGCCAAAGCAGCTCAACATAATATTGATAATGGAGCACAAATCATTGATATTAATATGGGTTGTCCAGCTAAAAAAGTTTGTAATACAATGGCTGGTTCAGCTTTATTAAGAGATGAGAGCTTAGTTGCTAATATTCTTGAAACTGTCGTAAATTCAGTTGATGTTCCAGTAACTTTAAAAATCCGTACTGGTTGGGATAAAGAGCATCGGAATGGATTACGCATTGCAAAAATTGCAGAACAATCTGGAATTCAAGCTTTATCTGTACATGGACGTACCAGAGCTTGTAAATTTGGTGGCGAAGCAGAATATGAAACCATTGCCAATATTAAAGATAATAGCAAGATTCCAGTGATTGCTAATGGTGATATAGACAGTCCAGAAAAAGCTAAATATGTATTGGATTATACTAAAGCCGATGCTATTATGATAGGTAGAGCTGCTTTTGGTAGGCCGTGGTTATTTCGAGAAGTAGTCCATTATTTGGAAACAGGAGAACAGTTACCGAGTCCTACTGTGCTGGAAATTCAAGATATATTATTGAATCATTTAGACAGCTTATATCAATTTTACGGTGAATATACTGGAGTAAGAATGGCACGTAAACATTTATCTTGGTATAGTAAAAATCAACGTAATGCAACCACGTTTCGTGATAATATCAACCGAGCAGATACTTGTTTGGCACAAATAACTCTCACTAAAGAATTTTTTGCTAATATATTAAATAACTGATGTTATTCAAAGTAGATTTTATCTAAAATGTAATTCGTTGCTGGGTTTTAATTAGTTCTACCCAGCCTACATTTAAATATTTAAAGTCAATTTATTCCTAGCATCCGTCATAAGTTGTTTCATTTCCGTTACTGCTGGGATTAAACCGGTAAATAATGCTCTAGCTATAATAGCATGCCCAATATTTAATTCACAAATTTCTGGAATGATAGCAATATTAGCAACATTATGATAATGCAAACCATGGCCTGCATTAACTTGTAAACCTGCATTAACACTATGTTTTACCGCTGTTAATATCCGTTCATATTCTTGTTGTCGAACATTGTTATCAGTAGCATCTGCAAAATGTCCAGTGTGAATTTCTATTGCTGGCGCACCAACTTTTACTGCAGCATCTATTTGTTTTAAATCAGCATCAATAAATAAAGAAACTTTAGTTCCAACTGCAGATAATTGTTGACAGGCTGCTTGAATTTTATCAATTTGACCTAGTACATCTAGCCCACCTTCAGTTGTCAACTCTTCCCTACGTTCTGGAACTAAACATACATCATGTGGTTGTAATTGTTCCGCAAATTTCAACATTTCTGTTGTCACTGCCATTTCCAAATTCATGCGGGTCAATAACACTTCTTTGATCAATAACACATCACGTTCTTGAATATGACGACGATCTTCACGTAAATGCAAAGTAATTAAATCAGCTCCAGCTTGTTCTGATTCAATAGCAGCTTGTACTGGGTCTGGATAACGAGTGCCACGAGCTTGCCTAACTGTAGCAATGTGGTCTATATTTACACCTAGACGGATTGGAGAAATGGTTTTCATGTTTATATTTTAATTAGTTATTCCAAGTAATATGAGTTATCATAAAAAATCTTGCTAATAAGGAATATTTGGTAGTTGTTTCCCACCGTTAGTTCAATGCCATTAAGTTAAGGGCGAACACATAGGTTCGCCTCTACCATATTGAAATATATTATTTTTTTAAATTATCCAAATATTTTTCAGCATCCAATGCAGCCATACAGCCAGTTCCAGCTGAGGTAATAGCTTGCCTATATATATGATCACACACATCCCCAGCAGCAAATACTCCAGGAATACTAGTTGCTTGTGAATTACCATCAGAACCAGTTTTTATCTTCAAATAACCGTTATTCATTTCTAATTGATCTTTGAACAAATCTGTATTTGGTTTATGCCCAATAGCAATAAATACACCAAATAAATCAATATCTTGAGTTGAATTATCTTTGACGTTTTTGATTCTCATTCCAGTAACTCCGCCATTATCACCTAACACTTCATCAAGTACACTGTTCCAGGCAATTGTCACTTTTCCAGCTTTTTCCTTCTCAAATAATTGATCTGCTAAAATTTTCTCAGATCGGAGTGCATCTCTTCTATGTACTAAAGTAACATGATTAGCTATATTGGATAGGTATAAAGCTTCTTCTACTGCTGTATTACCACCACCAATAACTGCAACTTTTTGATCACGATAGAAAAAACCATCACAAGTAGCACAAGCCGAGATTCCTTTACCTTTATAAGCTGTTTCAGAAGGTAAGCCTAAATATTGAGCTGATGCACCAGTAGCAATAATTAAGGCATCACAGGTATATTTATTAGAATCACCAGTCAAAATAAAAGGTCGTTGGGTTAAATCTACCGCATTAATATGATCAAAAATTATTTCAGTATTAAAACGTTCTGCATGTTGCTTCATTCGTTCCATTAAATCTGGACCAAGTACTCCTTTATTATCTCCAGGCCAGTTATCAACATCAGTAGTAGTCATTAACTGACCACCTTGTTCTATACCAGTTATAAGTACTGGATTTAAATTAGCACGAGCCGCATAAACCGCTGCAGTATAACCGGCTGGGCCTGAACCAAGAATTAATAAACGACAATGTTTTGTTTCACTCATAAATAATCTCTAAATTTGGAGTCCTTGTATAAGAAAATCTTACTTCAAAAACATATTTGAATTTTAGGACAAATATTTACGATATAGCAATTCCTAATTAAATAGCAACCACTTGTTCAGTATTGTTGTAATCTATTCAATTGGGAAATGCTATAAATTAAGTATATATAATATATGGTGTATTAAATTCTATATCACAATATATACCAATTCTTAATGCTTAATTACTTTATGTATTGTTACTAAATTTTATTTAGGAACACGATATTTAAGAATCTCTGCTTAGAATTTATAATTATAAAAATCCTCCTACTCTAAGATATTTAACAAAACGTTAAATCCTACCTAACCATTTAACAATCTGTTAAATCTTCTTGACACTTTTTTAAAAGAGTTTAATATTATCAGGTAGTATTTTCCTTTATTTCCCAGAATTTGGATTTTTTCCAGATTTTGGATTTTTTAAATTATGATTATTAGTAGTAAACTTAATTTTAAGAAAAAAATTTATTATAGGAAAAAAGTTGCAAGTAAAAATGTTGAGTATAATGGTGTGTTGTACCTTCAACTATCCTTAAACCGTTGTGGTAGCTTTGATGGTGTAGGAAGTTTCATCATAACAAACCCAAGGAATAAAAAACTCAAGATACCGCAGAATTAGGTAAAGATATGATAAAATTAGTTCCTTCTCCGACTATACTTTCACATTGAATCAAACCATTTAATTGATGAGTAACTAAGTTATACACAATATGCATACCCAACCCACTACCACCACCTTGGCGATTAGTGGTAAAAAATGGGTCAAAAACCTTGCTCACAATATCAACTGGAATACCTCTACCATCATCAGAATAACGCAATATCAACTCCTCATTAGTTTGATGAGCAGTAATTTTCATATGTCCTTCTAACTTATCCCTAAATCCATGAATCAAAGAATTCATTATAAAATTAGTTATAATCTGTGAAAACACCCCAGGATAACTAGATAACACTATATCCGTATCGCATTCAATCGTTATTTGATGCTGAGTTCGTTTAAACTCTGGTCGTAGCGTAGTTAAAACCTCATGCAAATATTCATGCAAATTAAAAGTACGTTGTTGCTCACCAGCTTGATCAACTGCAACTTTTTTAAAACTCTGGATTAAATCAGCAGCTCTAGTCAAATTTTTTAAAATTAAATTACTGCCTTTTTGAGTAGAACCTAAATATTTATCCAAATCAGCACGTTTCATCTTGCCATCTTTGTACAAACTGACTAATTCTTTAGTTAAAGTTTCTAACCTTGAAGCAGCTGTAACTCCAATTCCAACTGGAGTATTAATTTCATGAGCTACCCCAGCTACTAAATTACCTAATTCTGACATTTTAGCAGCTTCAACTAATTGTTCTTGAGTAGTTTTTAATTGTTGTAATGTATCTTCAGCCGCTTTTTTAGCTTCTTCTAACTTAAAAGTACGTTCTAAAACTTTATCTTCCAAAGTATGAGAATATTCTTCTAATTCTTTGTTTAATTTAATTAATTGAGTATTAAATTGCTCTCGTTCTGATTCCGCTGATTTACGTTCAGTAATATCTTGGAAAGCCATCATCGAATAACTGATAGCACCTTGTTCATCAAAAATTGGACTAGCCCATACTTCTATTGGAATTTGTTTGCCTTGTTGGTGAATTTCTATATCATCTGCCGTTATGCTATTACCTTGTAATGCCAAAGTATTTGGTTGTTTTTCAGATGGATATAATTGCTTAGTATTTGCAAGATACATTTGATAAGGAAATTCTATTTCTGAATCCAATAGATTTTGAGCTCGTTTATTTGCATAATATGGATTTGCATCAGCATCTGTTACAAACACTCCCACTGGCATTGCTTCTAAAAATTGGGTTAATCTTCTTTCACTTTCAACTGCTAAACGTAAAGTCTCTTCTTTAAGCTGTTTAATATGTAAATGAGTTTTAATTCTAGCCAATAATTCACTCTTAGCAATTGGTTTAATTAAATAATCATTTGCTCCCATTTCTAAACCATTCACCAAATCTGCCACCTGATTTTTAGCTGTTAACAATACAATTGGCAATTCATTAGCTTCCCATTTCTCTCTAATTTTCTGAGTTACTTCATAGCCAGTCATGTGTGGCATCATCACATCCAACAAAATCAGATCAGGAATAATTCCTTGTTCTAAATTAGCTAAAGCTTCAGCTCCAGAGGCCGCTTCAATAGTTTTATAATTATACATAGCAAGGTGATTAGTCAATACATGTAAGTTGATTGGTTCATCGTCGACAATCATAATGCTAATATCAGAATATTTACCAGTAGGAATTCCTGACATTACTTCACCAGTCAAAACTTCAGAATCTAGCATAGCCGTTGAAGAAACTTTACCAGATTGATTTACCAGTGAAATATCGGAAATAGGTAAGGTAAAAATAAATCTAGAACCGATTCCCAAAGTTGATTCTACCCAAATTTTACCTTTATGCAATAAAACTAATTGGTTAGAAATAGATAAACCTAAACCAGTATTACTATCTTTATTTGTACCTTGTTCAAATGATTCAAATATTTGAGACGTTTTATCCGTTGGTATCCCAATGCCAGTATCGGATATAATGATATTTAAATTATCCTGTTTTACTTCTGCTGAAATTTGAACTCGTCCTCTTTTAGTAAATTTAATCGCATTGCCTACTAAATTATGCAAAATTTGTTGCACCCGATTTTCATCAGCATTTGCGAATGGTAAATCATTAGGCACTGCATTAACTAATTGTAACTCCTTATTACCTACTAAAGGATGACAAAATCTAAGCACTATATCAGCCACTTTTTTAATATCAACAGCTTCTAATTGTAATTCAATATTCTTATATTTCTGTTTGGAAAAATCTAAAATGTCATTGATTATATTAGACAAACGTCTGCCACTTGCTACTATCATAGATAATTCAGAATTAGTGCTATCAGATAATTTACCAGTAACTCCATCAATCAAAGATTCCGCAATCCCAATGATTCCATTTAATGGAGTGCGTAATTCATGAGAAGTATTGGCTAAAAACTCATCTTTTAATTTATCTAAACGTTGTAAATCGACATTTTTAGTTTCCAACGTTGTAAATGATTCTTGTAGCTGTTGAGCCATTTTGCTGAAAGTTTTGGCTAATTCTCCTATTTCATCTTTACGTTTAGCTTCTGCTATTTGTTGTTGCCATTCTCCTCTAGCTAAAGCTGTAGCAGCAGTATTTAAATGTAATAATGGCCGAATAATCCATTTGGAAGTAAGAATTCCCATTAAAATAGTCACAAATAAAGCAACCAAACATAATAAAATAGTGTAGTACATATTAGCGTCAATATGAGTCATAAAATCTGATTCTGGAACTACAACTGCTATCAACCAATCTAACCCTCTTTCGTCTTTAAATGGAACTATTTGTAAGAAATAATTATCCCCATCGTAAATAAAGTTAAAGTTTTGCTTTTCTTCTATTTTACTAAGTTCACCAAAATATTGAATCAGATAATGAGTAGTTGCTCGAGTTAATACATCTGTACTTTCATCTGCTTTTATATGTTCAGAATTATTATAACTATCTGTAATTATATTATTATTCCAAATTTCTGTAGCACCTGATTTCCATAGTTGTGCTTCTTTAGGTGGTTGGGAAGTAATACTATCTGGAACTGAATTTGCCACCATAATTCCAGATGACTCTATAATAAAAGACTGACCTGTTTGACCAATTTTTAACGTTCTTAAAAACTGACTGATAGCCAAAATATTGACATCAGTAGTTGTGACAGCTAATAAGTTATTTTCTTTATCATAAATTGGTTGATTCACCGATAAAGTAGTACGACGGCTGGAAAAAAAAGCTTTGCTCCAAACTGGTTTTTCTGCTTCAGATGCACTTACATACCAAGGTTGCTGACGATGATCATAATTGGCTATTTTTTTTCTGAGAGTAGTATTATTAGCATGTTCATCAGTGTTCCAAATTTCTAATTCATTAGTTTTATCACTAATTTCTGAAATAATATTACCATTGTCAAATGATTGTACTCCTACATATTTCCCAGATTCAGTACCAATACCAACATAACTAACCATGTCAAATTGTTGAATTTGTTTCCATAAATATTTTTTTAAATGTTCTAAATTAGTTAAATCCAACTTCCCAATATTGATAAAATCAACATTTATCTGATTTAACCTATGCGGCATTTTTATATTAGTTTCAAGATGTTGATGAATACGAGTAGTAATTTCACTGCGTAATTGAGCGGATAAATCATCGACAGCTTCTTGGCCATTACGAAACGATAGCCAGCCAGTTAATCCAACTACCGCAAAAATTTCGATCACAAACGGTACTATAATTATGAGATTTAAAGGAATTTTTTTGGATAATTTAGCTATTTGGTAATTTAAATTTGTAAACATTATTTAGAGTCTTAATTTTATAGCATTTTTCGATTTGATAAACTACAGCAATATAAATAATTTAATTAAGAATTAAGAATTAAGAATTGCTATAGTTTTACAGCTTCAAGCATGTTTAATATTAGTATGTTGGCTGATATTAATGTCTGTAGTAACTAAGTCTGATACATCTAATTCAGCTACTGATTGTTTGCCACATATTCTTACAAAATCAGCTAGTTCTTGTTGATAAACAGTAAACAAAGTTCCTAACCTTTCAGCCGATTTATCAATGTCAAATACTTCTCGTAATTTTTCATCTTGGGTGGCAATACCAACTGGGCAAGTTCCTTTATGGCAAACTCGATATTGTTGACAACCAATCCCAATCATTGCAGCCGTTGATAAACCAACCGCATCCGCTCCTAGTGCTAATGCTTTGAAAATATCAGCACTGGTACGAAAACCGCCAGTAATTAATAAACTAATATTCTCACCACCATTGGCCTGTAAAAATTTCTTAGCTCGATAAATTGAATAAGGTACTGGAATACAAACATTATCCTTCACATGAGTAGGAGCTGCCCCAGTCGCACCACCACGATTATCAATAGTAATAAAATCTGGTTTAATAGCTACGGCAATTTTTAAATCGTCTTCAATATGAGAAGCGGCAATCTTCAATCCGACAGGAACTCCAAATCTTTTTAATTCTAATACTCGTTGTTGCCAATCAGACAAAGAATTTAGATCATGATGATTGGCTGGACTAATAATAGATTCATGAGGTGTGACACCTCTAACTCTAGCAATTTCTTCAGTTACTTTATCAGCTAATAAATGGCCACCAAGTCCAGCTTTAGCTGCTTGACCAATCTTAATTTCGATGGCATCAGCTTGAGCCATAGTTTCTTCATTGACTCCAAAACGACCAGTAGAATATTGAAAGATATATTTATAAGCAGCAGCTCTTTCTTCTGATAACATTCCACCTTCACCACTACAATTTAATGTTTTAACTTGAGAAGCTCCTTTAGCTAAAGCAATTTTTGCTTCTTTTGATAGAGAGCCAAACGACATATGTGATACGTAAAAAGGCAAATTGATCGTTAACGGTTTGTTAGCAGTTTTACCTATTGTGGTTTGAAAATCTACTTCTATTTTATCATATGGTTTGTTAGCTAATTGAGCTGGTAAAATTTGAATATTATCCAATAAATTCTTATGTTTGGGAGTTCTCATAGCAGAAATTGGAGATTTACCAGTGACTGCTTTTTCAGAAATTATTTTCATTTCAGTTTCAATTTCATCACTCGAACGTTCTAGATGAGATAAATAACTCGTTCCAGATTCATTCTTATGAACTACTGATTTAAATTGTTCTTTATCAATTCCACAGACTGGACATAGCCAAGAATCAGGAATATCTTCAAATTTAGTTCCAGGAGCTATTCCTCCGTCTAGATCACCTTTATTTTCGTCGTATATCCAATTACAAACTTCACACATATAATCGGTTTGTTGCTCTATAACATCACTTTCTAAAGGATTTTTTTTCTCATCTTGTTGAGTTTCCCTATTGATAGAAGCTGCTTTTATATTGCTGGTAAAACGAAGTATTGTTAGTAATAATAAAAAACCAAAACCAGAAGCAAATAGGATAGTTAAACCCTTATATAATAATATTTCATTCATTTTAATACATCCTGTCCTAATAAATTAAGTAAGATAGTAGTGTTAAGCTTGAATAAGCAAATCTGATAAACTACCACTATAGAAATTATACCATTATTGACATGTTTAAACCAAGAAATTTACTCGTTCCCAACGACTTCGTTGGGAATGCAGTCATCAACGCACTAGCGTTGCGAGATGTAAAATATTCTTGAATTATCAAATATAAATAATTTTAATAAGTGTTGTTTGACGCTGGTGCGTAGTGGAAGGAATTTCTAACGAGGCTGTTATTAACAAGAAAAACAACAATCATTAGAACGTTGGCAAATTACAATACCATGAAAATCACGGATTATCATCATTTGATTGATCATAATGAAGCCAAAAAAATTTTAAAAATACACTGTGGTAAAAATAAAATTAACCATCACTAAACATCAGAAATAAAACATCAAAATAGTAATTATCTTCAATTTAAACATAAAATATATGGTAGTATATTTAAAACAAAAATTACTGAATTTAAAATTATTTCTCAAAACATTAATATCATGCAGAATAAATTAAAGTTAATGAGAACAAGTTTATATTTTTCCAAGGAATATGTGAATGATCGCAAATATTTTAATTGTTGAAGATGACACTATGCTAAATAAAATGTTAGTAGACACTATCATGAAATGTTACGGCAAAAATTAGAATATATTCATAGGAATCCTATAAATAGAGGTTATGTAGATGAAGCAACACATTGGCGTTATTCAAGTGCTAGAAATTATGCTCAGATGGAAAATACTATGTGTGATATTTTTATGGAATGGTTTTGACTATTGAGACGACGCAGAGCGTGGGAACTAGGAAAGAAAGTGGCGCTCCTTTTGCGGATTTTTGCAAAAGGCGTGACGCTTTGTTGCTCGGCGTGCATGGGCATGTTAGGTACGTTCAATATGCAATTGCCTTAGCGTATTCAGATCTTCCTCAATGGAAGAAACCCATTTAGTATTTGCAATGCAAGTACTATCTTTTGCCCTTAACAGAGCATCTGTGACTTTTATATAACATTCTTCTTCAAGGTGTTTGTTTAACGATATACCACTGCCAATTTGAAATAATAACTCCAAAACGATTCTTTTATATTTTGTAATATATAGTGCTTCTTCAAGAAATTTAGGGATGTATAACGCTGACTCAGATAAATCACCTTGTAGTACAACGTGATTATCAATTTTCCAATAGGCTTTTTCTACTTCCTCTTCGTTTTCAGACAAAAGCCCTTTCAGTGCATCTGGAACGTGAGAGGCACTTCCCACATTTGTTTCTAATTCATTCCATTCAATGCTATCTAGTTGTTCAAACATGATATTCTAATTTTGTACCTAATGGCGAGTTGAGGAGCGAATATGCCTGATAATGGACTCGGTAGAGGTCGATTATCAGGCATATTCGTCGCCTCGAACGATTGGTTATCGGGCTGCGAGAGCGAAGCGGAGCAGAACGGTGATAACCGTTTGAGGAGGATGTTTCTCCTCAACTCGCCATTATAGGCGCTGCGTAACGAAGTGGAGCAGTGCCTATAACACC
>DAOUSL010000376.1 GCA_030627235.1 Thioploca sp.
CACGACTAATACAGTACCGGCGCCGGTGTTATAGTACGTAGGGGGAGTATACCCGTCACCTACATTTATAGTGAGAGTCTGCCCTGCGGCTACGTTCACGAGGATGACCTCGTTTCCTGTAGCCCCATTAGCTACGGCATAGCCGGTAGTATTGTTCGCCCACGCAACAGAGGCTGTAGCTGCAATGGTTCCCAGATCAACGGCATGGCCAGTGCCTACGCTATTGAAGGTGCTGTTAGACACGGACCCAATAGCGTTTGCAGCCATAGCTACGGCCCCGGTAGGACTATCTATAGTGCACCCGGTCATAGAGGCTGACCCCTGAGTTATCAGGCCACAACGTCTGTACGTAGTAGTCGCTATCACTGAGTTGGATTTGTAGGTGAAGGCCCCGTCATCTGTGAAAGTGCAGGCTACCTTGCTAACCGGCGCATCATCGAGCACTTCAAAAGCCCACTTGGCTATTGTGCCTAAGGAGGCTATCGATATAGCAGTCCACTCAATATTACTGCCAGCATTCACGACGTTCATCTTATTGAAGCCGGCTGTCACATTGATAGTATCCCGGACATCGATCTTCTTATTCTGATCCCTGAAATCTACCGGCGTAGCTGCGGTACCTAAGGACTGCAGCCCCTGCATTATAAAACCACTGGTGCCTACAGGCTCTATTAGATTCCACCGCGCAGCGGACGCATTATCTACAGTCCCATAGCCAGCAAAGGTAGCATAATCTGCTGCCTGTCCGCCAGTGAAGATGGCTTCGCATCGGCCGTACCTTATAGCATTGCAAGCCTGCGGATTACCACGGGCCTGAGCAGTTGCAGCTACGCCTATGCCTACTGTTGTATAGGGGCTAGCAGCGCCAGCGCCTATCAGGGTATCTCTTGTAACTGTTGGATTAACTGCGTAGTTCGCCCAGCCGCCGCGAGGAGCGGGGGCAAAGTCAGAACCAGACATATTCCATATATCACAGTCGCCGAAGCTATTGCCTACTAGCATAGTGATGCCGGCTTCTCCGGCGCCAGGTGCTAAGGCATTCAAAGCAGCGGGAGCAGCCCATAAGTGATGTATTAAAATAGCGCCATCTGTCGGGATAGTAAAGGAAGAAGGGTGGACGTACATGATAGTACCCGGCCCCGAAGCCCCTGTACCTGTACCGAGCTTAGTATATTGGGCTGATACGCACTCTACTCCGTTGTAGTATAGGTTGGTGTCAGCCACCATGGTGCCCGCTGTATCCCAACCGGCATCAGAGGACTCGTCCCATGTGCCCGTATCAACTGCGATCTCGCCGATGGCTATTGTTGTTAGGTCTGTTGTATAACTAGGTACGGCCATTAGTCATCCTCACGTCTACGCATAAGAGATTCCTTAACTACGAACTCCTTATGCCTATAATGTGTATTTATAGCGAGCGTAGCAATACCTAACAGGCCACCTACCACCCCTACATTCTCATTCATGTAGTCGGCAGCTGAACTGAACATCATGCCTGCACTGGTGCTGTAGCTGATGTTCTTGGCTACATCTGCGACCTGCTGACTATGCTCGGTTAAGTACTG
>DAOUSL010000248.1 GCA_030627235.1 Thioploca sp.
TATACAAATCATGTGTACAACCTGCACGGGATAACCCTTCAACAAGATTTATTCTGCATCCAGCCAAATATCAAGGTCTTAATAAAACTAGAACCTGTTTCGTTCTCGCTTTATAAATCCTGTTTTTTTCGCAAGTTCGTCAGTTTCTTTACTAAAAATTGATTGTATTGCTTGAGCAACTTCATGAAATATTGGCATTGGATTTTTCTATTTATTAATATCTATTTCTAAAAATTATCAATTTCAATCCAATATACCAAATTATTCCTTAAGTTGATGCCTATGGGGCAAGATAAGGTTTTACCGACCCTACTTGAACTATTTTAATAACTTTGCCTAGTTATCAATTGATATTCAACAATTTCAACCTTATATTCAAAATTCCTTATTATAATTACTGGAAAACTATGTTAATCCGATCTTTGTTAATTTCATTATGTTTTATCATTACTCCATTATCTGCTAATAGTTTACAATCGGGGATTTTTGCTAAAATCCACACTGATAAAGGTGTTATTACAGCTAAATTATTTTATAAACAAGCTCCAATGACTGTGATGAATTTTATTGGCTTATCTGAAGGTACGACTACTTGGGAAGACTCTATTACTAAGAAGAAAGTAACTAAACCATTATACCAAAATTTAATTTTCCATAATGCTAGAGAATTTATGGTACAAACTGGTGATCCTACTGGGACTGGTACTGGTGGTCCAGGCTTCGTGTTTGCTGATGAATTTCATCCTGATTTGAGCCATTCCAAGGCTGGCATACTTTCCATGGCAACCAAAGGCCCAAATACTAATGGTAGTCAATTTATTATAACTAGCAAACCAGCACCATGGTTAGATGGCTATCACAGTATTTTTGGAGAGGTTGTAGAAGGTTTAAAAATATTATCACAAATCAAACCAAAAGATAAATTAGAAAAAATCATTATTTCCCGAATAGGAGAAGAGGCAAAAGGATTTGATGCCAAACAAGCACATAAATTAGCCAAGCTGAATCAAGAGATTTTGCGAAAGGATGCTGAAAAAGTTTTACCTGAAAATCTAGGTCAATTAGACCCAACTAAAGTACCTAATCCTGAACAACCATTAGTATCACCTGGTAATTTTGAGTTTATTGTTATTGGTCATACTAAAATGCGAGTTTCAGTATCAGGAAAAAAGTTTTATTATAATCATGAAACTGCTTTAGAATTTGCTAATAAATTAGTTATTCACGCTCGTTCTAAAGGAGTAGTTTTCAAAGAATTGATCAAACAGTATTCAGACATGGATCGTGATGTTTTAACTAAAAATGTGAAAGATGATCCAAGTACTCCAGCACCAATGAAAGTTATTTTTCGGTTAAAACCAGGTCAAGTGAGTGATCCACTAGATTCACCAATGGGAATTTATATTTTTCATCGGTTATAAAATAATTCTTAATTATGAATGCTTAATTCTTAATTAAATTCAAAATAAATTACTTATATTGCTGTAGTTTATCCAGAAGTTTGCTTAAAAAATGCCATTTTCCCAAGTTTAATGTTTGGGAATGGTATTTTTTTAGTTTGGTTACGTTTTGATTTTAATAAAATTTCGTAGTTCTTCAATTTGAAAAATTTGGGAAGAATTATAAGCAGTACCATGATAGTAAAGATTAACAGCTTGAATTTCAGGTTCGTTAGCTATAAAATTAGCAAATTGTTGCGATAAAATCTGAGCTTGATTATTATTTTGAATAACATTTAATGGTAAATCAATATCTAATATTAATTTATTATCTAAATAATGCAAAGTAACTTTCTCTATTTTTTCAATATTATCAATTTGTTGTCTCTGTAAATTTGGAATAACTTCACTGCGTTGTGGTAAATTTAAACTAGTATTGGCATGTTTAGGTTTGACATGAACTAAAACATCAACAACTTCTTCCATTTCTTCCAATAAATTAGTCCGCACTACTTCAGCAATCTGATGCCCTTCTGATACACTAATACGTGGTGCAACTACTATATGCATATCAACTAAAATATTAATTCCCATTTTACGAGTGCGTAATTGATAGATTGAATGAACACCATTTATAGATTCAACAATCTTTTGAATTTCAATTCGTTTTTCCTTTTTAATACTAATATCCATTAGCTTATTAATAGCTGGTAAACATTCTTTAAAACCAATATAAGCAATCATTACAGCAATTATAATAGTAGCAATTGCATCTAACCATAAATAACCAGCCATGCTACCTAATACGCTTATAAATACTATACTAGATGAAAGTGCATCGCTACGATGATGCCAAGCATTGGCAATTAACATTGGAGAATTTACTTTATTAGCAATATAAACTGTATAATGATAGATAGCTTCTTTTATTATAATTGCGATAAAGGCAATAATTAATACAATACTAGTAGGTTCTGAAAGTGGTTTATGACCAGCCAAATATTCGTAAGCATCTGAAAATAAAGTAATAGCCATAATTATTAGCAAGAGTCCAGCAGCTAAAGTAACTAAAGTTTCATAACGACCATGACCATAAGGATGTCTAGCATCTGCTGGTAATAAACTATATTTTGCAGCTAATAAAACCATTGCATCAACAGCTAAACTTGAAAAAGAATGAATTCCATCAGCAATTAAAGCTTGAGAATGGCCTATAATACCAAAAGTAATTTTAATAATAGTTAATAATGAGTTTGCAATTACAGATAATATTGTGACATTACGTATAGCTATATAACGTTCTTGTTTCAATTGCATAGATGGTATTTGCATATTTTTCCCGTTAAATATAATTGATATTTCTGTTACAGTTCATTAAGCATTATAACATTGCGAATTGAGATAATTTTTTTAAACTATTATAAAATGTTATTATGTTTTGTAGAGGTAATCCCTTGTGATTACCATAAATTAATTTTTTTAATAAGATAGGACTTGGAGTTTTCAGTTTTATTTTAAAAATTTTGATTTCTAAAGTTTATAGGACTTACGCATTGACAAATTGACAAAAACATTATCTATAATAAATTTATTTAGTTAAAGTAAATTGCAGAGGTATCTCCTTGTAAATTTGAGAATCAATATTATTTATTCTAGGCATAAAATTTAGTATAAAGGCTGAGATAACTTTATTAAATAAATTTCTTTGTAAACTATAATAATTATCAATAAAATCAGTAACACGCAAGTATTGCAAACGCACATAACTACAAATGGATGCAAATATATGATTACGTATAGCTATTTGTGAACGAACTTGAAAATGTTCAATGTGGCAAACTTGGTTTATAATACGATGGTATTGTTCAATTTGCCAATGTTGGTTATGAAGTTTAATGAACATATTCCTATCAAAAGTTATTAGTTGGCTGTTATCAGGTGAATACATTGCATAATGCCGTTGTTGGTCTTTTAACATCGTACGAAATACTTTGACATGCCCAAAATCACGCAGCCATACTTCTCCATCTTCTGGAATCTCCAACTTTTGAATTTGTAGAAACTCACCTTTTTCGACTGAAACAGTACGGTTACTTTCGATTGCGAACATAAATCCAAGTTGATGCTTTCTTATCATTTTTAGATTACTAATGCAACTATACCAACTATCTCCAGTTATAAACTTTGGTTTAATTCCCCATTCCAATACCTCATCTAACATATCTTGAAACATTCTTAGTTTTACCTTCTGACTTATCATATATTCGATAACTTACTGGCAAACTATTGCTTTTCTGGTCTGTATAATACAGTGTAATCAAATTGATACCTTTTACACTACGATGATGTTTTCCTGACCAGAAATAATCTACTAAATCCATATGATAACTATAGGGTTTATCTAATCTAGGTTAAAGTTTTTCCAAAAACTGTTAGCCTAGATTACTGTATCATCTACACTTAATACTCCACCTTTTAAATCTAGATGAGAACTTGATTCTAAAAACAAATCTTCTGGAGTTAAGTTTTCTCTGTTTAAAAAACGATTTACGCTATCATGAGATATATTCATCAATTCTCCTAATCTACTGCAATTTATATACTTTAGCTCACTTAATATAGTAAGATTCCTACAAAATAGTACTATAATAATAAATATTTTTATTTAAAATAAATTTATTATGTTTTTATAATAGTATGAAAATATAATAATCTTACTATATATAAGATA
>DAOUSL010000191.1 GCA_030627235.1 Thioploca sp.
AATTCCTAAATAAGGATAAATGTAGGACGCAATGAACGAAGAGAATTGCATCAAGATGTAATTCGTAAACTCATTACATCCTACATAAAGTTCGTAATTAACTGTATAGCTTTGGGAAATTTAACTTCGTTAATACAATATTTAGGAAAGATGTCTAGTATAAACTATTTTAACTTAAAGATACTAATTCCTAACTACCATTACTATTTAATTTGACAAATTACCAAATAACTATTTGAATTTAATTAAGAATTAAGAATTAAGAATTAATAATTAAGAATTAAGAAATTTCTACATCACAAAAGTCCTGGTAATTTCGGAGATTTGATAATTCTGGTCATAGTATGGCTGACCAACACAGTTAATATAATTGGCCAAATAATTTCGTTATTACCAACAACTTCAATTCCAACCATAATAGCAGTAAATGGTGCATTAAATACCCCACCAAAAAAAGCTGCCATACCAACCATTGCATAAGCTCCAGACGGTGCAGTTGATGGAAAAATGGAGTTCACTAATAAGCCAAATGTGCCACCTATCATAGCTCCAATAAAAAATGATGGTGTTATTGTGCCTCCCGAACAGCCAGAGCCAATTGTAATACTAGTGGCTAACATTTTTAAGAAGATTAATGCAAAAATAATAACCAAAGCTAATGAACCGTTAAAAGCATCCATAATGGTTAAGTTACCTAAACCAAAAAAATGAGGAAAACCATACATATTAAAGCTAAAAAAACCGATCATCCCAAGCAATGATAATCCAATTACTGGTTTTATATGTTCTGAAGTTGGTAAATTGTCCCAAAATTTTTTCATACTAGCCATTAAATTGTTAAAACTAATCGTACCAATGGCAGTTACTATTCCTAAAAGTACATATAACAATAGTTCCCAGTAATTCATTAAATAATGCTCTGGTACAAATAATAATCCTTCCCGAAAATATTGAGATACTCTATCAGCAATCAAGGCTGCCACAAAAATTAATATAAAATAAGCAGTTTTGAAATGGTTTAACACTACTTTAATAATAAAATCATTAGCTTTAAAACCGCCTAATATAACCTCTAAAACAAAAAAAGTTCCCATCAATGGAGCATTAAAAGCCGCTGCGATTCCAGCACTAATACCACACATTATCAGTAAATGAAGTTCAATTTTATTAAGTTTAAACCATTTACCAACCACAATGCTTACGGCAGCAGTAAGTTGAGCGGTTGGACCACCAAGTCCTACTGAACCGCCTATGCCAGCACAAATAGCAGCAGCAATCGATTTAATGGCTAAAGCTCTTGGTGGTAAATCTTCTCCATCTACAACTAAGCCAGTCAATACATCTGGTACATTTCTGCCTTTAGTTTCATGAGCGAGAAAAAAAACCACAGCTCCAACAATTAATCCACCAACTGCAGGAATAATAATTAATTGATAGTGACCAATAAAGTCTAATGTTCCCCATAGCTCATGTACAAATAATATTTCATAAATAGAATAGAATACTTGTTCTAATAAAACTGCCCCTAATCCAGCAGCAATTCCTATAAATATAGTTAAAAATATTAAAACAAAAATATCTCGTAGTGATGAGATTGGGGGGGTAATAAATATAGGGAGTCTCAAGACTTATTTTGAATTCCAAGGTTCTGGAGTACAAACTTTAGTTTGCAAGTTAGGTCATCAACATCTAATATTAGTGCTTTCATTAGATACTTTGATTTTAAACCATTCATTGCAAAATAAATTTTGCACTCCTATTTGAAAGTTTTGTGTGACATTAGTTATATATTACATTCAGATTGGGTAATAATATTATTAATTAATTTAACAGTCGCTTCAATAGCAGCTATATTTTGATCTGGATTTATACCTCTGGTAGTAACAGTATTGGAATCAATTTGCCAAGAGATTGTTGCTTGTACTAAAGCATTAGTTTTACCACCAGGTGGAATTGTTACTTCATAATCTAATAATTGTGGCACTTGAATGTTAAATTCTGTCAATATTTCTCGTAACGCATTCATAAAAGCATCATATCCACCGTCACCACTTGCATAAGCATCGACTAATTTATTCTTATAAGAACATTGGACAGCTGCTATCGATTTTAATTCATAAGTAGAATTTATGGAACAATGCATTAACTTAAAAGGTAAATCTTCAATAATTTCAAATACATCTTTAATTAAATAAGGCAAATCTTCTGTAGTAATAACTTCTTTTTTATCGCCCAATTCAATAATTTTGTGGAGTAGAATCTTTTTTTCTTTTTCAGTTAATTCAATTGATAACTCTCTTAGGCTCATTTCTAAATTAGCTTTGCCAGATAATTTACCTAAAGCATATTTTCTTTTCCTATCAAACCGACCGGGGATCAATCTATTATCATACAAATTACCTTTTTTATCCCCATCAGCATGAATACCAGCGGTTTGAGTAAATACATTTTTACCATAAATCGGCTTATTAGTAGCCATTCTTTGGCCGGAAAACATTTCTACATATTTAGAAACTTTATGGAGTTTTTTCTCATCAATATTAAAATCAACCGCTAAAAAATCTTTGGCACTAATTATAATTTCATCTAATGAACCATTCCCAGCTCGTTCTCCCATACCATTCACAGTAGCATGAATACCTTGGATACCAGCCTTTATAGCAGCCATAGCATTTGCAGTAGCCAAGCCATAGTCATTATGAGAATGAAAGTCAAAATGAGTTGTTGGATAACGTTTTATTATATCAGTAATATATTCAAAAGTTTCAAAAGGTTGAAAAATACCCAAAGTATCCGGCAACATGATTCTTTTAACTGGTAAGGCCAATAATGCGTCAATTAGAGTATACATATAATCAGGAGAAGTTATGATTCCATTGGAAAAATCTTCCAAGTAAACATTGATCTGGATATCATTTTCAGCAGCATATAGTACGGTTTCTCGAATATCTTTAATATGTTGTTCTGGGGTTTTCTTCAACTGTTCAGTACAATGTTTAAACGAACCTTTGGTTAATAAATTAATTCTTTTTATCCCTACAGATTTCGCCCAATCTACTGACTTATTTTTATCTATAAAACCTAAAATTTCAAACTTATCAACTAAATTAACTTCTTTAGCCCACTGTAACATTTTTAATACAGATTGTTTTTCACCTTTAGAAACTCGAGCTGATGCTACCTCTAATCTATCAACCTTAACTTCAGTTAATAATATTTTAGAAATCGTTAATTTTTCTTCTGGAGTATAGGACACATTTTGCATTTGTTCCCCATCTCTCAGGGTAGTGTCCATAATTTCAATTTTTGATATTTTCATCTTTTTTTAATTACCAGAGTAGTTTCATAATCAATTCTTAGCAAAATAGCAAACATTATAAATGTTACAATTATACTAGACCCACCATAGCTCATTAATGGTAAAGTTAAACCTTTAGTTGGCAATAAACCCAAGTTTACTCCCAAGTTAATACTAGTTTGTAAGCCTATAATTAAACCAATTCCATAGGTTAAATAAGCGGCATAATGTAATCCGCAACGTTCAGTACGAAACGCTATAGCAAAAATTCGTAATATTATAAAAGCAAATAAGCCTATTACAGTAATAACTCCAACTAATCCTAGTTCTTCAGCAATTATCGCAAATAAAAAATCAGTATGAGCTTCTGGCAGATAAGTTACTGATTGAATGCTATTACCTAGTCCAAGTCCAAATAATTCACCTTGGCCAATTGCGATTAGAGCTTGAGTTAATTGGAAACCACTGTTAAAAGGGTCTTGCCAAGGATCAATAAAAGTAGTTAACCGTTCTAACCGATAAGGAGCTAATATAATTAGAAAACTTAGTACCAACATTACAATAATTACCCACCACAGGAATTGCCGCATTGGAACTCCAGCTAAAA
This sequence comes from Thioploca sp., assembly GCA_030627235.1. Taxonomy (GTDB): domain Bacteria; phylum Pseudomonadota; class Gammaproteobacteria; order Beggiatoales; family Beggiatoaceae; genus DRQV01. Next base: position 3,906 of record DAOUSL010000191.1, read on the forward strand.
ATAGCATACCTAATACAGCCAAGAATAATACTACAATCGTACCATAATCAGGTTCTAATAGTAATAAACTAGTTATTATACATACAATTGCTATTGGTTTAAGAAAGCCACTTATTTCTTCTCGAACTTCTTCACTACGCCTAATTAAATAACCAGCTAGATATAATACAATAAATAGTTTCATTAATTCTGATGGCTGAAAACGAATAAAACCTAGATTTATCCAACGCATACTACCATTAACCGCATGACCGATACCTGGAATAAGGGTCATAATCAATAATAAAGTTCCTAAAAATAATAACGGAATACTCCAATATTGCCAGATTTTTATTGGTATGAAAATAATAATAGTGACTAATAGTGTTCCCATTCCGACATAAGACAACTGTCGCCAAAAAAAATATAATGGTTCAGAAAATCTAGTTTGAGCTATATTAATAGAAGCTGAAACTAGCATAATTAAACCTAGTAAAATCAGAGCTATAACTGCTAAAAATAGATTAGTATCACAATTTTTAAATTGTTTAATATTTAACATTATCAACTATATTTTTTATTGGAGCAATTATTAATCTAAAATCTAATTTTTTAAGTTTGTTACCATTCACCACAATTGTCAAATTATGTTTACCCGGATAGTATTTTCTAGTCGATAATAATTTAAATGAATGAGATTTAATTACATCTTTTCTTGGTTGGGAATAATCTGCTTCTGCTATCTTAAATTTTTTTTTAGTATATTTACCATTAAGTCTAACAAACTCAATTATATATTCAATCCGCAATTTCCCTAACTGTTGTTTTTCAGTCTGCAAGGTAAAGGAAAACTCCAAAATTTGTCCAATTATAACTTGTTTAGTAATTGTAACATTATGAATTGTAATATGTTTAGGTTCTAATAAACCAAATAGCTTAAGTATTTCTGGATTTCCTTGTTTTAATAAAGTACGAGAAGCATGTTTTACTATCCAATTTGTTTCCGAAGTATTACCTAACCATTGTTTTGCAATATTTAGCATAACTTTTGGATTATCTTTAGATATATCATTTAAATTATTAGCCACACTTTTTTGTACATATTTGCTGGTATCATTTTTTAATCGTTCTAATATTGGTAAAATTGGAGTTGGGTCTTGTCGAAATTCAGACAAAGCCATTGCCCAAGGTAATTTTGGTCGACATCCTTCACTCGCTAATCTACGCACATGGTAATTATCAGATTCTGTCCATATTTCCATTTGTTGCAACATTTTACTACCATATTTTACGATAAATGGCCTAACTGCAAATTCTGAACTTGAATACTTGGTAAAATGTTCTAACGCAATTACTGACTCTGTATAATCATCTAAACCATAAAGTTCAACAAAATCAGGAAAAATCATACTTTCAAAACCAGTAAATTTAATTGCAACAGATTTTAATATATTCAATGATTCAGCATATTTATTTGATAAACATAAATGTAGACTAATAGTAATATGTCGCATTCTAGCTTTTAATGCTTTAGCTTGCCATTGATCGTCAAATATTATAGTTTGGAAATAGTATATATCAAAATTAGGATACACATTAATCAGTTCTTGTGATAATAAATTAATAAAATTTGCATTATATATTAGAGCTTGTGCCATATTTGTTGAATAGTATGTGATTTACAATTTCTTTCAAATTTATAATACTAGTATTGGTAATTTTATTAAGTATATGATAATATAATTTTATTTGGTAAATTTAAGAACTCCACTTGAGATTATTATTGAGGAATTATTATGGAAACTAATACCCCTTCAAGTAATGGTAATTCTATTGTTGCTGGTGTATCAAGTTTGGTTTTGTTAATCGTTGTTATAGTTATGGTAACTAGTTTGCTGAACAATAAGAATATATCTACACTTGAAACTAGAACTGAGCAATTAGAAATTAATGTACAATCTTTACAAACTGAATTATCCACTCCGTTAAAAGAACAGCTTACAGCATCTCCTGCAAATACTGAAATATTAGATGAAACTGTAAGTGAAGAACCAATTGAATCTGAGCCAGTGGTTGAGCTTGATGTGGAAACGCTGGAAACTCCTAAGGTAATGATAGCAGCACTTAATCAACAATCTATATCTTTGGAAACTACAACATCTGGAGAGTCTGAATTTGATAAATTAGAAGGGCAGGTGGGAAGTATCAATAGTAGGGTAGATTCCGTTACTAATAAGGTGAATTCTGTGAATAGCAAGATAGATTCATTTTCTAAAAAATTGGATAACCAGGCTAATTTATTACAATCCACTTTAAAAAACGAAATTAAGATTTTAGCTAAAACTGAAACTAATAAGATAAAAAAGTTTGAGACCCAATTGACATCTATTGGTAAAGATATAGTTAATTTACAAAGAGAAGGAAAACAACTAAGTATTAAAGTTGCTCAATCTAAAAGTACTGATTTCACTAATCAGATTAAAAATAATAACAGTTCAATAAAACTGCTGACCAATAAATTACAAAATTTAGCAGTTAAAATTAATAGTTCAAATGGTAGTAAGCAAATCCAAAAATTAGATCAAAAGATAGATCAGCAGATAAATAAGTTGAAATCTACTTTAGAAGATGAAGTAACCAAACAATTAAGCAAATTGAAATTTATTCTAGAAACTAAAGCAGCAGAGCAATCTAAACAACAAAATGCTAAAATTGAAATTTTGGAAACTCAGTTACAAATGTTGATAGGTGGGCTTACGGCAAGTTCGGCAGAATAATTATCTAAAATGATATTAGTTAATTAGACATCATTCCTAAATAAGGATATATGTAGGATGCAATGAACGAAGTGAATTGCATCAAGATGTAATTCGTAAACTCATTACATC
>DAOUSL010000303.1 GCA_030627235.1 Thioploca sp.
ATTTTCTTTCTCTTGCTCAATTCCTTGTTCAATTCCTTGTTCAATTCCTTGTTCAATTCCTTGTTCAATTCCTTGTTCAATTCCTTGTTCAATTCCTGCAATTTCTCCTTCTATATAGGCATCTTTACGATTATCTTTCCAAGCTTTTTTATCTCTGGCGGTATTTATCAAGTGTTTTTCGTGAGATTTTCGTTGTGCTTTAGTCATGTTCATCAGGCTCAGTTTTTTCTCTACTTTGTCCATTCCTTTGGAATTAGCCTTAGAGGGTACTTTGTCATTTTTGAACATATACACCCACTCGTCTATTTTTTTCTCTACGATATTTTTGTAGCGTTCAACAGTTATTAGATAATATTCAGGGAAAATATCTTTGTCTATAAACCGGTATGTTTTTTCAAATCCTGTTGTATCTTTCTGATTTTCTATTCGTTTTTTAATTACCAAAGGTTCTTTGGTATTTAATCCTATAAAAGTATTTGTTCCTCGATAAATATAATCAGTTCCTCGTCCTAAGTTAAAATATAATATACTGATTGAAATTACTTTTGAAATATCTTTGAAATCTTTGCCGAGTTCTTGATGTTCAACAATTATTTTTGAACTTGCAAATAATAAACGTTCAATATAATCACTTTCACGAGTGTTTTGTATTTCGATATAAATTTTTCGATTATTACTGTCATTTACCAATATATCTACACGATTGAACTTATCTAATTCATCTTCTTGGTTTGATTCACTTTCAAGAATACTAATTATTTTGATATTTTCTTCTAACAATGCTGATAAAAAGCCCTCAAGTATGTCAAAATTGGCTTTGTTCCTTAGTATATGTTTTATTGCCCAGTCAAAACGAACTACTTTTGTTTCCATGATAGGTTATTTAAAATATGTAAAATTCAAAGATATAAAAAAAATAGTTATTAGTTGTTAGTTATTAGTTGTTAGATTTTTTTATTCTTTAGTAATCAGATTGTTAAATTTATCTTATTTATTTTGTTTAAACCAGTATTTTATAATAGTAAATTAATAGAATTACGAATTTGAAATTACAAATGACTATATTGAATTACTGCAACTTTTTATCGTAATTCGTAATTAACACCATTTATATAAATATCTGCTAAGTACATGACAAAAAGTGAAAAACAGAGTAAATTAGAGTGATAAAAAGTTGTATAAAATACTGATTTTCATTATATTAGTAGATTATATCCAGATAATTGACTAATGAAGAAAACCAGTATTTCAGACAAATATAGTGATTTATATCCGATATTAAAAGTGCATTTTAAGGGACGTTTAAATTTAGCAAGGGCTAAGTTTGTTACAATGTTTATAATAGCCTTATGCAAGGTACAAACGGTAAATTACAGCAAACTAGCTAACGCCTTTGAGAGCGAAGCATTAGCAGAATCATCTTTACGGAAGATTCAACGGTTTATGGCAAATTTTAGTTTAGATGCCAACCTTATAGCCAAACTAATTTTCAGTTTACTCCCTGATAAACAAGGATTAACCATAAGTATAGACAGAACCAATTGGAAATTTGGAAAACTGAATATTAATATTTTTATGCTAGGTATAGTTTATAAAGGTGTAGCATTCCCCTTACTATTTTCTATGCTTCCAAAACGAGGTAACTCAAATAGCAACGAGCGTATATTGCTAATAAACAGATACATAAATCTATTTGGAAAGGAAACCATAGATTGCATTGTGGCAGATAGAGAGTTTGTAGGTAAGGATTGGATTGATTATCTAAATTATAATGAGTTAAGGTATTACATTAGGATTAGAAATAATTTCAGAGTATACCTTGCTCATAAAAATCAAGAATTAAAAGTTTCATGGCTTTTTAACTCATATAAAGTAAATCAGTTTATCATTTATCCAAAGATTGTGAAAATCAATGGTCAACTTTGCTTCTTGTCGGGAAGTAAACTTTCTGGAAATGAATTTCTAATCTTAATATCGTTTAACAAGCCAGAAAATTCTTCTGAGTATTATTCCATGCGATGGCAAATTGAAATGACATTCAGGGCAATGAAAACCAGTGGTTTTGATATTGAAAAGACGCATCTAACAGATATAGAGAGAATTGAAAAGTTAACTTTACTCATAATGATTGCTTTTGTGTGGGCTTACAAGGTTGGAATTTATCTAAATGAACAGGTCAAGGAGATTAAAATTAAAACACACGGACGTAGAGCCATAACTATTTTTAAATATGGCTTGTCCTACATTGCAAACTTTTTACTCAACCCTAAAAAAAAAGTAAAATTTAATATTTTTGCTTTTTTGTCATGTACTTAGGAAAATGGTTTAGATTTACAGAAAGGTTTTGCAAAATACATTGACTTCTATAACAATGAAAGGAGGCATCAAAGTCTTGAATATCAACTACCATCATCTGTTTTTAAAGCAGGTAAAGCCGAATTGCAGAGAGCATAATCAGTACAGCATTTTCTAGAAGCAAAAGAATTTTACTGAAATTTACTGAGCAAGAACAAGCCCTAC
>DAOUSL010000301.1 GCA_030627235.1 Thioploca sp.
AATAAGCCAATTATCATTTCCAGAGAACGTTCAACACAAATGCCTACTAATACTTCTGGTTTGACTCCTAAAGTTTGTAAGTAATGAGCTAGTTGATTGGATTTATTATTTAATTCAGCATAAGTTAATTTTTGTTCTTCAAATACAACCGCAATATTTTCTGGAGTTTTAGCAACCTGTTCTTCAAATAAATCAACTATTGTTTTGTCATTTGGGTAATCAGTTTTGGTATCATTCCATAACAAAAGTTGTTGCTGTTCTGCATTGGTAAGCAAAGGTAATTCATGAATGAGTGCTTTGGGGTTTTCTACGATTCCAACCAATAGAGTATGCAAATGTTCAGTTAAACGTTCTATTGTAGTATGTTCAAATAAATCAGTATTATATTCCAAAGTTCCACTTAATCCAGAAGCTGTTTCTTCTAATGATAAGCTGAGATCAAATTTGGCAGCAACATTTTTTACTTCCATATGTGTTAAACGTAACCCAATTAAATCTAATTCTGGGATAACAACATTTTGTAGCACAAACATAACCTGAAACAAAGGAGTGTGATTTAAGTTTCTTTCAGGTTGTAAAATTTCTACTAATTTTTCAAAAGGAACATCTTGATTGCTATATGCTCCTAATGCTGTCTTCTGTGCTTGTTGTAATACCGTTTCAAAAGATGGGTTATCATTCAAATTCAGCCGCAATACCAACGTATTAACAAAAAATCCAACTATAGATTCAACCTGACTACGAGTTCTGTTAGCTATAGGTGAACCAATGACAATATCATCTTGTCCACTATAACGAGATAACAAAACAGCAAAAGCTGACCATAGGGTCATAAATAAGGTAGTTCCAGTTCGCTGACTCAGTTGTTTCAAGCTTAAAGTTAACTCTGCTGATAATATAAATGGCAATGATCTACCTTTAAAACTCTGAATTAGTGGGCGTTTTTTATCTGTTGGTAGTTCTAATAAATCTGGTATATTTGCAAGTTGTTGCTGCCAATAATTTATTTGTTGTTCAAAGACTTCTTTTGTTAACTGTTGTCGTTGCCAATTCGCATAATCAACATATTGAATTGGTAGTGTTGGTAAAGGAATAGCTTTATTTTGTACTAGTGCTTCATAAATAATCTTCCAGTCTCGAATCAAAACACCAACTGACCATCCGTCTGAAATTATGTGGTGCATGTTGACTAGTAAGATATGCAAGTCTATATCTAAGCATAGTAGCTGAGTACGGAATAATGGGCCAGTTTCCAAGTTGAATTGTTTTTGTGCTTCTTGGTTTATTAATGTTTCAATCTCGGATGAGGATGAGTTCCGTAAATTGATAATTGGTAATTGATGTTCAATATTTATCAGTTTAATTATTGGTTTACTATCAACTATTATAAAAGTAGCACGTAAATTTTCATGGTATTGTAATAATTCTTGGAAACTTTGTTTGAGAATATTCTGATCCAACATTCCTTCAATGCGTAATGCTGCTGCCATATTGTAGGTAGAACTGATGCCTTCCAATTGGTTTAAAATCCACAACCGTTGTTGGGCAAAAGATAATTGTAATGGTTCTGAACGATTAACTGGTTCTATTGGTGGCAAGGAAGTTAGTTGATGACTTAGCCGTTTACTTAACTCTGCTATAGTTGTGGTTATAAATAATTCCCGCAAAGGTAATTCAATGTTAAATGTGTCCCGTATCCGTGACATAACTTGGGTAGCAAGCAAAGAATGTCCGCCTAATTCAAAGAAATCATCATGAATGCCTACTTGTTTAATCCCTAATACTTCCATCCAAATATTAGCTAGTAGTTCTTCTTCCTGAGTTCGAGGAGCAATGAATGTTTTAGTTGACAGTTGATAGCCATCTTCTGATAACTTGGATAAAGCTTTTCGATCTACTTTACCATTTGGTGTTAGTGGCATAGCATCCAATATTATAAACGCAGATGGAATCATATAGTTAGGCAATTTTTTCTGTAAGTATTGGCGCATATCACTAGCCAAAGTACGTTGTAAAGCAGCCGATAAACCTTGTTCTTTATCTAGCTCATCACAAATCTTTTTGAAGGTAGATTGTTCGGTTGCATTAAGTTGTAATTGAATCCCAGTTTGCTTGTCCTTACACCATATTGCTTGTCCGGCTACCCAGTCAGTTTGATTTGGTAATTTAAAGCGTAAAGTTTCTTTTTTACTAAAACATTTCCCAATTATGGATACTCCATTATAAGATATATCTTTGGTTGTTAAGTTAAAAATGTCATTTTCAATTGCAACTAAGCAATCACTTTGATAGGGTATTCGTTCCAATGATAAATTAGATACAATATAAGCTTTAAGATATTTATTATTAGAGAGTTTAGTTTTAGCAATAACTGCTACTTCTAATATATTGTGATGTTGTCCTAAAACAGATTCTATCTCTCCTAATTCAATCCTAAACCCACGAATTTTAACTTGATTATCTATGCGTCCTAAGTATTCAATATTACCATCTGGTAGGTAACGAGCTAAATCACCGGTTTTATAAATACGAGAAGTAGGGTCTTCACTAAAAGGATTGTTAATAAATTTTTC
>DAOUSL010000001.1 GCA_030627235.1 Thioploca sp.
GTATTGAACGTTTTAATTGCACCATGAGACAACGAATTAATCTCACATTCGTTCGTTACTTAGTTGCTCGTCTTGTTAGAAGCACACTTTCTTTCTCTAAAAAACTTTCTAATCATATTGGAGCTATATGGATTTTCATTTTTATCCTTCACTTTGATTATAAACTTTTTTTGAGCTTCTTAATACTTTTTATCTATATTTTTGTAATACTTTCCGTAACTTCAGTTAAACTAATATAAATTACTAGTTCGATTATTATATAACTAATATGTAACTACCTACCATAGCAAAACTAAAAGCTGTAACAATTTCTTTATAATGCGGTATACTTTATCATGTTATTCTTTCTCTTTTTTCTAATTGATTACACACCCAACTTAATAGTATTGTTAATCGTCTACCAGTATACAGCAATCTATAGAACTATATGAAACAAGAAAAACCTATTCAAATATTAAATTAACATCTAATTTAACAGCAGTTCGTAAGTTGTATAAATAAAACGTCATATATCATCCCCACCATAATTAATATTATTCAAACTTATAAATTAATTTTATTTGTAAATGCGTAAATCCTATATAAAATAATTTTTAAGTTGTGTCGCATTATGCAAATAACTATTATCTAATTTTAATAAAATTAATAAAAAATATTATATATCATATAATTATGTAAATAGGTAAAGTTATTGCTTAATATTTAGCATAATATATTTTGAAAGGAAAATACAAATGTCATACATTACATTAATAAATACAATAGATAATACTAATATAACTAAACGTTTATTTGATATTATCATTTCAGCAATAATTTTAATATTATTAAGTCCTATATTTTTAATTGTAGCTTTCTTAATTAAATATGACTCAAAAGGATCAGTATTTTTTTCTCAAAATAGAGTTGGCAAAAATGAAAATGAATTTAAAATGTGGAAATTTCGTTCCATGTATATTGATGCTGAAGAACGTAAAGCTGAATTAATGAAACAAAACGAAATGAATGGTGGCGTATTATTTAAAATGAAAAATGATCCCCGTATTACTTATATAGGTCGTTTTATTCGTAAATTTTCTATTGATGAATTACCACAATTATGGAATGTACTGATTGGTGATATGTCTTTGGTAGGCCCACGTCCTCCATTACCAAAAGAAGTTGAACAATATACTATTAAACAATTACGACGTTTAGAAGTAACTCCTGGGATTACCTGTATTTGGCAAGTATCGGGTCGGTCTGATATTCCATTTTCACAACAAGTAGAATTAGATATAAAATATATTGAAAATCAATCATTTATTAGTGATATGATAATACTTTTTAAAACTATACCAGCAGTGTTACAAGCAAAAGGCTCATATTAAATATCAAAATATATTAAAAAAATTTCTAATACATTCTTAGTGGAAGTTAAATTTTCCAACTTATGCTAATGTTTGGATTGATTTGATTGAAAAAACTAGAATAAATCTATGTAAATTTTTATTTACCAAAAAAATAAATGGTCAATTTTATTGTAATTAATAATATTTTTTTTCACAAACACTACCAATTTTCCATTAATTAATTTAGCATATACTGTTATCCTGATTTGAATAGTATTTTAAGACATGATTAAATGTCTATTATTAACTACCTCATAAACAAGATTAGGTGCTAATTTTGGAAGAGCAACAACATCGTAACGCACTCCCACACGGTTTCAAATTATTTGAATATGAAATCCAATCTGTACTAGGGAAACCAGGTGGTTTTGGTATCACATACCTAGCTATAGATACTCATTTGCGACAATCAGTAGCTATTAAAGAATATTTACCCAGTGATTTTGCTATACGTGAAGGTAGGAGCACGGTTTATGTAAAATCATCATCTTATGATGAATCGTTCAAATGGGGTTTAAAGTGTTTTATTGAAGAAGCCCAAGTACTTGCAAAATTTAATCATCATAATATCATAAGAGTTTCACGTTTTTTTGAATCTAATGGTACTGCCTATATGGTAATGGAGTATCAGAACGGTCAAAGTTTGACTGAGTTTTTAAAAGAACGGAGAGTTTTAACTGAAGAAGAATTAAAAAAACTAGTAATACCATTGCTTGAAGGATTAGAAGAAATTCATCATTCTGGTGTATTACATAGAGATATAAAACCAAATAATATATATATTAGAGATGATAATACTCCTGTTTTGCTTGATTTTGGTTCGGCTAGATTTGCAATAGGCCAAAAAACTCGTAGTGTTACTAGTATAGTTACTCCTGGTTATGCTCCATTAGAGCAGTATGATAATGAGATTAAAGATCAAGGGCCTTGGACTGATATTTATGCTCTTGGTGCAGTAATGTACAATGCAATTACTGGTGAATCTCCGCCAGCTGCAACTCGTCGGGTTATGAAAGATCCAATGATTCCAGCTGTGAAGGTTGGTGCTGGTAGATATAGCCGCAGTTTATTATTGGCAATTGATTGGGCTTTGCAACTTAGTGAAGAAGATCGTCCACAAACAGTAGATCAATGGCGAGATAAAATGTTGGCCACGTCTGAAGATGTGCCAAAAGAAATATTTACTCCTAAACAATATTGGAATTTAATTAATATTATTGGGCTTGGGATTATTATATTGCTTTGCGTTATCACTAGTTATTATGGTTATAAAAATTATACTTACAGTATTGAATTACAAAATATGCAACATGTTTTAAGTCAAACTAATCTTAGAGTTTTACAAGAACAAAATTCATGTAAAGCAGAAAGAAAACATTTAAAATTAGAAAGAGCTAAACATAAAAAATGTAAGGCTAAATATAATGAAGCTACTGGTTTATTAAAAGAGGTTGAGCGTTTTAAGATAGGAAATGAAATTTCACAGACAGGCATATTAGAGACTAAACCAACTGGTTTTAAAACTAAGCAATACTATACTGTTATTAATGTTACACCAACTGATACTCTAAATATGCGTGAATTTGCTGGTACAATAAATGGTAAAATTGGCGAAATACCATCAGTTGGAGTTTGTATTGAATATTTGGGTAATTTTAGATTTAGAAAAGGTGGATTATGGGTCAAAGTACGTTATGAAAATATAGAAGGTTGGGTACATTCTTATTTTTTGAATGCAGCTGAAAATGGTTGTGGGGAAATAAGTGAATAAAGCTATTTTATTTTTTATAATTATAATATTACCTTTAGTAAGCAAAGCCAATTATCTGGAGAATATTTCATTTACTGATTCTACCATTACAATTCAACATAATGGTTGTTATTTGAAACAGTCAATTGAGGAACAAAATAAGCTTATAATAGTATTAGATAATTGTAAAACTATAAAAGGAAAAATTATAGTCTCACATCCTAATGTAACTGATATCCATTGGGCTCAACATGATAAAGAAGTAGTATGGCTAGTTGTAACTTTTTTGGATAAATATAGTTTTGAAGTAAACTTATCTAAACATCAATATAAAATATGTTTATCGGATTGCGAACAATCTGTTAATGGATTGCTCAAAATAAATGGCATTTTGCTACAAATACCAATACAGAATATGTCTATAAATGACTTTTTAGACAATTCTATTGGTTTTTTACCTAAAAATATAGTTAAGGATGGTTTGCCACATTTTGGATCTAAACGTGATGATTGGTGTAATAAAAAACGATTACATCATGGATACGATATTTATGTTAATAACGTCAATGTAATTGCTACAGCCTATGGCAAAGTGACTAAAGTTAAACAGAGCAAACGATCAGGTCTTTATGTTAAATTACATCATGAAAATGAACTTGATACCCTTTATATCCATTTAAGAAAATCTTTAGTAATAGAAGGTCAAATAGTTCGGGCTGGTGATATAATTGGTAAAATAGATGGCCCAGTAGGTAATGCAATCGATCCACAACTACATTTTGAAATTAAGTCCAATAATAAAAGTATTGATCCACTGCCTTTTATTGAACAGTTTTATCAATTTGATAGTAAAATTATAGCTAAAATTAACAAATATAAAAAACTGTTAATAAATAATATTATTATTCGAAATAACCAAGTTAATAAATTTTTAAATTCACGATAATTATGTTTAAACCAAATATTCATCTTTGTTTAGTTCACAATACAGCGACTTCTAATGTAACTCCAGCATTAGATCCAGATTTTCGTCCCGATGAAGTCATTTTATTACACAGTCCTAAAGAAGATTACCATGCCAATTGTATGGAAGCAGTATTAAAACCAGTAGGAATTAAAGTATCAAGATGGAAAATCCAAGATACTAGAGATGTTGAGCATATTTGTGAACGAGTTTTGGAATTAATGATAGAAAAAGAAAATGAGAATATTGCTCTAAATGTTAGTGGTGGTACTCGTCCTATGAGTATTGCAGCTTATGAAGTATTTAAAGAATTTGACAAACCTATTTTTTATGTTAACCCTGAAACTGATTGTATTAGCTGGATTAATCGTAAAGATTTTGCTTCATTTAATGTTGCAGACCGAATAAAATTACCTGCATTTTTACATGCTCATGGTGCTGAGGTAAGTGATCAAGGTAAGCATTCTGGTGTCCCAAATGAATTGCGTCATTTGACCAAACAGTTAGTCCAATATGCAGAAGTTTTGTCTAAACCATTATCTGCAATTAATTGGTTAGCTCAACAAGCTGAAAAGGATTTAAAATCTCCAACTTTATCTATTGGTCAACAAAATTGGCATGAATTACAAGTATTAATCAATCAATTTGCTGAAATAGGTTTGTTGGAATACAAACAAGATTGTTTATACTTTAAAAATGAAGAAGCTCGATTTTTTGTTAATGGTGGTTGGTTAGAAGTTTACACTTATGGTTTATTATATGGATTGCGTAGTGATATTCCTAAAATACAAGATGTTGGACGTAGTGTAGAGCTTAATCGTGATAGTACTGGTAAGGCAGTTAAAAATGAATTAGATGTAGCTTTTTTACATAATAATCATTTGTATATTATCGAATGTAAAACTAAACGTTTCATCAATACTAACAATGAACAAGCAGATAGTCATGCTGCCGATGCTTTGTATAAACTAGATACTCTAAAATGGTTGCTTGGGGGAATTCATACCAAAGTTATGTTGGTTAGTTATCAACCTTTATCTCCATGGGATAAACAAAGAGCTAAAGATTTGGAAATAGAAACTTGTACAGCCAATCAACTGGTAAGATTAGAAGGGGCTTTAAAACGTTGGATAAATAATTGAACTAGGTGTGGCTTTTAAAAAACTGGCACTAATATTGCTGCAAATAAAAGTGCCATAATGAGGAACTACTCCTACCTAGTTTTGGTTATGGTGTCTTGGGTGCTGGTCACACTCAAGTGCACCGTCATTTTGCCTATAACATCATAAACAACCTACCAAATCGGCAATAATATTAATTTAAATTTTTTCTAAACCAAGGTAAAATAAATATTAGCATTAATCCAACCAATAAATAAAATCTTTCATGCCACAATTTTTGTAAAGTTTTATCTTGAGTAGCAGCGGAAATACTATTATCAATTGCATCTAAAATGCTTTTGGTGTCTAAAGTACGATAATCAGCCTTATAATAAACACCTTTACCAGCATCTGCTAATTGACGTAAATAATCTTCATTCAAACGTGAAATTACTACTTCACCATTTTTATCTTTTTGCCAATTGCCATCTTTAATTGGGATCACGTCACCTTGGGTAGTTCCAACCCCTAGACTATGTAGATTAAAATCTCCTTTTTGTACCAATCGTAAACTACTTTTGAAATCTTGTTCATCAAAATCCCCATCACTTATGAGCAATAAATGTGGAACTGCATTATTCACAGCTTGTCCTTTTAACCAATTAACAGCATCTTCAATAGCTAAAGTAAGACGGCTACCTTGGATTGGTAATAAGTCAATATCAATTTCATACAATAAATGACGTAAGGTCTGATAATCATCTGTCAAAGGGGCTACTAAATGTGGAATACCAGCAAATACTAATAATCCAATATATATATTTTTATCTTGATTTAGTAATTCTTCAATATCTTGTATAGCTTGTTCTAAACGAGAATGAGGTAGGTCTGTAACTCGCATAGATTCTGATAAATCTAATAAAATCATTAAATTGGCATTCTGTCGCCAAACTTCTTGTTTTTCATAATCCCAACGTGGTCCTGCTAATGCTAATACACCAAACAGCCATAATAATGCCCACCAAATATATTCTTTAGAATTTATTTTTGATGATGAATTTGAATTAACTAATAAATGTGGTAATAAATTAGGATCAGCAAATTGCCGTACTCTTTTATGATGATTAACACGTAATTTTAATGCAAAAACTATTAAAGCCACTATTACTGGTATAATAATGGCAAAAAACCATATTGGATTGGCAAAATTAAACTCTGAAAAGGTCATGTTCCTAATTTTCTATATTTAAAACATATTTTGGAAGTATAACATATAATTTTATTTCTGCACTATTTACAATTTTACTTTACATATTCATTTCAAAATTTAATAACTATTTTAATAAATTATAATTTTTTTAGAATAAATTTATTCTAGATTAAGAATTATTTTAACAACTATTGATACAATTACCTGTATTTATCATATTTTACATACTAAACCATATCCTTCCAATCCATAAAAATCTCTAATCAATTTAATAAATAGAATATTTACTAAAAAGTAGTAGAATATATAATCCGTAATTAAGACTATTTACACAAACATACGATTTACGATTATTTAATTAAGAATTATTAACAAAGGAGCCATAAATGGCAGAATATCCAGATATTGATCCGCAAGAAACCCAGGAATGGATGGATGCTTTGGAAAGCGTACTAGCCAATGATGGTGAAAAGCGAGCTCATTTTCTATTGGAAAAAATGATTGATAAAGCCCGTCGTTCTGGGACTTATATTCCCCATAGTGCTAATACTGCTTACGTCAATACAATTCCATATAATCAAGAAGAACATACTCCAGGTGATCCAGAATTAGAATGGAAAATACGTTCTTTAATTCGTTGGAATGCTATGGCAATGGTGGTACAAGCCAATCGACAAAGCTCTGAACTAGGTGGCCATATAGCTACTTTTGCTTCTATTGCAACTTTATATGATGTTGGTTTTAATCATTTTTTTCATGCTAAATCTGCTAATCACGGTGGCGATGTAATCTATTTTCAAGGTCATTCAGCACCAGGTATTTATGCACGAGCTTTTTTAGAAGGTCGTTTAACTGAAGAGCAAATGTTAAACTTTCGTCAAGAGGTAAATGGCAACGGATTATCTTCATATCCTCATCCTTGGTTGATGCCAGATTTTTGGCAATTTCCTACAGTGTCTATGGGTTTAGGTCCAATCATGGCGATTTATCAAGCTCGCTTTATGAAATATCTGCATGATCGAGGCATTGCGAATACTGAAAATAGGAAAATTTGGGTATTTACTGGCGATGGAGAAATGGATGAACCAGAAGCCTTGGGAGCTATTGCATTAGCAGCTAGAGAAAAGCTAGATAATTTAATTTTTGTAGTCAATTGCAATTTACAACGACTGGATGGCCCAGTGCGTGGTAACAGCTCTATAATCCAAGAGTTGGAAGGGGATTTTCGGGGTTCTGGTTGGAATGTTATCAAAGTAATTTGGGGATCATATTGGGATTCTTTATTAGCACGAGATAAAAAAGGGTTACTCCGCAAACGAATGGAAGAAGCGGTTGATGGTGAATATCAGAATTATAAAGCTAAAGGTGGTGCTTATACCAGAGAGCATTTCTTCGGTAAATATCCAGAACTGAAAGAAATGGTTGCTAATATGACTGATAATGATATTTGGCGACTAAATCGTGGAGGTCATGATCCTCACAAGATTTATGCTGCCTATGCTGCGGCAGTTAAACATAAAGATCAACCTACTGTTATCATTGCTAAAACCGTGAAAGGTTATGGTATGGGAGCTTCTGGTGAAGGTCAGAATATAACTCATCAACAGAAAAAGATGGGACAGAATGATATTCGTAGTTTTCGTGATCGTTTCAATTTACCAATTTCTGATGAACAGCTTACGGAAGTACCTTTTTATAAGCCGGCTGATGATAGTCCAGAAATGAAGTATTTGCATGAGCGTCGCCAATCTTTAGGTGGTTACTTACCATCTCGTAATAAGATTGCAACTCCAATTGAAGTACCAGAATTAAATGCCTTTGATGCTATGTTAAAAGGTAGTGGTGATCGGGAAATGTCAACTACCATGGCATTTGTACGGATACTTTCAACTTTAATTCGGGATAAAAAAATGGGCAAATATATTGTGCCTATTGTTCCGGATGAAGCTCGTACTTTTGGTATGGAAGGTTTATTTCGGCAGATTGGAATCTATTCTTCACAAGGTCAGCTATACGAACCACAAGATTCTGATCAAGTTATGTATTATCGGGAAGATAAAAAAGGGCAGATTATTGAAGAAGGTATTTGCGAAGCTGGAGCAATGTCATCTTGGATAGCTGCTGCAACAGCTTACAGTACTCACGCTGTTAATATGGTACCTTTCTATGTATTTTACTCCATGTTTGGTTTTCAACGGATTGGTGATTTAGCTTGGGCAGCTGGCGATATGCGAGCTAGAGGTTTTCTGATTGGTGGTACAGCTGGTAGAACTACTTTAGCTGGCGAAGGTCTACAACATCAGGATGGTCATAGTTTAATGACGGCTTCCACTATTCCTAATTGTGTTGCTTACGATCCAGCTTTCTCTTATGAAATGGCGGTCATAATTCAAGATGGCTTGCGAAGGATGTATAAAGAACAAGAAAATATTTTCTATTATATCACTGCCATGAATGAAAATTACACTCATCCAGCAATGCCAGATGGAGTTGCCGAAGGTATTATTAAGGGCATATATTTATTTAAAGAAAGAACCACTAGTGAATTGAAAGTTCAATTGTTAGGTAGTGGAGCTATTTTACGAGAAGTGATTGCAGCTAGTTCTTTGTTGGCTGAAGACTTTGGAGTGTCAGCTAATATTTGGAGTGTAACTAGTTTTAATGAATTGCATCGACAGGGTAATGATGTAGAACGGTGGAATATGTTACATCCAGAAGCAGAACCTCGCATAACTCACATTGCTGAATGTTTGCAAGATCGTAAAGGACCAATTATTGCTGCAACGGATTATATTCGGGCTTATCCAAATCAAATTCGGTTTGGCATTCAACATAAATATTACTACGTGTTGGGTACAGATGGTTTTGGTCGTAGTGATTCTCGAAAACAATTACGGAAATTTTTTGAGGTAGATCGTTATAATATAGCAGTTGCAGCCCTTAAAGGATTGATGGATATGGGTAAATTACCAGCCAGTAAAGTTACGGAAGCTATCCAAAAATATGGCTTAGATACTGAAAAACCAAATCCAATTACAGTTTAAGGGGAAAATTATGTTACAAGAAATAAAGATTCCCGATCTTGGTGATTTTAAAGATGTACCAGTATTGGAGATTTTGATTAGTGTGGGTGATGCTATTGAGATAGAGCAATCTTTGTTGATTTTAGAAAGCGATAAGGCTTCAATGGAGATTCCTACTTCTCAAGCTGGGATTGTGCAGGAAATTAAGCTTAATGTTGGTGATATAGTCAATGCAGGAGCTGTAATAGCTACTTTAAATACGACAGAAACTACAAAAATAACGAAAAATTCTATTTCAGAAACAGTTGAAAAACCAACTCAACCAATCGTAGAATCTGTAGAAGCATCACCACTTTATGTTCCTAATCCAGTAAATTCTAGCGAAATTAGAAAACCACATAATTTACCATCTTTTCCAAATACTCCAATTAAAATTAAACCTTCAGTCCATGCTGGACCAGCAGTACGCCATTTGGCTAGAGAGCTTGGGGCTGATTTGTTTAAAGTTAAAGGTAGTGGGCGCAAGCAACGTATTTTGAAACAAGATTTACAGGATTTTGTAAAACAAGTAATGACTGAAAATACTGTGCCAGCAATGTCTTTCAGTGGTTCTGGAATTCCACAACTTCCCGAGATTGATTTTAGCCAATTTGGAGAAACTACTACAAAAAAATTGAGTCGGATTAAGAAGATATCTGGCAATCATTTACATACTGGTTGGTTAAATATTCCGCATGTTACGCAATTTGATGAGGTTGATATTACTGAATTGGAAGCTTTCCGCAAGGATTTAGCCAAACAACGTGATATTAAAATGACTTTATTAGCTTTTGTGCTTAAAGGTTGTGCTTCAGCATTGCAGGAATTTCCTAATTTTAATGCTTCTTTGGATAGCAGTAAGGAAAATATTATTTTGAAGCATTACTGTAATATTGGGGTAGCAGTAGAAACTCCTAATGGTTTAATGGTTCCAGTGTTAAAAGATGTGAATAAAAAGGGATTATTTGAATTGGCTGAAGACTTGAAAGATTTGAGTCAAAAAGCTAGGAAAGGGAAGTTGTCGGTAGATGAAATGAAAGGTGGTTGTTTTACTATTACTAGTTTGGGTGGCATTGGTGGAACAGCTTTTACACCAATTATCAATGCCCCTGAAGTAGCTATTTTAGGTTTGTCTCGTTCTAAAATGCAACCAATTTATACTAATGGCGAGTTTGTACCACGTTTAATGTTGCCGTTATCTTTGTCATACGATCATCGAGTTATTGATGGAGCTGATGGAGTACGATTTACCCAGTATTTAAGTTTTATTTTATCAGATGTAAGAAGATTATTGTTGTAAATTTAACCAGTGTCGAGGCTTTGCCTTGACATTCATCATGAATAATATTTATATAGTTTGACTTTATGTTATGACTATAATAATATTGCATATTTATGGTATAAAGTAGGAAAAAAAATAATTGCAATCTATGTCGTAATTATCCATTCAAATAAATTTATAGAAGTTACTAGCAAATTATTTAGGAATCAATATGCGAATTAAATTAACAAAAGAAGCTGTAATAAAAGCAATTCAAGTTTTAGAGCAACAGGACATTTACCCTTCAATTGAGAGGATTCGTAAAATAACAGGTGGCTCAAGTAAACGTATTTCACAACTAAGAAAAGAACTTACAAGTACAGCAGCTACTACTACAGTTGAAAATATTAATAATTTTGAATCTAAAATCATGTCGCAAGATGCTGTTTCACGTATCGAATTACGCATGATGCAGATGGAAATGTTATTTACTCAACGTTTTGCAGATATCGATGCTAAATTTGCTCTTAAAAATGATGTGGCTAATAAGAGTAATAAAATCACAGAATTACAGGATGAAAATAAAAATCTAAAATCAAAAAATTCTTTACTTATTAAACAATTAAATCAAGAGTTAACTAGAGTTAAGGAATTAAGTAAGTTACTCCAACAAGCTAATAATAAAGTTACTGAGTTAGAAAAATCTAAAAATACCCAATCAAATATTAGCACTGAAGATGAAGATGAAGTTGATATAAAAAACAAAGTTATTCAACAATTTAATATTCTTATGGAAGCTCAATGGGATGAAAAACAAAATGCAGAAATTGCCTTACAAAAAGTTGCACGACAATGGTTAATGGAAAAATGGCCAGAAGACTCACATTTATTAGATAATGCAGTGTTGGATAGTAATATTAATGAAAAACGCTATGTGATTGTTTCTATCTCAAAAGACATAAAAACAGAGCATATTTATATTGTTCATTGTCTTATTTTTCATCGTGATACGGAAGAATTAGTAAGACAACGTAAGGATTATATCAGAGCTAAATCAGCACATGATAAAGCTCATCAATTACTTAATGGTTAGGATAGGTCTTGCTAAATTAAAAACTTATATATCATCTTCACATTGCTGTTCATCCATATCTGGACAATGCAACCAATCTGGTAATGGAGTCATTTCACCATTCATATTCCAGCCTTGTTGAATGGCTAATTCATTAAGATAATCAATTCGTTCCTGATTTTTAGGATGACTAGAAAAATATTTGGAAACTTGCGGAAATCCTTCAGCTTTAGATTTTTTAAGTTCATCAAAGAAATCGAGACTATGACCACCATGTCCATAATGATTTACTACTCTAGCTAAACCATATTCATCTGCTTCAGTTTCTTGGTTTCTACTATAATGCAACATAGTAAATTCACCAGTCCAAGATACAACACTTGATAATCCTTCTGAAGAACTGGAAGTACCAATACCAGCAGCTGCTAAAGCAGATATAACAACCAAAGAACGACCTAAACTCTTAAGTGGGTCTTTATTTTGAAAATGGCCTAATTCATGTGCTAATACAAAAGCTAATTCATTTTCTGATTTTACTTCTCGTAACAAACCAGTATTTATTAAAACATGTCCACCAGGTATAATTGCAGCATTTACGATATCAGTATCAAGCAAGTGAATCTTAAGAGGAATACGAAGATTTTCTTCCACATTCAACATATCCTGTAATAATTCATCCAAATAGTAAATTCGTCTATCATCAATAACTTCGGTCTCTGATATTGTATTATATAATATATTGCCAACCCTATTTTCATTATCTGGACTAATTTTGGTAGTTAACCAACTTGCAGTATAACCTAACACCATAAAAATAATACCACTTACTACTACAACAATAGTTAGTAAATAAATAAAATTTATAATTGGATGGCGGCGGCGAGTTACAACAACATCTTTTATTGGTTTTTCTACATATTTAATACTCATTTTATCTCCTTTTATCCCCGTTCCATATGCAATTACCTCAACAGAACCTGGATCAGTTTTACCACCAAACCGACCACCTATAGCTACTGTTTCTAAACGAACATTTAAAACTTGGCTTGCTCCCCATTCAATTGCTTCTTCTTGCATTCTCAATATTGCTTCTCGACGACTTCTATCCAATAAACTTTCATATACAATAACCCTACCTCCTACTAAATTTCTTAACATTGCAGAAATCTTTTTGAAATAATCGATTGAGATAACTACACTACCAGTTAATAATTTAGTTTCTGTAATACCGTCTGGTAAAGCTTGCTTGCTAAAAGTTGATACTGGTAGATTTAATACCTTTTTTTCTCGTTTTTGTAAATCCCGAAAATGTCGCTTTTCCCGATAACTACCAAATAAATATCCTAAAATTAGTAAAACTAATAGAATAATAAATTGCGGTGTACTTTCCATGATTATTCTACTTTCACTGCAGTCCCATAAGCAAATAGCTCGGCTGCTCCTTGGGCAATTGAAGATGTTGCAAAACGAATGTTAACTACAGCATTTGCTCCTTTTTGAGTTGCTTCTTCTTCCATACGTTTAACTGCTTCTTTACGAGATTCTTGTAATAGTTCTGTATAAGCTGTAAGCTCTCCACCCACAATATTTTTAAAAAAAGCTAAAATATCCTTACCAATATGTTTAGCACGAATAGTACTACCTTGCACAAGACCATAATGCTCTATAATATTTTTACCAGGCACTGTTTCTAAGTTTGTTAAAATCATATTATTATCCTAGGTTGTTATCTAAGTTTCAAAATTGAGTATAAACTGATGTTATTAAAAATACAATAATACTAGTTGCGATTATTTATCGGAAAAATAATTATAGCAATTCTTAATTAAATTTAAAATAAATTACTTATATTTACTATATATATTTATAAGTTACATTATTTTAATTGCAGGTAAGGCTTTATTAATATCTTGTAATGGCCCTAATGGATTTCTTTTATCTTCAATCTTAGATACATTAGGTTCTCCACTCCATACTTTATGCACAACTAAATTTTCTTTTAATACAATTAAAGCATCAAATTTCCAACCTCTGGTAAGAGTTTTCCTTCTAAAATTAAATAAATCTAAGAATACATTACCATATCGTTTAGAACTAATAACTTTAGGATTAACTTCATAACCTTGACAAAATTCTCTAACACTTAAACATTGCTGAACTCCTAAATCAAGGTCTTTCATACGAATAGACTGATTAGGCATAAATTTTTCTATTAATTCTAAATAGGTAATCAATTTTACATTTGGAGTTTCAAAAGGGTCAAAACCAAGTCTCTTTAAGTCTTCACTATTAGTTTTATTTGCTTCTATTTTATCAAAGGAACGTTTTGCATCTTCAAAAGTTTTCCATGGAGATTTTGTTGTTTGCTTCATCGAAGGCAACATACCAGCACAACCAGTAATAGCTAATATACATATAAAAACAATTATTTTATTCATAGACTCACCCACATTAAAAAACCCCGTTAATTTTTACAATCTAACGAGGTTTATCAAAATTTGACTAGAAAAGCTTAACCATTTTAATTCTTTATATAGAATAATTAATGATTACTTAATTTTTGCTTCTTTGGAATCAGTTTCACCCTTATTATCTTTCCAAGTAATTTTTAAAGTATCTCCTTTAGAAGCTCCTTTAATTTTAAAAGACCAATAAGGATTTTTAGAAACAGCACCGCTCCAAATTGCAGACACTACTACTTTGTCGCCATAAGTACATTCTATTTCTTTGATAAAATGTGCTGGTACTAATGCTCCAGTCTCTAAATCTTTACGTATCCCATTTTCCATAGGATGTTTGATTAAAGCTTTAACCTCAGTAATACCATCTTTTTCTTTGGCTTTAATACGTATTGATGCCATACATTCCTCCTTTTAATTAACCTGCACAACCGCCTTTTGCAACTGTGACTGATTTACGGGTACTATATAAATTACCATCTTTAGTTTTTACTACCACTATTACATCAGATTTTTTAGCCATTTTAATCCGAGTTTTTAACCAAGCAACTGAATTTTCAGTAAAGTTAAATTGGCTTACCAATGGTACAGGATTATTTTCTACGATGATGGCAATTGACTCAACCTGTTCCAAAGAAGTTGATACTTCAACTGGAACTACAGCACCATTTTCAGCAGTTTCAGGTACGTCAAGAGTAATTTGCTTGCTATCTTGAACATCTTTTCCTGAAAATAAAGCCATTAAAGCTTCATCAGTAGTTTTAGCTTGAAATGCTACATCAGGCCAATCTGCCATTGAAGGTAGTACTGCTGTTCCAAGCACTAATGCTCCACCAGTAGCTAAAATATTTTTTAAAAAGTTCCTACGTGGGGTATTCATCCAAATTTTTCCTCCTAGATGAAAAGAAATTAACCATTGCCAATAGTAACCTATTGAATATAAATTATCAAGGCATGACTTTAAATTACAAAAAAAATCTATAACTATAACTGTTTTTTCAATTAGAAATAAGTTGTACTGTATCATAATTAGCCACTTTAGACATTTTAACTTCCTGATTTAAAGTGGCACGTATGGCACGTAATTCCGTGTTATACGGATGTGCTTCAATTTGGCTACAAATATTTTCTATTGCATCATACCATATTCCAGCTTTTGCGTAAGTTTTATACCACTGTTCTTGTGGTGTTTGCTGTAAATTAGCAGTTAAACTTGCTGATGCTGGTATATATTGAATAGTTCCACTGCTTAATAAATCACCAGAACGTTGTTTTGGATCAGGAACAATTACTACAAACCATTCATATTCAGTATCAGGTTTAAGAGATACATCATAATCAGCTAAATTTAATCTATTCATACCAGCTTTATGAATTCCAACTTCAGGCAGACCAATAAATAGTTCTAAAATTGGTTCAACTGCTCCAACTTCATTCAAAGAAAATTCAATTATACCATCCCAATCATCAGACATATACCAGTAAAAATTTGGTTGGGATACGGTGGTTAAACCGGTATGTTGCGGAGCAAGTGGAGCTATCAGCTTTGGAAATGATAATGGTTGTTGGATTATTTCTTCTTTTACTACTATTTCATCCTTAAGTTCACTACCACCCCTAAGTCCACGAACACCCCTAAGTCCACGAACACCTCTAAGTCCACGAAGACCTCTAAGTCCACGAACACCCCTGACTCCACGAACGCCTCTGATTCCACGAACGCCTCTGACTCCACGAACGCCTCTGACTCCACGAACACCTCTGACTCCACGAACGCCTCTGACTCCACGAACGCCTCTGACTCCACGAACGCCTCTGACTCCACGAACGCCCCTGACTCCACGAACTCCTCTGACTCCACGAACGCCCCTGACTCCACGAACTCCTCTGACTCCACGAGATACGTTTCCGTTTTCTCCATTTACAAAACCTGATTCCCTTCTACGCAATGGAGCATCTGGTATAAGTTGTTTATATAACTTAGTTTCTTTATTATCAGTAGAAATATCATTAGCTATTGCTATATTACTGAAAGAAAAAACAATAATAAAACTACTCAAAAATATTCTTAACATATTCATAATATATACTCTTAATTTTATCATACATAAGATATGATTATATTTTGGATCAAATAAAAGCAATAAACACACCATAATGTTATCTATATGTAAATAATAGTTTATAATACTATAATTAGCAATTTAATGTAATAATTTATTCAGGATTTAGAAAAAATAATGAAATCACATTGTTGGATATGGAATGTTAGTAAAATAAATAAAAAATACTTTATAGAGCAGCTTAAGACAAATCAAATGATCGGACAAGAGTGTGGTTATAATAAAAGAATAAACTTACATTATCTTAATGCTAAAAGTAAAAAAAATTTGATTAATGAAGAATGGTATATATGGGATAGTTGTAAAATGATGTTGATTGATATTAAAAAAAATGATTTAATTATTATAAAAAACATTCCAAATTATGATCATTTTACCATAGTCAGGGTAATAGGAGAATATAGATTTAACTTTGCTCCAAAAAAAGGCAATTTAAGTCATTTTTTACCAATTGAAACCTTAGGTGAGTTTTATAAATATTCAAAAATTGTTCCTTCATCATTATTAAGGGTTTTAAATAGAGAAATACATCCAATTCATATGACTCGTAATTATCAATGTGACACTGTTAAAAATTTAGTTTTACAGGTTAATAAAAATCCTAAAATAACTAAAAAATCAGCTAATTTCATCGTTCAACTATGGCAATGGGAAGTAGAACATTTAGGATTTATAGGAGCTATTTTCTTATTTATTATTGCTTTTTTTCAAGTTGCATCGTCTATAGAAGGTGCAGTAGTGGATTTTGATAGATTCATTAATATTATTAGATTTTGGTAATATATGTTTAAAAAATCTCCCAATTGGTTTTGGAGTTATAAGCCACAGTGCTGGTTTTGGAATGTTGAAGAAGT
Organism: Thioploca sp.; assembly: GCA_030627235.1. GTDB lineage: Bacteria > Pseudomonadota > Gammaproteobacteria > Beggiatoales > Beggiatoaceae > DRQV01. The sequence continues at coordinate 17,247 of DAOUSL010000001.1, forward strand.
AAATCAAGATTGTTTTATAGAACAATTAAAATATCATAATAAATTAAGCCAAGGTTGGGGATACCATAAAAAATTAAACTTAAAAATCCTTAAAGATAAAGAATATCTAAATTCAGAGGAAAAACAAGTCTGGCATTCTTGCAAGTCAATGCTCTGTGATATTAAGGAAGATGATTTAGTCGTGGTAAAAAATATTCCTGATTCTAACCATTTTACTTTAGTAAAAATTATTGGGGAATATGATTTTGATTCTGAAGATAATGATTTAGGACATTTTTTACCAATTGAAATTTTAGGGGAATTTTATAAATATTCTAGTATTGTGCCAGCATCATTACTACGTTCTATACACCAAGATCATAACCTGATTAATATAGCAAGTAACACTCAACGAAATATTATTGCTAGTTTATCTTCACAAATATTAAACGGTTATGAACCATCAAATGTTGTTATTGAATTGTGGCAGCGAATGGAAGAATATCTTGGTAGAGTTGGAGCAGTTGTAGTATTTTTATTTACTATTATTGAAATAATATCAGCTGTTGAGGGAACTGTGGTGGATTACTCGGAATTTAAAGAAATTTTAAAACAATGGTATTGGAGTTTAAGGCAATTATAAGAATATTCATAATAAAAATATAGTTGCTAATCCTAATAATGTACCAAAACCAATAATATCAGTAATTGTAGTCAAGGTAACTCCTGCGGCTAAAGCTGGGTCGATAGATAACCGACGTAAAATAAATGGTATAAATACTCCTGATAAAGCAGCTAATGATAAATTAATCAGTAAGGCACAACCAATAATTATTCCTAATTTTACATTGCTAAACCATACGATAGCAATTAGAGCCACCACAATTGCCCATATCATCCCATTTAATAATCCAACAGCTAATTCTTTCTTTAATAACCATATTATATTAGTATTACTAATCTGATTTAATGCCATACCACGAATTACAATAGTTAAAGTTTGACTACCAGCAATTCCTCCCATACTAGCTACTACCGGCATCAATATTGCTAGTGCAACCATTTGTTCTAAAGTAGTTGAAAACAAACCAATTACATATGCAGCTAAAAATGCTGTAGCTAAATTTACTCCTAACCATAATGCTCTATCTTTCATGGTAGTTAAAATTGGAGCAAACATATCGTCATCACCATCTAATCCAGCTTGTCCCATTAAATGATGATCAGCTTCAGAACGAATTACATCCACTACATCGTCAACTGTAATACGCCCCATTAAATAACCTTGTTCATCAACTACTGGAGCAGATAATAAGTCTCTTTGTTCAAACAGAATAGCAACGTCATGGGCAGATAAATGAGCAGAAATTGGCTCTATTTCAGAAGACATCACTTGTGAAACTGTGAATTTGGGAGTATTAGTTAATATATCTAGCAATGATAACATTCCACGATAACAATTATTACAATCGACTACCATTAGAACATCAGTTTTTTCTGGCAATTGTTTTAACCGACGTAAATAATATGATACCATTTTTAAAGTCATTTCCATACGAACTGTCAATACATCCGTATTCATCAAACCACCAGCTGAATCTTTTGGATAAAACAGCACTTGTGTTAAACGTTGCCGATGTCTCCAGTTCATAGCTTGTAAAACTTTTTCCACTATTTCATCTGGTAAATTTTGAAGTATATCAACAGCATCATCAATTGCCATATTTTCAGCAGCGACAGTAATGTTTGCAATCGGCATGTTGAGCATTAACTCAAGTCGTACATTTTCACTTATATGAGGTAGAATATCCCCTGGATCAATATTTTTTAGTTGCCATAATTCAAATCTTTGTTTGATCGGTAATGACTCTAAAACATCAGCAATTTCAGATGGATGTAATTCATTAATAATATTGTTTATTTCAGCTTTAATCCCATTATTTAGGGCTTCATGCAAGCTGTCCAGAGTGGTCATAGGCAGGAATTTAGAGATTGATATACTTCAACGATTCAGTAATTGCTGTTGGAGAATTCATTGCCATAGTTTGGCTAGTAAATTTAGTTAAATTTTTTATATTACTATTTTTAATAATTTGTTTAACTTCTAAAAAAGATTCTGGATTAACACTAAATGAACGTAAACCTAAGCCTAATAATAATTTTACATACTGGCTATCACTTGCCATCTCACCACACATACTAATTGGTTTATTGGCCTTAGTAGCTGCATCAACACTCATTTTAATTAAACGTAGTATTGCCGGATGTAAAGGATCGTATAAATAATTTACTGCCTCATCACCTCTGTCTATTGCTAAAGTATATTGGATTAAATCATTAGTACCAACTGACAAAAAATCAACTTGAGGAGCTATTAAATCAGTACAAATAGCCATAGCTGGAACTTCTAACATAACCCCAAATGGCATTTTCGGATTAAAAGCTAAAGATTTTTCTTGTAATTCTTGTCTTATTTCTTTGATTATATTAAATACTTGAGTTAATTCTTGAAATCCAGTTATCATCGGAATCATCATCCGTACTTGGCCAAGTGCAGAAGCTCGGATAATTGCTCGTAACTGTGGTTTAAATAGCTTGGAATTATTTAGGCATAGTCTGATAGCTCGTAGGCCAAGAGCTGAATTACAGGTTGTTGCATGATTACCTAATATTTGTTTATCAGCCCCTAGATCAAGGGTACGGATTGTTATTGGGCCACCTTGCATAGCATTTATAACTTTTAGATATGCATCAAAATGTTCATCCTCTTCTGGTGGAGTATGCCGATTCATAAATAGAAACTCAGTACGATATAGACCAACTCCTTTGCCACCAACCCGTTTTACTGCATCCATATCTTCCGGAAACTCAATATTGGCATGTAAAGTAATGGGAATTCCGTCTTGAGTAACAGTTGGAGAAGATTTTATTTTGCTTAAAACAGCTCGGAAATGTCTTTGTTCATTTTGACGAATTTGGTAATGACGTAAACAATGTTCATCTGGTGATATAAATATTACTCCTTGTTCACCATCAATAATCAAAGTATCATCAGCTTTTATATAAGGCTGAGCTTTTCGCAAACCAACTATTGCAGGAATCCCCAAACTACGAGCCAAAATAGCCGTATGTGAAGTAGTTCCTCCAAATTCAGTAGCAAATGCTAAAATGCCTTGATGTTGCATCAATACAGTATCAGCTGGACTTAAATCATCAGCTAAAATGATAGTATTTGCTAAACAAGTTAATGTAGTTTCGAATGATATATCGGCATGACCGTGGAGAATTCTTTGAATCCGAATAACTACTTGTTCAATATCATTTTTACGAGAACTTAGATATGGATCATCCATATTATCAAAAATCTGAATAATTTCATTACTCTGCATTTGCAAAGCCCATTCAGCGTTACAATTATGTTCGTAAATTAAGTCAATTGGAGCTTTAGCTAACAGGCTGTCCTCAAGCATTAAGAGGTGGGAATCAATAAATGAGGCTATGTCAACGGTTGAGTCTACAGGAATTTGTTCTTTTATATGTTCTAATTGTTGATGAGCTAAGTCAATAGCATTTTTAAAACGGATAACCTCTGCATCAATATCAGTCACAGATTCATGGCTGATTTCTAAAACATCACGACGGATAACGTGAACTTTACCAATAGCAATACCTTTTGATACTCCAATGCCATGTAAAGTTAAACTCACTCTTCTTCTCCAAAACGGTCCTTAATAAGGTCGCTTATCTGTAACATAGCTGTTTTTTCATCAATTCCATCAACTGATAATTCTATTTCACAACCTTTAGCAGCTGCTAATAACATTACTCCCATAATACTTTTGCCATTTACTTCTCGTTGTTTACGTTTTACTTGAATTGAACTATCAAATTGTGAAGCTAATCTAACCAATTTGGTTGCTGCTCTCGCATGTAAACCTAATTTATTAACAATAGTAATGGTTTGTTTTAACATGATTACATATATTTTATTCTTCTATTACTGAATTAACATCTAATATCCCTTGACATCCACCAGATATGGCTATACTCACCATTGTATCTAAATCAGCTGTTGAATAGTTCATAATTCTAACTAACATAGGGAAATTTACCCCTGCTACCACTCGAACTCTACAATCAGGAATCAATTTACTAGCAATATTACAAGGTGTAGCAGCAAATAAATCGGTAAGTACTAATACCCCATGTTCTTTATTTAGAGTGTTACAGATATTTTTTGCATGATAACAAAATTCAAAAAATTCATTTTCATGACGAACAGGCAATATCTTAACCGGCAATGGTAAAGTACCTAGCATCTTCTCTAAGCTCTCCAATAGGGCAGAGCCTATATCATCATGGGTAATTAGTAAGATACCTACACTCATTTTATGCTGTTGCTAGATTTATTGATACTGAGAATGTGATACACAGTGATAGCAATTAAAACTATTAATATCTGTAATGTTCTGGTTTATAAGGACCTTCTACAGGTATATTTAAATAAGTGGCTTGATTTGGTGTTAATTCGGTTAAGTTAGCTCCTAAACGTTGTAAATGCATTCTTGCAACCTTTTCGTCTAAATATTTAGGTAATACATATACTTTATTTTCATAGCTTGCATGATTTTTCCATAATTCCATTTGGGCTAATACTTGATTAGCAAAAGAATTGGACATTACAAAACTAGGGTGACCGGTAGCACAACCTAAATTAACTAAACGGCCTTCTGCTAGTAAAATTAATCTTTTACCATCAGGAAATATTATATGATCAACTTGTGGTTTAATATTTTCCCATTCATATTGACGAATTTCAGCAACTTCAATTTCTGAATCAAAATGACCAATATTACACACTATAACTTGATCTTTCATTTGTTTCATATGTTCATGAGTTACCACGCCAACATTACCTGTAGTAGTAACAAAAATATCAGCCAATGGAGCAGCTTGCTCCATAGTTACAACTCGATAACCTTCCATAGTTGCTTGTAACGCACAAATTGGATCTATTTCTGTTACCCATACAGTTGCTCCTAAACCACGAAATGCTTGAGTACAGCCTTTACCAACATCACCATAGCCTAAAACTACACAAACTTTACCAGCAATCATCACGTCTGTAGCACGTTTGATACCATCCATCAAAGATTCACGACAACCATATAAATTATCAAATTTTGACTTGGTAACTGAATCATTAACATTGATAGCAGGAACTTTTAAAGAACCATCTTTCATCATTTCATACAGACGATGTACGCCAGTAGTAGTTTCTTCAGAGATACCTTTTATATCTTTAAGTAAATCAGAATATTTATCATGCATGATCTGAGTTAAATCTCCACCATCATCCAAGATCATATTAGGCCGCCAACCATCAGGACCAAAAATAGTTTGTTCTATACACCACCAAAATTCTTCTTCTGATTCTTCTTTCCAAGCAAATACTGGAATATTTTGATCAGCAATAGCAGCAGCAGCATGATCTTGAGTAGAGAAAATATTACATGAAGACCAACGTACTTCTGCCCCTAAAACCACTAAAGTTTCAATTAAAACTGCAGTTTGGATTGTCATGTGTAAACAACCAGCAATGCGAGTTCCTTTTAATGGTTTTTCATCTCCATATTCTTTTCGTAATTGTATTAAACCGGGCATTTCTGTTTCTGCAATCGCAATTTCTTTATGACCCCATTCGGCCAATTTCATATCAGCAACTTTATAATCTGGGGTTAAATTAACGATTGGTGGTTGTGTACTCATTTTCACTCCTGTTGGATTGCTAAATTATAAATCTATACAAATTTATATAACAAGCTATGATGGGGTTTAAATCCCCCATACAATTATAAATTCATATAAATCCGGATTTCTATTGAATTATATCAGAAATATATAATATTATACAGCATATAGTTTAAATACCAGCCGCTTCTTTAAGCTGAGTGGCTTTATCAGTATTTTCCCATGTAAACTGAGTTTCTTCACGGCCAAAGTGACCATAGCTAGCAGTATCAGCATAAATTGGTCGTAATAAATCTAACATTGCCACTAAACCACGAGGACGTAAATCAAAATGTTCCCGTATTAATTGGGTTAAACGAGCTTCATCGATTTTACCAGTACCGAAAGTTTCTACTCTAATCGAAGTTGGTTCAGCCACTCCAATTGCGTAAGATATTTGGATTTCACATCTTTCTGCCAAACCAGCAGCCACAATATTCTTAGCCACATAACGAGTTGCATAAGCAGCAGAACGATCAACCTTAGAAGGGTCTTTGCCAGAAAATGCTCCACCACCATGTCGTGCCATGCCGCCATAAGTATCTACAATTATCTTACGACCAGTTAAACCACAATCTCCTACTGGGCCACCAATTACAAACCGACCTGTTGGATTAATGTGAATTTGAGTATTGTTATCCATCCATTCCGCTGGTAAAACAGGTTTAATAATTTCTTCCATCACAGCTTCACGAATGGTTTTATTATCAACTTCTGGATTATGTTGAGTTGACAAAACTACTGCATCAATTCCAACTGGTTTACTACCTTCATAACGAAATGTTACCTGACTCTTAGCATCTGGCCGCAACCAAGGCAAAGTACCATTTTTACGCACTTCAGCTTGGCGTTTTACTAAACGATGCGCATAAGTTATCGGAGCTGGCATCAATACATCAGTTTCATTAGTAGCATAACCAAACATCAGACCCTGGTCTCCAGCGCCTTGTTCATGAGATTCAGTTTCATCAACACCCATGGCAATGTCAGTTGATTGTTTTCCAAGTGCTGATAAAACTGCACATGATTCCCAATCAAATCCCATATCTGAACTGTTATAACCAATTCCTTTTATAGTTTCTCGTACGACATGTTCTACATCAATATTGGCATTAGTAGTTATTTCACCAGCTACTATTACCATACCAGTTTTAATCATGGTCTCACAAGCAACTCGTGATTTAATATCTTTGGTTAATAAAGCATCTAAGATAGCATCAGAAATTTGATCAGCAACTTTATCAGGATGGCCTTCAGAAACAGATTCAGAAGTAAAAAGTAACTTTTCAGACATAAATATCCTCTTTTATATATATATATGTGTTTATTCAAGTAAGATTAAGTACTTAAATATAGCTAAAATTCTTGGTATTTTAAAATGACAGACTTTGATTGATGACAAAAATTTAAATACTGGAATTGACAGTCAGCATAGTTGTGATAGTGTCATAATCATTATAATGCAATGCTAGGTGATTTGCATCTAATATTTTTTAGATGGTATTTTAAGGACAATTATTTATATACTATAATTCTGATTATTTAAAATCGAGTATTTATATAAATGGTCAGAACTATTTATTTTTAAGTGAATATCATATCTATATTTTAAATTATAGATTGGGTAAAGTGATAATAAAACCTAAAGTTTGGTTTCAGTTAAAATTCTACCCAACCTACATTTAATTACTTAAAAATTAGATTATCATCAAAATAATATTTAATATACAATTTTATTCTTTTTCTTCAGGTTGTTCTTCACTTACTTCATCTTCGTCAGCTGTATCACCACGAGCTAAATGTATAGATACAACAGGCAAGTCATGCTTATCACCTTTATTAGTTACAACAGCTAATTCAACTCCTTCAGGCAATATTAAATCTGACATATGTACAATCTGATTAAGCTCAATTTTAGCAATATCAACTTCTATAAATTCTGGTAAATCTTTAGGTAAACAACGAATATCAAGGTCAGATTTCTGACGAGCGATAACTCCACCACCTTGTTTGACACCAAGACATTCTTCTTCATTCATAAAATGCAATGGCACTTTCATATGAATTTTTTCATTCTCGTTCACTCTTTGTAAGTCCATATGTAAAATAACTGACTTATAAGGATGACGCTGTAAGTCTTTTAGTACTACTTTTTCTGGCTGATTATCTATATTAACAGTTAGAATATGTGAATAAAAAGCTTCATTTTCTAAATGTTTTAACAATTCATTATGAGATACTGTTAAAGGTATTGGTTTTTTGCCTCCACCATAAATAATTGCTGTAGTATTACCGGTACGACGTAGGCGGCGGCTCGCACCTTTACCCATATCAGTACGCGTTTGTGCATTAATTTCAAAATTTTCCATTTTTTATAATCTTATATTTTAAGTTTAAAATATTAACTTCCGCGACCAGAAGCTAATCCATAAATAAAGAACTGACTGATTCTTCTTCACTGATACGGCGCATAATTTCAGCTAGCATTGCTGCAATACTTAGTTGACGAATATTATGACATTCTGCGGCATTTGTTGCAAGTGGGATAGTGTTTGTAACAATTAATTCATCTAATAGTGAATTTTCAATATTGGTCACTGCCTTACCAGATAATACTGGATGAGTGCAATAAGCTACTACCTTAGAAGCTCCGTGTTTTTTTAATGCTCCAGCGGCTTCACATAAAGTTCCAGCTGTATCAACCATATCATCAATAATTACACAAGTACGATTTTCCACTTTACCAATGATATTCATTACTATAGATTCATTTGGACGTGGTCGACGTTTATCAATAATAGCTAGGTCAGCATCGTCTAATTGTTTGGCTAAAGCTCTAGCTCGAACTACTCCTCCAACATCTGGTGATACTACCATTAAGTTAGGATATTCAAGTCGCCAAATATCACTGACTAGAATTGGTGAAGCATAAACATTATCAACTGGAAAATCGAAAAAACCTTGAATTTGTTCGGCATGTAAATCGACGGTTAATACTCGATCAGTACCAACGCTAGCAAGCATATTAGCGACTACCTTAGCACTAATAGGAACTCTAGCAGAACGGGTGCGACGATCTTGACGCGAATAACCAAAATAGGGAATTACGGTTGTGACTCTACTAGCTGAAGCACGTCGAACTGCATCAACAAAAACCAATAATTCCATCAAATTATCATTGGTAGGAGCACAAGTTGGTTGGATAATAAAAACATCTTTGCCACGAACATTTTCGTGCAGTTCTACCATAGTTTCACCATCGCTAAAACGGTTAACTACAGCTTTTCCCAAAGGTAAATTCAGATGTTTAGCTACTGAGTTGGCTAAAGTAGGATTGGCATTGCCAGTAAAGACCATCATGCGGTTAGCAGACACAGCAAGGACTCCCGCGAGTTTAAGTTGATGAATTTAGAATTGGCTGGGGTACCAGGATTCGAACCTGGGATCATGGGATCAAAACCCAGTGCCTTACCGCTTGGCTATACCCCAATTATAGAGAAGATTGGAAATTATAAGGTTGTTTTCATATTTTTAAAATGAGCCGGAGAAATATTTTTTCCTTGAGTAACAAAACCCCGCCACCTTTTTGGTAATTGTTTAAATACTACATTAGCTTTAGTATAATCATCAAACTTAGCAAACAAACAAGCTCCAGTTCCAGTTAACTTAGCAGAACTATATTGATTCAACCATTTAATAGCTTGATTCACTTGTGGATAATTCTCACATACTATTGCTTCAAATGTATTAACACTTTTACCTACTACGAAATCCCGCATTATAATAGGAAAAGAATCTCTTGTCAAGTCTTTAGCATTAAAAACTTCGGCTGTTGATATATTACAACCTGGATGGATTACTAAATACCAAGGTTCATCTAAATCTACTGGGGTTAAAATTTCACCTATTCCTTCAGCCCATGCAGCATGACCATATATAAAAACTGGTATATCTGCTCCTAATTCTAATCCTAATTTAGCTAAAATATCAAGTGATAAATTTAGTTTCCATAGCTGATTTAAGGCTAATAAGGCAGTTGCGGCATCAGAGCTACCCCCTCCTAATCCACCACCCACTGGAATTTTTTTTTCTACCTTTATATCTACACCTTGTTTTGTATTACTGTATTGTTTAAGTAAACGAGCTGCTTTTAGGGTCAAATCTTGTTCTGGATTTAAATCTGTTAATGTAGATACGCAAAATAACTGACCGTCTTGTCTAAGTTTAAAATTTAAAATATCACTATAATCAAGAAATTGAAAAATGGTTTGTAAATTATGATAACCATCTTTTCTACGAGATGTAATATGTAAAAATAAATTTAATTTAGCTGGAGCTGGCCAACTTGTAACAGTTATAGTCATTTCAATAATATGAAAAATAAGTTTTTATCTATTCATTCCACGTAAATATACTGGACTAATATTTTCAGCAGAAACTACTTGGCCTTGTTTAAATAAGTTTAATGCCAATGGAATCATTGCACTAGCTTGGGTATATTTATCTATTTGATAATTTTGTAATAACGTTTTTAGTTTGTTTTGTAATATTTCGGCATAAATCCAGCCACTACCAGTTCCATACCATTTTTCAGTTATAGGTAAATCAATAGAATTTGGTTTGGCTACTTTATCTACAGTCTGACACTGCATAATTTCTTGTGAATTTAAGATATAATATCCATAATAAATTTCTTCCATTCTAGCGTCAATTACAGATAAAATTTGTTTTTCCCCAGTTTCAATATAAGCAGCTTGAGCTAAAGTTGCTAAAGAAGATATTGGAGCTATTGGTATGTCAACAGCAAATGCTATGCCTTGTGCTACTCCACAAGCAATCCGTAGTCCAGTAAAACTACCAGGCCCTTTTCCAACAGCTACACCGTCCAGTTGATTGGGGTTTATACCAGCTTCGGCAAGTAATTCATCTGCCATTGGTAGGATTAGTTTAGTATGTTGTCTTGGGGTAAGTTGGCTACGAAATTGGGTTTCGCCATCTATATATAAAGCACAGGAACAGGCTTCAGTGGAAGTATCAATTGCTAGTAATTTCATTTATTAAGAAATCTATTTAAGTATTTTCAGACAGGTATTTATCAATATTAACTTTCAATTGTTCGATTGCTGAGGTTTCCAAAATAAATACTACATAACCATCTATATATTCATGCTGTAAACTGAATTTAACTTGTATAAATAATATTATATTATTATCAAATCCATTATTAAATATTTCTTCAGCTGTACCTTTTATAAAGACTGGTATCTCAGTAATTAAATCCTTGGATAATAAATTGCTACAAGTTGCAAGACAAGTATTTAGTACAATATTCCCAATTTCTTTTATAGCATCTGCTTCTAACTCTAATAATTCTGTAGCAGATACTTGGTTTTTCATCAAAATATTAATCAATCTCATCCCTTTATTTTGAGCAAATATTAGCAAAGCATCGCCATAAAAAGCTCCTTGAAAAGATTGTTTGATTACAACTATATTTTTGGATAAAGTATCGAAATATTCAACCATTTGTTGTTTATATAAAAATTCAAGACTAGGAACTGATAATTTAATTTCTTCATTAACTATTTCGCTTAAAGCTTTAGCAGAATATCCCATTCCAATGTTTAATAATTCAACAATTGCATCGTACTGTAATTCGGACAATTGAATGTTATCATCCATAAATGAAACTCAAGATTTTTTCTTCAGTAATTGGTTTTGGGATAAAACTTATTCCTAAATCTTTAGCTTTCTGTCGGATCATATCCTGAATATTAGCAGTCAGTAAACCTATCTTAATATCAGGAAAATGCTGTAATAACTCTTTCGCTAACATTAACCCATCCATACCGGGCATATTCAGATCCAAAATTGCAGTATTTACAACAATATCCTTAATTTTTGTTAAGGCTTCTTCTCCAGTATTAGCTTCTACAATTTGCAATTTTTTATCGGCATGATCAATAATAGCCCGTACTAGCATCCTAGAAACTCGGCTATCATCAACAACTAATATAGTTTGGGATGTCATATTTGCTTCCAAGCAGTTAATATAATATATTGTAACATTAAATCTAATTATTTGCTACACTATCAACGATGACTACTTTAGTTTTAGAATTGAAAAATATATTAAAACACCGTGAACAAGGTGGGGCAACTTTTGAACTTTATATTGAACAATTACAATTATATAAAGGCCAATTTGTCGCTGTTGTCGGTGAAAGTGGTTGTGGTAAAAGTACCTTATTGGATATACTAGCTTTAGTTTCTAAACCTAATTCTTGTGAACAATTTACTTATTATGATTCAAAAACAATTGATATTAAACAATTATGGGAACAACAACAAGAAGAAACTTTAGCAATGCTACGTCGATTGCATTTTGGTTATGTATTACAAACTGGTGGTTTATTGCCATTTTTAACTGTATTGCAAAATTTGCGATTGGTATCAGAAATTAATGGATTTCATGATTCTAAAATTAAAGAATTAGCCGAACGACTTGATATAAGTGGAATACTGAATAAAAAACCACAATATTTATCTGGTGGTCAACGTCAACGAGTAGCTATTTTACGAGCTATAAGTCATCACCCACAAATTATACTTGCTGATGAGCCTACAGCTGCAGTTGATGAAAGGAGAGCATTAAATATTATTCAAGAGTTTCATAATATAGCTAAAGAAAATGGCACGATTATTGTGATGGTTACTCATAATCATAATTTAGTTGCTCCTTTTGCAGATGTAACTTATAGTTTTGATGTTTCTGATGTATCTGATACCTTAACTCAATCATACTTGTTAAAACAGTGAAATTACCTATAATAACTCGGCTCGCTATCTTAGATTTATGGCATGAATGGATTTTAACTTTGTGCATGGTGTTAGCAATAGCATCTATATTGACTCCATTATTAGTTCTATTAGGATTGAAATATGGCACAATTCAAACTATGCATGAACGTTTAATGGAAGACCCAGTTAATAGAGAAATCCGTCCAGCTAGAACCTTACGGCTTAGTTCACAATGGTTTACACAGTTTAAACAACGGGATGATATTGAGTTTGTAATCCCAACTATTTTACGTGGTTCTTCAGTTATCAGAGTGACAACTAATAAGAAACGTTTGTTAATTGATTTAGTGCCTACAGATTACAACGATCCATTAATTTTAACCAATAATGGTGTTATCCCCCAGCAAGATGAGTGTGTATTGAGCTATACTGCTGCTAAAGATTTAGGAGTAAAAAAAGGTGACATACTTAATGCTGAAATTACTCGTACTAGAGATAAAAATAAAGAATCAGTACAAGTAAAATTACGGGTAGTGGCAATATTAAATCCTAGAGCAGATTCTCTGACACGAATTTATGCTCCATTTGAGTTTGTCAATGATGTTGAGACCTATAAAGAAGGTCGAGCTGTTTATAATCGTAATTGGCCTGGTGGCATAGTATTACCACCTTTAAATTATGATGGATTATGGCTTTTATTACCTCAAAATTTGACCTCAATAGATGAAATCAATTTAACCGTTAGCACCGGACTTACCGAAATTATTAAAGTTCAAGCAAATGAATTTGAACAGGAATTAAACTTTTACCCTCCTAATAATTATGCTATTTATAAAATATCAGCTAAGAATAATCCAATTACAACAAATAGTTTAAATATTGTCAAAAATAAGCTTCGTGGTAAATCAGCTATCATTTTACCATTTGTAAACAATGTTATGATTACAGATAAAAATAATACTAAAATTATTGGCTTATCTTTATCTAAATTACAAACTGATATTTTAGGATTGCCAGAATTACCCTGGGGTAAATTTGATATTAATACCAATTTCGCTCGTCAAGGGCAAGCTTTATTGCCTAATAATGATAAATCTCCAGTAATTTCATTAACTAGTAAAGTCATTGGAGGAGAAGTGGTATTTCCAGTTAATAATCAAGGTGCTAGTTTCAATAAGAATATAATAGTACCAATTGAATTGATTGGTATTTTGCGTACTGGACAAATCAATCAAATTATTTTTGATCAGAGACAGAAAACGTTCTTATCAGCTAAAACTAATTATCATGGTTTTCGTTTATATGCTAAAAGTATTGATGATATTCCAGAATTATATAGCTATTTTATTTCTCAAGACATTGATATTATAGCTCAAATTCAAGAAATAGAAAAACTTAAGATATTAGATAAAGGATTAACTAGGATATTTTGGCTTATTGCAATTGTTGGCATCGCTGGCGGTATGGCTGCTTTAATTGCTAGTTTATATGCTTCAGTGGAAAGAAAAAAACGTGATATTGGAGTACTTAGATTAATGGGATTATCTTGCTTGCAGGTCTTTAGGTTTCCTGTTTATCAGGCAATTATTATTGTTATCCTAAGTAATATAGTTGCGGGTAGTGGTTATATCGCAATTTCTTATACTATTAATTTAATGTTTATTAATGAGATAGGAAGTAAAATTTGTACCTTACCATCCACTTATTTTGGATTAATTTTTATAATCACAATAGTTATCGCTACACTTAGTTCTTTATTAGCCGCTTGGAAGACTACAGCCATTGAACCAGCAGAAGCAATTAGAGAAGAATAATTCTTAATTAAATTCAAACTAAACTACTTATATTACTATAGTTTATCTAATTGGGAAATGCTATGTCTGATATTAGAAATCGTTTCCTAAATACCGAAAATAGCTAAGTATGTATTAACGACGTGAAATTGACCAAAGCTAGTAGGATGTAATGAGTTTACGAATTACATCTTGATGCAATTCCCTTCGTTCATTGCATCCTACATTTATTTAACCTTATTTAGGAATGATGTCTAATTAAAATTAATATTGCGTCACTTATTAAATTTATGAACATTGCATAACTGCCCAACGTTTAAGGTAAGATTTTGCAACTGTATCCAGTGGATTTTGGATTAAACATTCATCAAATAATTTTTTTGCTTGAGTATATTCGTTCTGTTCATATAAAAATACAGCATTTGTAAATATATCCTTAGTTACTAATTTACCTTGTTTATTTTCTGGTTCATCAGCATCGAATATCTCATAAATACTGACTGGCTTACTGTTTTCTTGAAGAGAAATTCCATCTATCATCCGTAAAGAATATTTGTTTGGGTCTTTTAATTTAGCATAAGTATTTTGAGTAATTAATAATGATACTTCATAATTATCAGTTAAATCAATTATTTGAGAGGTGAGGTTAACCACTTCACTAACTAGAGTTAAATCCATTTGTTGCTGTTTTCCAACCACTCCCAATGTAAAGTCACCAGTATCAATGGCAATGCTAATTTGGATAGGAACATAACCGACTCTTATTCTATGTTGATTATATTGCTTTAATTCATCTAGCATATTTAACCCAGCTTGGATCGCTATATCAACATCATCATTAAACAAAGTTACCAACATATTGCCAATATATTTATTTAAAAATCCTCCATGTTTACTTATGATAGGATTCATGCGTTTAAGATAAGAATTAACAAATTTCAAATTATTTTGAGCTGTCATATCTTTTGATAAATTATTAAAATCTCTGATTCTACTACTTAAAATAGACATTTCTGTACAAATTTGATCACCTAAATACACTTCACTAAAATCTTTTTTGTTGAGCAAAGATAAAATTTGTGGAGATACAAATCTATTTAATGATCTGAATTGTTTAGATAAACTTAATTGAACTCCAATTCTTGCAACTAATTCATATTTAGAAATCGGTTTTACTAAATAATCATTAGCTCCAGCATCAAAAACTTGGTTTAAGGTAGTAATTTCATTTTCAGTAGTTAAAGTTATGATTGGTAATTCATTAGCTGTAAAATGCTGTCTTATTTTATGACAATTTTCAATTAATCCGGTTTCCAACATATCCAGTAAAACCAAATCTGGTTGATAACCATCAGTTTTTAAAAATTTAGCATCATTTATTGCAATATCAGTTAGATAATTTTTTTCTAAATAGCTTACTAAAATTTGTATGCTTGCCAATTCATCGCCAATTATAAAAATCTTACAGTTTTTACATGAATATTTTGAAACTGAATGTATATAATTAGTTTTTTTATTAAGAATTGGAATTGATACAAATGGCAATTTATTTTTAGGAATATTGATCGGTAAAGTAAACACAAATCTAGAACCTATGCCAAGTTCAGAAGAAACTGAAATTTTACCACTGTGTAATTCTACTAGTTGTTTAGTGATAGTTAAACCTAAACCAGTTCCTCCGTAAACTCGTGCAGTAGTACCATCGGCTTGTTCAAACGATTTAAAAATACTATCTAGCTTATTAGACGGAATTCCGATCCCAGTGTCAGAAATACTAACTTTAATAAAACCTTTTTTAATCTTCGCAAGAATTTCTACATGACCACTATCAGTAAATTTAACCGCATTACTAATTAAATTGTGTAAAATTTGTTGCAATCTATTTTCATCAGCTGCTGCTTGAGGTAAATTTTCTGAAACTAAATTAATTAATTTTAATTTTTTCTTACCTATAAGTGGTTTGCTTAAGGTAAAAACTACATCAACACATTTGTGTAAATCTATTGATTGTACTTCTAATTCTATATTTTTGTGTCTTAGCTTAGAAAAATCGAGAATATTATTGACTAAATTAGCTAAACGTCTGCCACTAAGAACAATCATATTTAAATTATCACAAGTAGCTTGTGGCAATTCACCAGTAGAACCGTCGTTTAAAGAATCTGCAATCCCAATAATACCATTTAATGGAGTACGTAATTCATGAGAAGTATTAGCCAAAAATTCATTTTTTAATCTGTCCAAACGTTGCAACTCAGAATTTTGTTCTTCAAGAGTATTAAAAGAGGTTTTTAGTTGTTTAGCCATGCTATTAAATGAATTAGCAAGAGCCCCTAACTCATCAGCTCGATCAACTGGTAAGGTCTGTTCCCAATCACCGGCAGCCAATTTTTTAGCAGCTTGATTAAGGCGTAAGATAGGTTGTACTATAAATTTAGAAGTAAAAATCCCAATTAAAGTTGCAATAATTAAAGCTATTAAAGTTAACCATAATGTATTGTAAGTGTTAGCATTAATCCGTTCCATAAAATCTGCTTCTGGAACTACCACTATAATTAACCAATCTAAATCAAACTTATTATGAAAAGGTGACACATGCACTAATTGTTTTTCATTCTGATAAGAAAAATTGATCTTTTTACTATTATTAATTTGGCTAAAATCACCATAATGACTGACTAAATATTTAGCTGTAGCTTGAATCAATGGGTCTTTAACATCCCTAGCTTTAAGACGCTGTTTTTTCTCATCAAAAGAAGCATATGAAAATGAACCACCAACTAATAATCCAGACCGTTCAACGATAAATGTTTTGCCAGTCTTACCAATTTTCATACTACGTAAAAAGTCACTAATTCTATTTAAAGTAAAATCTGAACCTAATACTCCTAATAAAGTTCCATCTTTATCATAGTAAGGATATACAAAACTCATTCCTGGTTGATTAGTGCCTTTAGAACCGATAAATGGATAAATATTAGTCCATCTAGCTTTAGCAGCTTTTACTGCAAGTTGATACCAAGGACGTAAACGTGGATCGTAAGTTGTATTATCAATATTAACCGCATTACCTGTTTCATCAAATCTATAATCTGCCATTAAGCCATTAGTTTTATTATCTTTTATATTGTAAGCTAATTTGCCATTATTTAATCTTTGGAAAGCAATGTAATCACCTTTGTAATTACCGCAATAGATATAACTTAATTCTTTAAATATATGACTTTGTTTTAATAAATATGGTAACCAACTGCGTAACTCGTGTATATCAAGTAGTTCATTAGCTACAGAATTAGCATTCATATTGACTACTAATGATGGAAAATTTAGATAAGTATTAATATATTGTTCAATTCTGGCGGTAATTTCACTATGTAATTGAGTAGCTAAATCATTAATAGTTTCTTGGCCATTACGGAAAGAAAAATAACCGGTTAGGCTCACTGCTAAAATAATCTGTATCATAAATGGTACGATTAATACTGCCCGAATATGAACTTTTTCAGATAGTTTGCTGATTAAATGATTAAGGAAGAAATTTTTCACTGTGACTGATTTATGTTTTTAGTAAGTTATGTGGGTTCAGATTTGTTTAAATTATCGCACTTAAGTTAGTATTCAGCAAGAACATTTACTGATAATCCTAAATAAACTAGTGATAGTTATAAAAACCCTGTCAGAAATACATATTGTAGAGCTACAATATATTCCAAATTAAGAATTGCTATAATTAACTATTTTAATGATATTTAGCCTTAATCTTGTTTATCTTTATAATCCGTGTAATCATGTTCAAAAACTTCAAAGGAATAAAAAATGAAATATCTACTAATAATACCATTATTAATCATCACTATATCTACACAGTCTGCTATTTACATGGCAAGATTAGCTAAAATATAATTTTCGTCCTATGTAACTTACAAAACATGAAAACCGCAACTATAAAATACTTAGCTCATGCTATAAAAGAGGGGAAATCCAAGCCAATTTTCTTTTTGGGAGCTGGAGCTTCAAAGACTGGCCAAATTCCATTGGCAAATGAGATCGTTAAAGATATATTGACTAAATATCCAGATCATCCACTTAAAGATTCTGATGAAACTATTAAAGATTTGAAGGATAAAACTTATACCAATTTGATGGATTGTTTAAGTCCAGAAACTCGTAATAAATTGCTTAAAGGTTATATTGATAAGGCAAAAATTAATGTAACCCATATTTATCTAGCTCAGTTGATGGTTAATAATTATGTTGATTATGTATTAACGGTCAATTTCGATAATTTAATGTTGCGAGCTTTGGCATTGTATAATGAGTTTCCACCTATTTATGATATGGCGATTTTGAAAGATTTAACTACCACTGCTCCGCCATTAAAATCTGTGATTTATTTGCATGGTCAACATCATGGGGAATGGCTGTTAAATACTAAAGAGGAAATGGCTAAGGTGAAAGATACTATTTCGTCGATGTTGAATAGTATAAAGGATCGTAGTTGGGTATTTATTGGTTATAGTGGTGAAGACCCTATTCTTGAGCATATTAAAAAAATGGGTAGATTTAATAAACAATTGTATTGGGTGGCTTATAAAGATGAAGAACCTTCTGCTAAGGTGTGTGATGCTTTGTTTAATAAGAGTAATACCGAAGCTTATCTGATTAAGGGTGACGATGCAGATTCGTTTATGCTGAGGTTAAATTCAGAGTTGAATTTGCCGCAACCGCAAATACTGGAAAATCCTTTTTATGCTTTAGGTAAAGAGTTGGATAGTATAGTTGATATTGAAGATAAAGAGCCGTATAAGGGAGTAAAGCAACGGTTAGATAATGCAAAGGCTAAAGTTAAAGAAGCAGTTCAGCAATTTGAAAAAACCGAAGTGGAGATAGAGAAGAAAAAGATTATTGATTTTATAATAGCAAAGAATTATCAAGCAGATGAAATCAGCGAAATAGCAGCTAAAGTAAAGTCATTAAATAATCCTGAACTTGATGATTCATTAGCTAATTTATATTTTAATTGGGGAATTTACTTAGGAAATTTAGCAACTAATGAAGCCGAATCTTTATATAAGCAAGCCATTGAAAAATTCCAATGGGCTATTGCTATTAAACCAGATTTACACGAAGCCTTTTACAACTGTGGAATTGCTTTAGAAAAATTAGCAGCGACCAAATCCGGAGCTGAACCTTTATATAAGCAAGCATTTGAAAAATACCAACAGGCTATTGATATTAAACCAGATAAACACGAAGCCTTTTACAACTGGGGAACTTGTTTAGGAAAATTAGCAGATAGCAAATCTGGAACTGAGGCTGAATCTTTATATAATCAAGCGTTTGAAAAATACCAACAGGCGATTACTATTAAACCAGATGACCATAAAGTCTTTAACAACTGGGGAACTTATTTAGGAAAATTAGCAGATAGCAAATCTGGAAGTGAGGCTAAATCACTATATAACCAAGCTTTAGAGAAAACTAAAAAGGCAGTTGAATTAGGTGGAAGTTGTTATAATCTTGCGTGTTCTTATGTTTTAACCTCGGACAAGGAAAACGCCCTATTTTACCTAAAACAAAGCCTAGAAAATGGAGACTATGAAGCAGAATTCGTCCAAAAAGATGAAGACTGGAAAAATTACTTAGAAGATGAAGATTTTAAAAGAATTATAAACAACTAATCGATTAGATTCATTTTTTTATCAAAACTATATTATAATCCTATATTTATGAAAATAATTGTAGGGTGGATAATATCCACCTTACTATCACTAGGAATTAATATTCTTCTGCATCAAAAATATCGGTAATTGGTAAACGTATATTCATCTGTTCATCAATAACATCTCCAGTATTAAATAAACGGGCACTTTCCGGAGAAGTATATACAACTACTGAACCTCCAATTGGGACTACCAACCAACAAGATTTTACCACTGCTCCAAAATAAACACTAAATTGGTCTAATATTTCTTCTAAAGTTTGAGTATGAGATAGAACTTCTATAGCTATCGCAGGCATTTCAATCATTTCCATTGGCTCTGGTAATGATAAATTAACATCCCGTTTTGGGTAAAGACTTATATCTGGAGCGTAATTTTTATTATCTAAATTTAGAGTTAAGTCAGTGAAAACTGAGAATTTTTCTAGCTTTAATAATGCTCCAATTAGTTTGGCTTTAGCATAGGCATTATTATAATAAGGTAACATTAAACATCTCCATAATTTTTGGCGTTTATAAACATAGCATCACCATAACTGAAAAAACGATATTGTTGTTCCACAGCATGTTGATAAGCATCTAAAGTTGTTGTATGACTGGCAAAAGCACATACTAACATTAACAAAGTGGATTCTGGTAAATGAAAATTGGTTAATAAAGCATCAACACTAATAAATTTGTAACCAGGAGTAATAAATATACAAGTTTCACCAGTATACGGTTTGATAATTCCTGAAGTTGAAGCAGCTTCTAATGCTCGTACACTAGTAGTCCCCACCGCAATAACTCGACCACCATTAGCACGAGTTTGTTTAACTAAATCACAGACATGAGAAGAAACTTCCAAATATTCAGAGTGCATATTATGCTGGCTAATATCATCAACTCGCATTGGTGAAAATGTTCCAGCTCCAACATGTAAAGTTATAAAAGCTGTTTGCACTCCCATCGACTTGATATCGTCTAACATACCCGTATCAAAATGTAAACCAGCAGTTGGTGCAGCCACAGCTCCAGGTTGTTGAGCGTATACAGTTTGATAACGTTCATTATCAGATTTAGTATCAGTGCGTTTAATATATGGTGGCAAAGGAATATGCCCAATTTCTTCTAAAATATCATATATTGACTTAGAATTATTAAACTGTAATTCAAAAAAAAATTTTACTCGTTTTAAAACTATTACTTCAATATTGTCATCTAAATATAGCTTAGTATTCGGTTTAGGAGCTTTACTAGCTTTGATTTGAACTATGGCCTTTGTCTCAGACAATATTCGTTCAATCAAAATTTCAACTTTACCACCAGACTCTTTATGGCCAAATAAACGAGCTGGAATAACTCGAGTATTATTAAATATCAAGAGATCTTTAGGGGATAATAAACTGGGAAAATCTGTAAATTGTAAATCTTGTAGTTGGTTTACATATAATAACCGACTAGCAGTACGAGATTCAGTAGGATGTTGGGCAATTAAATTTTCGGGTAAATAAAAAGAAAAATCAGTACGTTGCATTGTTTATTAAAATAATAAATTATTAGATAGAAAAAAAATATAACGAAATCCCTTTACAAATATCATATAAATTCATTATAATGGCTAGGATTTATAGATTTAAAAGCTGTGTAATTCAATCTAATAAGATTATTACTAGATAATGACCTCAAACACAGTTTCAACTCTTCAAATTGCCGAGGTGGCGAAATTGGTAGACGCGCTAGACTCAAAATCTAGTGGTGGTAACATCGTGTCGGTTCGAGTCCGACTCTCGGTACCAATTGTTATAATCATTCCCATTATAACGGATTTCTCATTATGTTTATAGAATATACCTTTACCATGGATGATGGCAAGGGTTTAAATTATAGAATAGAATTTGAGAGATCACGAGAACATATTTTAGAACAATCCTCCTACCCAAAATGGACTAAACTAGATTTTCATCAATGTCCTAATTGCCCTTTAAATATTGATAAATATTCCCATTGTCCTATAGCTATTGATGCCCATGAAATTGTAATGGGATTTACCGAAATTTTATCTTGTAAGGAAGCTGATATTCGAGTTTTGACTCCAGAAAGAGAATATTTTAAGCATACTGATACTCAAACCGGTTTACGAGCTTTAATAGGCTTTGTAATGGCTACTAGCACTTGTCCTATCATGTTTCCATTCCGAGGCATGGCATATTATCATTTACCATTTGCTTCACTTGATGAAACCGTATTTCGGGTAACATCTTCCTATTTATTACGTCAATATTATATTCATAAAAAAACTGGAGAATTTGATATAAAATTTGCCGGCTTAAAAGATCATTTTAAAGAAATGCAAACTTTAAATCGCCATTTTTTAGAAAGAATTCGAGCAGCATGTGAAGCAGATTCTAACTTAAATGTGTTAGCCACTTTATTTACAATTTCCTCAATGTTATCACTTTCACTAGAAAGACATTTAGGAGAAATTGAACATTTGTTCATCTAGTATTTTATAACATATCCTATCTATAATTCCAATTATTCTAGCATAATAATCAAATAAAACTCTCTACTAAAATTTATTGCAATATCTCATTGAATTAATTAAAAATAAATTTATTATTAACATAATAAGTCAAATATAGTTTTTCCATATTTTGGAAAATTTTTCCATATTTTGGAATTTTTCCATATTTTGGAATATATTTTAAACCCCATTAATTACGAAATAACATATTAAATACAATTAGTTAAGCCATAAAGTATGAGTTGGTACGCCTATTGCGTTATATAATAGCAAAACTAAAAATAAATTAGTATATATACAGAAAGCAAGGCAATAGTTTCTGGTGAATTTATTTACAATACTACTAGAAAATAAATAATATTAAGTAGTAGTTTAACTCATAGAATTGTATTAGTTTCATAATAACTTAATTATGACAATACAAGGGGATATCTTACAGTTAAACAGTTATATTAAATTTATATAATTTTGTATTCTAAATACTTTTGCAAAAAATTGTAGTAACCGATTTAAAATAAGTGACTGATATGATACAAGGAGAATATTATATCTGATATTATTAAATACAATACTTTGAGAATATTTTTTTCTAATCCTGAATATTTGTGATTGAACAATTATTCAGGTTTTTTTTTGCATATTGATAAGCAGTCGAAAATTAGATATATTATAAATTTTGACCTCAATATCCTACTAGCTTTAATCATGCTCAATTCAAACATTAACTTCTTCAAGCATTTCAATCACAAATCGTCTGTAACTACTATTTGGAACTTCTGTAAGTCTTTGTAATAACTTAGTGGTACTCTGTGCAACATTCAAAGAACGTAAACTTTTTCCTATATCACGAGCAATAGCTCCATCAGTAGTAAATGCAGAATCAATCATTGCATCCAAAGCACCTAAATATTCTAATTTTGCAAATACTACGGCAATATTTTTACGCACATTTATATCAGTATCTTGTAATAATTTAATAAATTTAGGAATATTTTCTTTAGCAATATTTGTAATTTTTAATGATTGAATAGTTTGAGTTCTAACTTCAGCTGATTTATCTTGTAAATAGTTAAATAAAATTTCATTTTGATTGCCTAAATAACCTAAAGTTCTTACACAAGCTAAACGAATATTACTATCTTCAATAGTTAAATTTGCTCTCAAATCTACAATAGCATTAGCCAATTCTTTAATTTTTGGAGAACGTTTAGCAATATGCCCCAAAGCAGTAATGGCAATCAGTCGTAATTTTAAATCAGTATCATTTAGAACTGTAATTAATGCTGTAATCGCTTCTGGTTTATCACTATTTCCCAAAATATTAGCACTCAAATAACGTATATCAGTTATAACATTAGATTGTTTTTCAACAAATAATTTCTCTCCTAGATGGATATTTTTTTGAGCAATAGTCATATATTCTTGAACATCTTCTAACTCAGAATTTTGGAGTAATGTCGTACTATCTTCATCTACCACAACTTTTTCATTATTTTTAATGATAGCTTCTAAAGTAGATTGTGGCGGATGATCTTCTGATAAATCTTCAGTATTTGATGGTTTTTTATGAGCTGGGATAGATTCAGAATGGTTTTCTATTGGAACAATTTTATTAATTAGATTATTAATTACTGCTTCTAATGGGTCTGCCATTTTAGTTGGATTTTCTAAATCAGCCAATTGCATTAAAGAATTCAAAGCTGCCATTCTAACTATTTGTTCTTTATCCTCAATTGCCCAAGTTAGAATACTGACAGCTTCTAAATTACCAAGTATTCCAAGAGCAGTTGCTACTTTACTACGCAATGTTACATCACGTCCAACATCAGATAATATTTGTAATAATGTAATTAAGATACTTTGTTCCTTTGAACGAGCCAGCAATAAAGCCGCAGATGCAACTATATTGTTATTTTGTTCATTAAGGCAAGGTTTTATTTGGGTTAAAATTTCTTTAGGAATTATATCAATGTCATATAAAGAGTTTAATACTACAAGCCTTACTCTAGGACTAGGATCAAAAAGTAAATTAGCAAGTTGTTCTGGGGTTGCAATCGAGGTTAAAACTTCAATAACTATCTGCCGCATTTCTGGTTCTGGGTCTTGTAAAAAACGCAATATAATATCAAAGTACATTGTTGCACCTTGTTTGCCAAGCGATTTAATAGCAGCTATTCTAACCTCAACATTTTTATCTGCTAATGCTAAAGCAAGAGCTTTTCGAGCAGATTTAGAATCTGATAAACCTAAAGCTATCGCAGCTCTACGTCGTTCTTTAACAATTCCTGTAGTTAGTCGTTTAATTAAAAATTCTTCTCCAGTACCACCTATTTGAGCCAGTGAAGTAAGTATTTCACTTTCAATATCTTGAGCTTCTTCATCAGCTAAAATATTTACTAATATTGGTACTGCTTCTACAATTTTTCTAGTCCCTAATGTTTTTACTGCTATAAGCTGCATATCCCACCAAGTATTCCACTCATTAGTTTCATCCCAAATTATATTTTCTGGATTAGTTTGAGCAATTTCAAGCAAAGGTGCAATTGTTTCTAGACTATTAATATTAGCTAATGCCTCAACTACAGCAGTTTTAACTTCACCATCTGGATCGTTATTCAATGATTCTAATAAAGCTGGAATAACTGTTGAATCTCCAATATTCCCCAAAGCTGTTATAGAATCTATCACAACATCTACATCTTCATCACGTAGACATTTAATAAGAATTGGTATAGCTTGTTTATCTTTTAGTTTGCCTAAAGTTTGAGCTGAATAACATCGATCTACTTCATCACCAGTATTTATTAAATTGCATAATGCTTCTATTACTTGTTTGCTCATATTTAACTTATAGTTTTGGTTAGAAATTAATTGGGAGGGGATATGTGAGTTCCTAAAAGCAGGACATTACTAAAGGAATTTTCAATACCATTATAGATCAGGGCAACCGTAAAGGATTGCCCTCAATAGCTCAATTGCTATATATTATTCACCACGAGCAGACCGTTTTCGTTCAAATTCTTTTAAAAATCTTTTTCTGATTCTGATAGATTTAGGAGTTATTTCTACTAATTCATCATCATCAATAAATTCAATGGCTTGTTCTAATGAAAATTTAATTGGTGGAACAAGTAGAATATTCTCGTCAGTACCAGCAGCTCGAATATTGGTTAACTGTTTAGCTTTTAGAGGATTAACCACTAAATCATTACCACGGGCATGAATTCCAATAACCATACCTTCATAAACTTCAGTACCATGTCCTAAAAATAAACGTCCTCTTTCTTGCAAATTGAATAAAGAATAACCCAAACACTTTCCTTCTCCATTAGAAATCAACACTCCATTAACTCGTTGCCCAATATTACCAGATTTAACAGGAGCATAATGATCAAAAACGTGATATATCAGTCCAGTACCTGAGGTAGAAGTCATGAATTCAGTACGAAAACCAATTAAGCCACGAGCTGGAACGATGAAATCTAATCGAACTCGACCTTTTTCATCTGGTAACATATTGGTTAATTCTGCTTTTCTTTCTCCCAATAATTCCATTATCGTACCTTGATGTTCTTGTTCGACATCTATCGTCAAACTTTCATAAGGTTCGCATAGTTCGCCTTCAATTTCTTTAGTAATTACTTTAGGTCGTGAGACTGCAAGTTCATAACCTTCACGTCGCATATTTTCGATCAGAATTCCTAAATGCAATTCTCCACGTCCAGAGACCAAAAATTTATCTGGATCATCAGTAGCAACAACTCTTAATGCTACATTATGTAATAATTCCCGATTTAGACGTTCCATAATTTGGCGAGAAGTAACATATTTACCATCTTTACCAGAAAATGGAGAGGTATTTACCTGAAAAGTCATGCTGACAGTAGGTTCATCAACGGTAAGAGCTGGTAGCGGGATTACATGTTCTGGATCGCAGACGGTATCAGAAATATTGAGTTTATCTATTCCAGTAAAACAAATAATATCACCAGCAGTGGCTTCTGGCATTTCAATTCTTTCTAAACCATGAAAACCCAATACTTGTAAAATACGTCCTTGTCGTCTGTTATTTTCTGCATCAACTATTGTAACAGGAGTATTAGTTTTGATACGACCGCTATTGATTCTTCCAATACCAATCACTCCAACATAACTAGAATAATCTAACGCACTAACTTGTAGTTGAAATGGCTCTTCTGGATCAACATCTGGAATTGGTACATACTTAACAATGGACTCAAATAATGTTTCCATATCTCCAGAACGTACATTGCTATCAAGACTTGCATAGCCATTAAGTGCAGAAGCATAGATAACTGGAAAATCTAATTGAGCATCGTCAGCTCCTAAACGATCAAATAATTCAAAAGTTTGGTCTAAAACCCAATCAGGACGAGCTCCATCTCGGTCAACTTTATTGATTACCACGATAGGACACAAACCACGTTCTAAGGCTTTCTGAGTTACGAATCTAGTTTGTGGCATTGGTCCTTCCACTGCATCAACTAATAGTAACACTGAATCAACCATCGATAAGACTCGTTCAACTTCACCACCAAAGTCAGCATGGCCAGGAGTGTCAACTATATTTATTCGATAGTCCTGCCAAGTGAGTGAAGTATTTTTAGATAAAATAGTAATTCCACGTTCTTTTTCTAGTTCGTTAGAATCCATAACTCGTTCCACTTCAATGTTTCGAGTTCCTAAGATACCTGATTGTTGTAAAAGTTTATCAACCAGGGTAGTTTTACCATGATCAACATGGGCAATAATAGCAATGTTACGCAGTTTGGTAATCACAAATAATTCCGAGATGTGTTTAAAGGAAGGTATAATTCAATGGAAGTAAAAATTTCCATTCATACTGATAGATGGGGATGATTTTTTATGAATAAACTTTTTAATATTTATATATTAAACATATTTTTTAAATATTTTTTTACTTTTTATATCAATACTTTATTTATAACATATTGATATAATAGGTTTTTAATAAAAGATTAGATTAATCTGAATTCAATGTAAAATTTTACATTATTGTATTGAATATTAAATAGACATATTTCTTAAATAAGTGTATATAAATGTAGAATGCAATGAACGAAGTGAATTGCATCAATCATCTTAATGCAACTCGAAAGATGTAATTCATAAACTCATTACATCCTACATAAAGTCCGTAATTAACTTATATTCTCTAGTTTAGAATCATTAGTATTCAAACTAATATGCCGAATTCGTAAACCAAATATAAATAAACATCCTACATAAGTTAGCATACCAATTATTATCAAACCAAACAAGTTATATACTCTATCTAATACGCTCATAGTAAACCAAACGGATAAATAATCACTGCCCCACCATAACAAAACAGCCATACAGATATTAGCTAAAAAAATCCGTAATAATAATAACTTCCATCCAGTTTGCGGTTGAAATAATTTTTGCTTGCGTAAACCTAAATATAATAATGACGCATTCAATAATGCTGCTGCTGAAGTTGCTAAGGCTAAACCTATATGAGCTAAGTGCCAAATTAAAGTTAAGTTTAGTACAATATTGGTAACCATCGAAATAACTGCAATTTTAACTGGGGTACGAGTATCCTGTCGGGAATAAAAACCAGAAGCTAATACTTTAACCAATATAAAACCTAATAATCCAATAGCATAAGCCATTAAACTGTAGTTAGTTTTGATTATATCGCTGTCAGTGAATTCTCCACCATAAAATAAAGTGGTTAAAATTGGCCCTGATAAAATCATTAAACCAAACATAGCTGGAGTAGCAATCAAGAATACCCAACGTAATGCCCAGTCTAACGTATTGTTATAACTACTGATATCATTACGAGATATAGCTCTGGATAAATTAGGTAACATTACAGTTGCTAAGGCTAAACCAAACACTCCTACTGGAAATTCCATCAAACGGTCTGCATAATATAGCCATGAAACGCTACCAGTAACTAAAAAAGAGGCCATCAGAGTATCCATGAGTAAATTTATTTGAGATACTGATACACCAAATAATGCTGGAATCATCAAATGGTGAATCTGTTTAACTCCTTTATCATGACGGTTAAAACGTGGTTTGGGTAATAATTTTAGTCGATATAAAAATGGCAATTGAAAAGTCAGTTGAACTATACCAGCAATTAGTACTCCATAAGCTAATGCTATAATTGGTTTATCAAAGTAGGAAGTGAACCATAAAGCCGATGAAATTAAACATAAATTTAGAAATACTGGGGTTAAAGCTGGAATAGCAAATTGACCATAAGTATTTAATATTGCCCCAGCAAATGCGGTTAAAGCTATAAATAATAGATATGGAAAAGTAATGCGTAACATTTCCACTGCTAAATCAAATTTTTCGGGATGTTGGATAAAACCTGGAGCAAATATCATTACTAATATGGGGGCAATTACAACTCCAATTACTGTAATCCAGAATAAAATTCCACCTAAATTTCCGGCTACATGATCTACTAAATGTTTAACTTCAGTTTTTCCATGTTTCGTTTGATATTCACTTAATACTGGGGTAAATGCTTGTGAAAAAGCACCTTCAGCGAATAATCGGCGCATGAAATTGGGAATTTTAAATGCCACCAAAAAAGCATCAGTACTAACACTTGCTCCAAATATATGGGCAATCACAACATCTCTAATAAAACCTAAGATACGGGAAATCAACGTCAATCCACCCACCATTGCGGTAGATTTAAGTAATTTTTTACTCATTTTTGCTAATTTTCCATTATTTATGATAGATTTTTATATTACTGATTTATTTTTCAATAGTTAAATTTAAGTTGGATATAATTCTTAATAATATTTACAAAAATACCCAACTTACATTTACAATCTCAAATTATAAATTACTGCTTAATATTGTCTCGCTTACAATTTACATAAGCTAATTTTTCTGGTGGATTTTTAATAGTTGCAGTCTCATTCTTATTTTCAGATAAATAATGTGCAACTCTATAATCATAAGGAGTTTGAGAACTACCAATTAATTTTTTTACAACAAAACTACTACCTCTCATACTACAAGGTTTTTTCATTAAATTACTAGCTTCTACAATTCCACCAGGTAATATTACTAGAAAACCTTCCATATCCATATCTGGAGAATCAATTTTAATTTCACCATCAATTCCTAATTTGGAAGAAGCACTAATCATACTGCCAGGAGAATCTATAATTCTTTCAGAAGCAAGATTAATATTACCACCATTACCTTTATTAGCTTGGGCAACAATTTTACCTTGATTTAGCACAATAAACTTAGGATTTTCAATGCTTAAACTACCACCATTACCAGAACCTTCTTTAACACTAGTAGTAATTTTACTATTTGCAACTTGAGCTAAATTACCAACTTTAATGTTAATTCCGCCACCACCAGCACTAATTGACTCAGTGGTAATCGAACTATTATTGGTTAAATTAATTCCATCAGTTACAGTGATATTAATTCTGCCAGCATCGCCACCTTTAATCTGTTGTAGCCATTGGCCATCAACATAAAAAAATGAATCACCGCCTATATTTACTAAATCACCATTATTGGCTGTTTGTAATTCTTCTAAACTATTTACTGTTTGATTAGTATTATTTAAAGTAATCCAATCGTTACCAGTATAAATCATACCTTGTTTTACATGACCAACTTGAGCTTTAACTAACTTATTCATTGCGCCTATATCAGCAACTACATGGGTATTATTAAATTTAATCCATTCTTGATTATAATAAACAAACTTATGTTCACTTGAATTCAAACTTGCTAAACTACCATTTTGTAAACTATTGTGTTCTAATTCTGTCAAGTTAGGAACAGTAAATGAACTAATTTGTATTGGAGCACCAAAAACATAACCAGGTGTAAATGGGTCTGTTGTAACAGCATAAACAAATGTTGCTTCATTCCCTAAATGAATGACCTGACCATTAGTATAAGGAGGAGGAGTTTCTGGTGGATACCAGCCATCAGTGTTATATATTTCTTCTTTACTATTAAAAGTTATTACATTAGTAGAATTCGTATCAAATTTTATCCAATTTTCTATAAATCCATACGTTGTCTTATATATATAACGTCCAGATTTATTATTATCAATATCAGCTACTTCAACTATATCGCCAGTTGTTAATACATATTTTTTACTCAATTGATTCAATTCTTCCAGATTGTCAACTTTATAAATAGGATTAAAACGGGTTAGACCCAGACCAACATTAATATAATAGCTTTTTCTACCATCAATATCCTCAACCACTATAACATCGCCTTTACTTAACATATCAGCAGAACTAACATTATTAAACAAGCTTTCCGAAGACACAGAACCTTTGGCTAATTGTAATTGTTTTGCCGAAATTATTATATTGCCAGCTAGTCCATTACCATTACTTGAAGTGGAAATTATTCCATTATTATTAACAGTTAAACTTTTTGCAGTAATATTTATTGAGCCGCTATTGCCACTATTACTAGTAGCTCCATTAGAACGAGCATAGATACCACTGTTAGATTTATTATATTCTTCGGGAACACCCCTAGATAAATATCGTATTTGACGTGAACCAAGTTCCTTTAGAACTGCATTATTAGCATCCCCAGTTATTAAAATATTATCCTGAACCACAATATTAATATCACCACCTTTGGTAGAACTGTTGGTATCACTTTTAATAACCGCACCTTGTTCAATTACTAAACTACCAGTTTGTAAATTAATTTGTCCACTTTTACCATTAGTATCACCTATACCTGTAGTTGTTGCATAAATACCCGAACCAAATCCATCATTATTTTCACCATAAAGATTAACTCCAGATAGCTTAGTTTCCTCATTTACTCGAATGATAATTTTCCCAGCATCACCACTGTGATTATTATAAAAAGAACTAGAATTACTATTAATTATACCACCGTCTTTAAGTGACAAATTATTAGCTTTTATAGTAATAGTTCCTCCATTGCCACCCTGTGTATTAGCTACAAATGGTAAAGAACCAGACGTAATACCACTAGCTCTTCCTTTGCCTTCTTGACTAGCTCCAGAAATAGTAAGAGTGCCACTAGCATTAATGTTTATATCACCAGAATTACCAGAAATATTTTTAGTTTCACCATTAATAAATGCTCCATCTAACAATACAATATCTTTACTAGTAAAATTGACTTCGCCACCATTGCCAGAACCTAAATAAGCATCGACATAAATATGAACATTATCAATTAGATTAATGGAATTTTCAGCAATAAGAGTCATATTACCACCATCTCCCTTACCAAGAACTCCTAAATTAATAGCATTACCAGAAATAGTAATGTCTTTAGCAGTAATAGTAAGATTACCACCTTTGCCAGCATCAATTTGTTGGCCTTCACTATTCACTAATATTGTTGTATCTGTTAAATTAACTGCCTGATTAGCGGTAAAAGTTACATCACCACCGTTACCAGAGCCATAATTCTTAGATTTAATCTCACTATCTGTTATATTAATTGATTCAGTAACTTGAATTTTAATATCACTACCTTTAGCAGGAATATTTGTAGTAGAAGTCAGATTGGCATTGTTTAATTGCACATTTTCAGCTTGAATATCAGTTGTTCCAATTGAATTATCCAGGTTAATACTACTGTTATCTAATAAGAACCTATCACCACGAATAGTTACATTACCTTGTAATAACGAGTTTTCTTGAATAGATATATTTGCTAATTTGCTGAATGAACTAGTATCAAAATTACTTACTTCACCACCACTAGCAACACCAATTAGATTAATATTTGGAGCTGAAATTAATGGTAAACTATTAGCTGATTCTCTGCCTCTTTTATCAACTGTTGTAGTAAATGTACCATTTTTAATCGTAATTTCACCACCAATAAAAGATAAGTCATAATCGCTAGATAAATTTGTAACTTCAGTATTAACTTTTCCATAACCGGAGATAGAAATTGGAGCTGGAGAATTAAGAAAACCGAACGCTTCCACTGGGGAAACGGTTAATAAACTATTATTAATATTTCTGGCATCAAAGCGTCCTGCATTCCCTAATTTTAAATAATCTGCAGTACTAGAATGAAAACTTCCTTGTATATCTAATCTAGCATTAGGCCCAAACATAATTCCATATGGATTGAGAAAATAGAAATTAGCATTAGGAATTGTCGAACGAATTAAGCCATCAATGTTAGACGGATTTCCACCAGTTACTCGACTGAGAATATTTTGGACATTATTTGCTCCAGAAAAAGTAGCACTTTCTAAACTATTCAAATTAAAATTTTCAAAGCTATGGAACAGATTTTCACCATGCTGCTGACCTAAATCAGAAGTGATTTGAAAATTAGGACCAGATAGATTGATTTGCTGGCCTAGACTACCATCAGTAATAATCTCAGCTGTTACTGACAACGATAAAATTAATGCTAAAAATAAGATTTGTAGTTTCATTTTATTATAAAATAATTGAGAATTAATATCTTATACCTAATTAGATATATTTATTGAAAGATAGAAACTTATTAAAAAAGTGAACATAAATAATTTTATACTATAATCATACTTTGGTACAGAACATTAGACATCATTCCTAAACAAGGTTAAATGTAGGATGCAATGAACGAAGTGAATTGCATCAATAATGCGACTCGAAAGATGTAATTCGTAAACTCATTACATCCTACAGTCCGTAATTAACTGTAAAAATATCTTATAATATTGAATCATCTCGATGTGATTATTAAACTAATTATATCTTACTTAAAATTTATTTTATATATATTACGTAATATTGGCTTATAATAATTTTTTAAATCATAGTATTATTAGCTTTTTATCTAAAATTATAATTATATTAATCACGTATTTCCTCAGAAATTAAAACTGATTAAGTTATATATCATAAACTTTAAATACAATTGAAAAACTGATATTTAGCTCAATTTTATAAATAAGTTCTAATATTGAGGAAAAAATATGGGAAATCCAATTCCTAGAAAACAAATTAATGAACATATTGTAGAAATCGTCAGTGATTCTGGAGAAGGAGCTCAAAAAGCTGGTCAAACTTTTGGTAATATTAGTGCTAAAATGGGGAATGGAGTTTGGACTGTTGAAATTATTCCAGCTGAAATTAAACCACCAGCACGTTCCCCAGCCGGAGCTAGTGGGATTAGGATTCGGGTTGGCTCCCAATATATGACCAATATGGGTGATGCTGCTGATATTGTAGTAGCACTAAATGAACAAGTATTATATTCCCGTATTGCAGCTCATGCCTATAAAAAAGGTACAGTTATTTTACTAGAAGGCAAATGGCTTACCGATCAAAATCCTAAAATAGTTGAGCAATATAAAACAGCGTTACAAGAATTCCGTGACAACGGTCTGATCGTACATGAAATCCAAATGGAAGAAGAGTGTTTAAAATATACTCCAAAACCACGTTTGGGTAAAAACATGTTTGTATTGGGTATGATATGTAATATCTATGATCGTGATGTCAAAAAAGCTTATAATGAAATTGAAAACACCTTTACTCATAAAGGTATAAAAGTAATTGAATTAAATCAACAATTATTTCAAGCTGGCTATGATTTTGCCGAAAATAATTTAGAATTTCATTATAATATCCCACCATGGCAAACAGAAGATTCTAAAGAAAAACTAATCGTTACCAGTGGTAATCAAGCATTGGGTTTAGGAATTATGGCTTCAGGCATGGATATGGTAGCTATGTATCCAATTACTCCTGCAACTTCTGCTTCTCATTATTTAGCTGATGTTTATCATACAGTTGGTGGTTTTGTCCATCAAGCCGAAGATGAGATTGCTGCAGCTGGGTTTGCTATTGGCTCATCATTTGCCGGCAAGACAGCTTGCACTATAACATCTGGCCCTGGTTTAGCTTTAAAAACTGAACTACTAGCTTTAGCAGTGATGGCCGAAATTCCATTAGTAGTCTGTTTAGTACAACGTGGTGGCCCTTCTACTGGTTTACCGACCAAAGTTGAACAAGGTGATTTGTTAGCAGCATTATATGGAGAACCTGGCGATGCTCCAAAAATTGTAATTGCGGCTGCAACTATTGAAGAATGCTTACATTTTGTAATAATGGCTCGTAAATTAGCAGAAGCTTTCCGTGGCCCTGTTATTTTATTGACCGATGCCAACTTAGCCACTGGAGTACAACCATATCCTCGTCCTGAATCTAAAGCTGAATGGTTAGCTTCTCCAATTGATCAATCCGAATGGACTAAAGGAATGCCAGCTTATAACTGGGATGAAAAAACTGGATTATCAACTCGTCCTATTGTTGGACAAGTTGATGGGCAATATGTACTTACCGGATTAGCTCATACCAATAAAAGTAAGGTCGCTTATGATCGTGAGTCTAATCAACGTGGCTGTGAGATGCGAAGTCGTAAATTAGCTACTCTTTGCAGTACTTTAAAACCACCTAAAATAAATGGTGAAGCAGAAGGTGATTTATTAGTAGTTGGCTGGGGTTCTACTTTAGGAGCAATTGAAGAAGCAATAAGTAAATTACAAGCCGAAGGTCATAAAGTATCATCCATTCACTTACGCTTTTTATCACCATTAGAACCAGGTTTAAAAGCTATATTTGCTAAATTTACCAATGTATTAACAATAGAAATAAATTATAGTGATAAAGCTGATGCCCCTTTCATCACACCAGATAATCGACGTTATAGTCAATTGGCAACTATACTAAGATCGCAGACTTTAGTGGACATTGATTGTTGGTCAAATGTGCATGGACAACCAATGCAACCCGGTTTAATTTATGAAGAATTACTCAGTCGCATCAACCAAGGAGCAGCATAAATGTTTGGTTTAAAATCAGATTGGTCACTTGACATTAAAACTCGTTATTTTGCTTTGGGCGATTATGCTGGCGGTGAAGCTCGTTGGTGTCCTGGTTGTGGAGATCATGGTGTCCTTACTGTAGTCCAAAGAATTTGTCGAGATAAACAGATTCCTCCAGAAAAAACTGTGGCTGTATCTGGAATTGGATGTTCTAGCCGTTTACCACATTATATGGGAACTTATGGTTTTCATGGTCTGCATGGTAGGGCATTACCGTTGGCCTGCGGAATTAAATCTAGACGACCTGAATTGGATATTTGGGTAGCCACTGGCGATGGAGATTGTTATTCTATTGGAGCTGGGCATTGGATTCATGCAGTGCGTTACAATATGAATATGACCGTATTAGTATTTGATAATAGTGTGTATGGTTTAACTAAAAAACAAACTTCTCCAACTACACCAATAGGTTATAAAACTAATACTCATCCAGAAGGAGCTGTATTAGAAGCCCATAATCCTTTGACCACAACTTTGGGGATTGCTAATGTTTCCTTTTTGGCTCAAACAGTTGACTGGAATCCAAATCATCTCTATGCAACTATTAAAGCAGCTCATGATCATAAGGGTTTCAGTCTAGTAAATATCATTCAACGCTGTCCAGTTTTTCTGCCAAATTTCTTTCAGGGTTATCAAGATGATCCAAGCAGAGTGTTATTATTGACTCATGAAAATGGAATTCCAATGGAAGATAAGTTTGCTCGGTTATTTCCTACTCAAAAGGAACATGATCCAGCTAATATGGTAGATGCTTATGCCATTGCTTCAAAAAGAAATCCATTGCCAATTGGTCTGTTATATCATAATCCTGCTGTTCCTTGTTATGAAGATATTTCTAGTGTAGGTAAAGATATGGGTATGGAAGAAAAATTAGCTGGGATTGAAAAAGCTTTCGATCAGTTTGCAATTTGATCTAGAATTAAGATAATTAAGAATAACCGGATTACCCCTACATAATATCATTATAAGTAGGGATAATCCCTTGTGGTTATCTTTATCTATTTAGGATAGGAATCTAATTTTTTAGACTTTTCTTATCATAGAATTCAGATTATTTAAAAATAGCTGAATCAATATCATTTTCAGAAATATCAGTTATATTACGAAAATCAATTACTGTTTTTAATAAGGCAACATCAAAAATTGGTTGGATAGATTCTTCTACATAAAACGCTGGTAAAATATGATATTGCTTAAACTTTGCGAAAGAAGACTTAAAATCAGCTAATCCGGTAGAATTTTCTGAAGCAACTAATCTTTGATGCTTATTTATGATATCTATCTGTATTTCACTATCAGCCTGTTTTAAAAATTCATCTAAGTTAGGAGTAATATGGATAGTATATCCGTCTTCTTGTTCCGGTTGGTCTGGAAGTTCACCTTCAATTATAGAGACACGTAATTTCTCATCCACATCAATTTTGCCAAAATCAGCTTGCCATTGTTGAAAAATTTCTATTGCTGGGGTTTCTGTTTCAAATACCAACGCAATAGCAGGTATTTCATCATCAGAAGAAGCAAAAGCAGTTCCAATCCAATTAGCTTTTTCCCAAAGTTCTTCATTGATTATTATGGATGATTCATGGAGCATAGTTTTTCCGTAAGTTACTATTTAAGTTAAATATTTCAAAGATTGATGAAAGTTATTTGATTTTTGTATCAAATATGCCAAGTTCATCCCAAATATCATCAATTTTATTTTTTACTGTTTTATTCATACTAACCGGTTTACCCCATTCACGTTGGGTTTCACCTTGCCATTTATTAGTAGCATCAAAACCTATTTTACCACCTAATCCAGATACTGGTGAAGCAAAATCTAAATAATCAATTGGAGTATTTTCAATAATAGTAGTATCACGAACTGGATCCATACGAGTTGTCACAGCCCAAATAACATCTTGCCAATCTCGCACGTTAATATCAGCATCAGTGATGATTACAAATTTAGTATACATAAACTGGCGTAAAAATGACCAAATACCAAACATTATTCGTTTTGCATGACCAGGATATTGTTTATTAATACTAACTATGGCCATTCGATAAGAACAACCTTCTGGTGGCAAATAAAAATCAATAATTTCAGGGAATTGTTTTTGTAAAATTGGAATAAATACTTCGTTTAACGCCACTCCTAATACCGCTGGTTCATCAGGAGGACGGCCAGTATAAGTGCTGTGATAAATTGGGTCAGAACGATGAGTAATACGTTCAACTGTAAAAACTGGAAAGCTTTCTACTTCATTATAATAGCCAGTATGATCACCAAAAGGCCCTTCAGCAGCAACTTCATCTGGATAAATAAAGCCTTCTAAAACAATTTCGGTAAAAGCTGGTACTTGTAAATCATGAGTTACACAAGTTACAACTTTAGTACGATTACCACGTAATAAACCAGCAAAAGCATATTCTGATAAAGAATCGGGAACTGGAGTTACAGCTCCTAAAATTGTAGCTGGATCACATCCTATAGCCACTGCAATAGGAAAAGGTTTACCCGGATGAGCTTGTTGCCATTCTTGATAGTCTAATGCTCCACCACGATGTGATAACCAACGCATTATAACTTTATTTTTACCAATAACTTGTTGCCGATAAATTCCTAAATTTTGCCGTTTTTTAAAAGGGCCTTTAGTAATAACCAAACCCCAAGTAATCAAAGCTCCGACATCTTCTGGCCAACAGGTTTGAATAGGTAAGGTAGACAAATCAACTTCTGCACCAGTTAATATATTTTCTTGACAAGCCGCATTTTTTATTATTTTAGCTGGCATATTCATAACTTGCTTGAACATTGGTAATTTATTAAATATATCTTTAACCCCTTTAGGAGGTTCTGGTTCTTTTAGAAAAGCTAATAAAGTTCCAACATCACGCAATGCTGTCACTGATTCCT
Source organism: Thioploca sp. (assembly GCA_030627235.1). GTDB lineage: Bacteria > Pseudomonadota > Gammaproteobacteria > Beggiatoales > Beggiatoaceae > DRQV01. The sequence continues at coordinate 55,662 of DAOUSL010000001.1, forward strand.
GTCCCATTCCTAAGGCAACTCGTTTGGTTGTGCCAAATAGATTAGTTAAAACTGGAATATTATAATTTTTAGGTTTAGTAAATAATAAAGCTGGCCCTTCACTTTTTAAGGTGCGGTCACTAATTTCAGTCATTTCTAAATAAGGATCGATAGTTAGCTTAATTCGCTTTAACTCTCCAAATTCTTCTAGTTTAGTTATAAAATCTCGTAAATCTTGGTATTGCATAAATTTTTATTAAGGCAGAATATTTTCTGATTAATTATGTACAGAACAATTTTTAATTGAATAAAATGATGTAAAACTAAGTATTGATAATATCTGTAAAAATTCCTATAATTAAAGATTATCTTGTATAAAATAAATATAATCAAATTTTCAGGAACAATATTTGATTATATTCCTAATCAATAAATCAATCAAGATGTGGAATAAAAATCATTTTTATGTTTTAATTATAATATTGTGATAAATTATGTATCATAATGATTATTAACTAATCTAAGTTATATGTAAAAAATATATTAAATAATATGTCAGATAAAGAACCATTAAATATTTTAATTGTCGATGATAATAAAAATAACCTATTTACCTTGCACACCCTAATCAAGGAACATATTGAAGCGGAAATATTTGAAGCTGATTCAGGGATTGATGCTTTACAAATAATTTTACAAGAGCAAATAGATTTAATTATCCTTGATGTGCAGATGCCAGAAATGGATGGTTTTGAGACTGCTAAACTAATCCGGTCGAGAAAAAGAAATCGTCATATTCCAATTGTATTTTTGACAGCTGCATATAAATCTGAAGACTTTAAACAAAAAGGTTTTGCAGTGGGTGCTGCTGATTACTTAACAAAACCAATAGATACCGCACAATTAATCACCAGAATTAAATCATATATACGTTTTATTGAGCAAGAACGACAACATAACAAAGAATTAGGCCAAAAAGTCAAAGAACGTACTGCTGAATTTTTTGAAGCAAATGAAAAACTTAAACAAGAAATTACTGAACGTAAACAGATAGAACAAGAATTACAACAAGCTCATGATGAATTAGAACAACGAGTACAAGAACGTACCGCCGAATTATCCATAATTAATCAACAGTTAACCTTGGAAATTAATGAGCGTAAACAAGTAGAAAAAGCTTTAGAACATCTTAGCCATCAGACTAAACAAATTTTAGAAAGTGCTGGAGAAGGTATTTTTGGGCTTAATTTAGATGAGGAAACTATTCTGGTTAACCCAGCAGCTGCAAAAATGTTAGGATTTGGAGTTGAAGAATTAATTGGCCGCAAACAGCATGAAATTATCCATCATTCTCAAAAAAATAATATCCCTTATCCAACTGAAGATTGTCCAATTATAAAAGCCTTAACCAATGGTAATAGCTATCACCGAGATGATGAAGTTTTTTGGCGTAAAGACGGAACTTATTTTGCCGTAGAATATATGACTACTCCAATTATAGAAAATGACATAATAACGGGGGCAGTTGTAACATTTAGGGATATTACTGAGAGAAAACAGTATGAAGCAGTATTACAGGATGCAAAAAATACTGCTGAAAATGCTAGAGCTGTTGCAGAAGCAGCTAATCTTTCAAAAAGTCAATTTTTAGCAAATATGAGTCATGAATTACGTACTCCATTAAATGCTATTATTGGTTATAGTGAAATGTTAAAAGAAGAGGCAGAAGATATTGGACAAGATGATTTTATTCCTGATTTACAAAGAGTTCATTCGGCTGGTAAGCATTTATTAGGATTGATTAATGATGTATTAGATTTATCTAAAATCGAAGCTGGTAAAATGGATTTGCATTTGGAAACTTTTGATTTAACTACAGTTTTATCTGAAATACAAAGCACTATTCAACCATTAGTAGAAAAACGAGGCAATACTTTAACAGTAAAATGTGAAAGTAATATTGATCAGATTCATGCTGATATAACCAAATTCAGGCAAATTATCTTAAACTTACTCAGTAATGCTACTAAATTTACTGAACAAGGTCTTATAACTGTAGACGTTTCTTATCAAACTGATACCGATGATTTGGTGCGTATTTGTGTTACTGATGATGGAATAGGCATGACTCCAGAACAACAAAATAAATTATTTCAACCATTTACTCAAGCTGATTCTTCTACCACCCGTAAATATGGAGGCACTGGATTAGGATTGACTATTACCAAAAAATTTGTTGAACTAATGGGTGGCAATATCAGTTTAGTTAGCGAATTTGGACATGGTAGTATGTTTATAATTACTTTACCAATTGTTGTTAATGAACTAGTAATTAAAACTGAAGAATTATTGCAAAAAGAAGATGGTATAGTTTTAGTGATTGATGATGATAGTGTGGTACGTGGATTATTAAAAACTTATTTAACTCAATTAGGTTATTCTGTTGCAGCGGCAGCAGATGGCAAAGAAGGCTTAAGATTAGCAAAAAAATTAAGACCTGATGCTATTTTATTAGATATTAAAATGCCAGGTATTGATGGTTGGAATGTATTATCAACTCTAAGAAGTAATCCTTTATTAACTGATATTCCGGTTATAATGACCTCGGTAGAAAATAATCATGGTTCAGCTCATGAAGCAACTGATTATTTAGTAAAACCAGTTGGTTATGATCAATTAACTGGAGTATTTAAAAAATATAATATTGGTGATAACTCTCAAAATTTAATCATGGTAATTGAGGATGATTTAGTAATTGGAGAAGTAATATCCAGTATGATTAAAACTGCTGGTTGGCGAGTTTTTAGAGCTGAAAATGGTGAAGTTGCTTTAGAACATCTTGATAATAAAAAACCAGTGTTAATTTTATTAGATTTAATCATGCCAGTTATGAATGGATTTGATTTCCTAACCAATTTACGCAAGAAAGAAAAATGGAGTTCAATTCCGGTAGTAATATTAACCTCGACTCATCTTTCTCCAGAAGAACAAGCTAAACTACAAAATAATAATGTAGAAACTATCTTACAAAAAGAGACTTATAACCATAATGATTTATTAGAACATATTCATAAATTGATTACGGATTTTAAACCAAATTCAGAAATTAATTATCAACTTATATAAGTAATTTAGTTTGCATCTACCCATCTTACTTCATTATTTACTAGAGTTTCTCGTTTCCAAAACGGGGCTTTAGCTTTCAATTCTTCCATCAAAAAACGGCAAGCTTCAAAAGCTGGAGCTCGATGTCCAGCCCAAGCTGCTACTAATACAATGTTATCTCCTGGTAATATTTCTCCAACTCTATGAATAATTAGAGTATCTAAAATATCCCAGCGTTGTAAAGCAATATTACTAATTTTTTGTAAATGTTTTTCAGTCATATTTGGATAATGTTCTAAAAACATAGATTTTACTGTATCACCAACATTATAATCTCGCATTGTACCTATAAAGGTAGCTGTAGCTCCAAATTTACCAGCTTGCAGTTCATGTTCTTGCAAATATTTCCAAGGATTAAACTCATTTGGAATTATTTTAACTAACATATTAACCTCCGGTTACTGGTGGAAAAAATGCTACTTCATCACCATCTTTGACCAAAGAATTTAAATCAGTATATTCCATATTTATTGCCATAAGAACATGATTTGGTAATGGAATACCATCACAAACCTGATTCCATATTTTAGCAATAGTTAATTGTTCACCAGCTTCAATTTGAACTTCATTTTTACCAACTTCTTCTCGTAAACTCGCAAAAAATTTAATTGTTACCATATTTTAAATTTCCATTATTTTATATATTATTCAATTAAAAAATACTATATCTATAACTTTTCATAGAATTAACAGTTAGTTATAATTATAAGACATCTTTCCTAAATAATTATATATAAATGTAGGATGCAATGAACGAAGGGAATTGCATCAAGATGCAATTCGTAAACTCATTACATCCTACATAAAGTCCATAATTAACTGTATTACTTTCGTTATTTAGGAAAGATGTCTATAGTTTTAATCTATGATTAATTTTACTGCTGTTGTTAAATCGGGAACTATATGCCAGCTTACTGGTAACGAAGTTTTATCTTCCAAATCTTTATCAGTTTCTATAAGAATTAAGCCTTTACACTTAGCATGATATCCAGCTAAAATATCACTGATCATATCACCAATTAACCATGAATTAGTTAAATCAATTTGCATTTCTTGGGCAGCTTTAAATAACATTCCTGGGCCAGGTTTACGATCATAGCTATCAACTACTGTTCTATCTTTAACCTGTGGCACAGCTGGACAATGATAAAAACCATCCAATTGGGTTCCATGTTCTGCTAATTGTGCAGATAAAGCCTTATGAATTTCTGTCAAATCAGCTTCTGTAATAATGCCTTGTCCTATTGGTGATTGATTAGTTACTAATATGCAAGCAAATCCTGCTTTTCGTAACTGTTTAATAGCTTCACCACCACCAGCAACTAATTCCACTTGTTCAGGATCAGATAAATAATGTACTGATTTTATTAAAGTTCCATCACGATCTAAAAATATTGCTGGTCGACCTCGATTAAATTTATCAATTGTAAGTTCAACCGCATCACGCTGAGATTGTAGATAAGTTTTATAAGTTCCAACATCAGTATGATAACCATCCCAGACCCAACCTCGCATTTTACCAACAAATTTAGGCAATACATCAAATCCTAAGTCAAAAACTTGCATTGCTGCAATTTCTTTGTAAGTATTGGAATCAATAACATATATGCCAGCATTAGCAAAATCAGTTTTCGGTTGCTTAGGTTTTTCTACAAAACTGGTAATTATATTTTGTGCATCTAATTCCGCAATACCGCAAGCTTTAGGATTTGGAGCATGGAATAATAACATGGTGATTGGATCAGGATGCTGACGATGAAAATTAAGCAATTCAGCTAGATTTACATCACTAAAATTATCAGCATAAATAATAATTATTTCATCTGCATCATCAGCAAAATTTGGATTAGCCGCAATAGTTCCAGCTGAACCTAGTAATTTTGGTTCATAGAACTCAATTAATTGTAACTCACCATCTAATTGTTCAATATAGTCTCGTACTTGTCCAGCTAAGTGATGAGTATTTAATAGAGCTTCTGTTATTCCAACTTCAATTATTTTTTCAATCCAATAATCCAGTAATGGTCGTCCAGCGATTGGAACTAAACATTTCGTCACTTGATTAGTAAGTGGACGTAATCTAGTCCCAAGGCCAGCAGCTAATAATATTACTTTAGTCATGGTAAAATTTGATGTAAACGTTGACCGATAATATGACCGATAGACATATGTAAATCCTCGATAATTCCATAATTATTACTTGGAACATGGATTTGAATATCTGCCAGTTCCTGAACTTTACCACCATCAAAACCGGTTAGTGCAACTACTGTAACTCCATTTTCTTTCGCCCACTGACAAGCATTTACAATATTAGGTGAATTTCCAGAACCGGTAATTGCTATAGCTATATCGCCAGCAGTGGCAAAAGCATTTAATTGATAACGAAAAATTTCAGCATAAGAAGTATCGTTAGCTAGTGCTGTCAATAGTCCAACATTATCACTAAGGCTGTGAACTTGTAAAGCTTTTGGTCCTCCAGGAGCTCCTGTCATAACAAATTCTAAACCAAAATGACCTGAAGTACTGGCACTACCACCATTACCAAATACAAAAACTTTACGATTATCTTGTTGAGCTTGTACAAGTTTGTCAACTAATTCATCAATTATTTTATAGTCAATAGCACTAATCACCTCATTCATAGTAGTGAAATAGTCTTGTGCCGATTGACACATACTTCTATTCATAATTCTCTCCTTTTATCTAAGAATAATTAAATTCATCGTTATTCTGAACATGATAATCCTTGTATGCTTTCCGAATATAATAAATCATTTTTGGGATTAACGCTTTCTGTATAAATAAACATATCAATACTATCTGCATTATAGATTATGCTACCATCTTGCAATCGATAGCCAAATAAAACTTGCACAAAACCAGATAATGGTATCTTTCCCTGATAAATAAAGAAATCATGTTCTGGTTGTAATGTAATATTTTGTTGGAAAACCTGTAAATTTTCTAAATCACCATCCCATTCTGCAACTGCTTTACCTTCATTAACTATTGTGTAGAATTTTTCTACTTTAGATTCTGGATATGGTTTGTGAATAGCAATTGCTAAAATATCTGCTTGTTTACCAATATCATAGTTATCAACAGTAATTTTACCTTTAATTTTAACATTATCAGGTGTACATTGGGTAGTAATGCGTTCATATGGACCACAATTTACTGAGACACTACCGGTAATTTCAGTAGCAGTATTCATTTGATTGAAATTTATAGCTTTACCTTCTGGTACTTCTCCAACTGCCCAAGCTTGAAAGTTATCAAATACTAGAAGAGTAGATTCATGAAGAAAAGTATATGTAGCAAAATAAACACCAACTGCTTGTACATCTTGAAATTTATGTTCAATAAAAGTAGTATTTTGCGGTTCAAATTGCATTTTATTCACTTCTGTTAACAGTTCATCACTTGTAGTTTGATATAATTGTTTTTCTGCATCAGTAGCTTGTTTAGGTTTATATTTTATATCCTCAAGAGTTGTTACAAGATTATCAACTTTTATAGTATCTTGATGTGGATTATATTTGGCCCAACGTGAATTTAAAGGATTTAATTGGACAACAGCTCCTCGTTTTAAAGCTTCAACTGACATACCATCTACACCAGTAGAAAATTTGTCAGTTTTTTCATTATTTATAATTTTAGCTTCACTAATCCAAAATTGTTCACCATCTTGGACAATAAATCTACCTTCTTCAATATTATCACGTCGACGAGTCAAATTAACCGAAAGCTTACTAGTTGCATCAAAAGTAATCTGTTTAGCATCATTTCCACCATTAATAAAACCTTTCTTCTTCCATAAGTAAAAAGCCGAAAAATTAACCTTGGCATCTTTGGTACTATAAAAAGCTTTAGATAATGGTTGTTTCCACTTTTCTGGTTCTACAAAAAAAAGAGTCATATCAGACCGTTGTTTTTTATCTGCCCTGCTATGAAGTGAATTATTAGGATAATCAATAGCATAAGAGCATGGTCTGCTACCTTCTGAAGGCTGTACTGTAGCTTGGGGTATTTTATTGAATAGATTGTATTTATTACCTTTTTTATCTTCTATGGTAACGTCTGAAACATTAGTGAAACGAGCAATCATGCCACCATAAAATATTGCACTTGGAAAATCAGTTCGATATCTATGTTGTTCTTTACCAGTTTCATTATATGAGGCTGGACTAAATGGTTTATTCAAATCAAATTCATACCAAATTAGTGCATCATTATATATACCATCTTTATCTAAATCTTGATATTGCATTGAGTTTTTATTCCGGTAACCACCAGGATAGATTTTATCATGTTTTGGTAGATACTCTCCCCACCATTGAACAAATTTAGCAGATTCAGCATAAGCAGGTGAAATAAAAGATATTGCTATAATAATTAAATTAATAATTAAATTTTTCATAGTATTTTCCACATGTTAAAATTATTTTAATAGATTAAGGGTAATTTATTTAGCTTTGATTACGTCATTTTGCAGTTTTTAACAACTAGAATACTCTACATATTTAAACGTTTTTTAAAAATATTAGCCAATCTTTTAGTATTTTGTTGTAATTCATAATCTTTTTTAACTTTTTGTCCAGCTGCAATGCTAAGTTGTTGCCGAAAATCAGGTTTATCCATTAATTCAGCTATTGCAACGGCTAAACCATCTATATCTGAAGGAGCAACTAATAAACCATTAACTCTATGTTCGATTAATTCTGGAATTCCAGTAATATTAGTAGTTACGCAAGGAATTTCCATTGCCATGGCTTCCATTAATACAACTGGTAAACCTTCAGCAAAACTAGCTAACACAAAGATGTCAGTATTAGCATAAAATTGGATGATCTGATCTTGATTAACTGCTCCAGCAAACACAATTTGCTTAGTTAATCCTCTTTGTTTTACTTCAGTTTCTAGAGTTGATCTATCTGGACCATTTCCTACTAGACATAAGCGTAATTTATAACCTTTAGCAACTAAATGAGTTATTGCTTCAATTAGAATAAATTGGCCTTTATCTGGCACTAATCTACCTACACAAAGTATTTCAAATGGTTCTGGATATTGACGAAATTGATTAGGAGTAAATATATTAGGATTGACTCCTAGTGGACTTACTTCTAATTTATCCCAACAAGTTGGTGGTGATAACATCATCAATTGACTATTTGCAAAATTGGTAATACAACAAATAAAATTAGCATCTAAAACTTTTTGAGTCAAATAGCAACCATAGATATCGTAAAAATCACGTGGCCCGTGCATAGTAAAAGAAAATGTAATAGGAAAAGTACGTTTGGTTATCAATCCTACTGTAGCTGCTTCCATACCAAAATGAACATGTAAATGCGACAATTTATTCTTACGCATCCATTGGCCAATCATTACTGCTTCAACAAAATAAAACAAGTTGTATAGTATTTTTTTTAAATCAAATTTGCCTAAACGTAATGCAAAAAATAAGCCGCTTATATAATTTAATGGTTGGGTAAATATAGTATAAAAATGAGCTTTGCTTGCTCCAATAATACCATCTGGTTTTATATAATAAGTATTAGCTACTTCTTCTTGTTCTATATCAGTTAATTGTTCTGTATCACGATCTGGGGAATTGACGGATGTTACACTGATATCAAAACCAAGTTCTCGTAAAGTACGAATTTCACGTAGGATAAATGTGTGAGAAATAGCTGGATATTGACTAATTAGATAAGCTAAACGGTTCATAAATTGTCCTTTATAAAATAAAATTATTATAACTGAAGTCATGCAGAAATAGCTATTCCATAATGTATGGATATAATAAGTTTACGAATTACATTCAACTAATTCTAATTTACCAAATAATAAGATTTATTTATGCCTTACATATATGTTTGGAATCATTTTGCGTAATATCAATTACTTCAATAAAAAATTATCTCATAATATAAAAAGTTGTGTATAATGTTGGAAATATTTTAAAATTAACAGACCTAATTATATTATAAAATAGGTCTACAAACAGTTTCAAAATTAAAAGTACAACTAACCATGTGGGCTTATATATTTCGTAATTTATTACAACGTTGTGTATTATTATTTATCGTATCCATACTAGCTCATTCAGTAGTACATTTAGCTCCCGGAGAACCAAGTGAAGTTGACCCGTCTAATCCACGTATGCAACCAGAAGATATTGCTAAAATACGAGCTGCTTTTCATTTAGATGATCCTATTCATCTTCAGTATATTTATTGGATACGGGACTTGTTTACTGGGGAACTTAAATCTTTTAAAGATAGCCAACCAGTTTTACCAAAGATTTGGGAACGATTTTTAAATTCTTTGCCGTTATTTATCTGTGCTACTTTATTAGTTTGGACTTTAGCTTTTCCAACTGGAATTCAAGCTGCAATCCGTAGAAATTCAGCATATGATCGAGGTTCTACTTTTATTGCATATGCTTTAATCTCAATTCCTGGATTTTTTCTATCTTATATAATGATATTATGGGTGGTTGATCTATTTGGAGTACCAGTAATTGGTATGCGAACTTTTGGAATGGAAGAAGCAAGCCTTTTATATAGGAATATGGATCGAATTTGGCATTTAGTAATTCCATCTTTAATGTCTGCCTTAGCTGGAGTAGCAGTATTATCCCGTTATGTACGTTCTCAAATGTTAGAAGTAATAAGTCAAGATTATATACGCACCGCAAGGGCTAAAGGTTTAGATGAGGATACCGTTATTTATCATCACGCTTTACGCAATGCGTTATTACCATTTGTAACTTTATTTGGTTTTTTATTGCCTGGTTTAATTGGCGGCTCAGTAATTTTTGAAGCTATTTTTGCATGGCCAGGTTTAGGTAGATTAGGGTATGAAGCCATTTTAGCGAGAGACTTTCCGGTTATTTTAACCATTAATTTTATTGCTGCTGCTTTAACTCTGGTTGGAACTTTTTTATCTGATATTCTCTATGCGGCAGTCGACCCACGCATTCGTTTAGAATGATATGGAAAAAGTGCTGAATAGTCCCATACTAATATTAGGTATGCATCGAAGTGGTACTTCCGCATTAACTAGAGTTATAAATTTATTTTTTGTCCTGTACAAAAGGAGTTTTTATCAATTATGATTGAACGTTATAGTCAGTTGGTGATTCGCTGGCGTTATTTTATTGTGTTAGCCACAGTAGCATTAGTTATGTTGACTACATTAGGTTTTCCATTACGGTTTGATACTGATTATAGGGTATTTTTTAGTGAAGAAAATCCTCAATTGTTAGCTTTTGAAGATTTGCAAAATACTTATAGTAAAAATGATAATGTATTATTTATTATAGCTCCTAAAGATGGCAAAGTATTTACTAATGAAACTCTTGCAGCGATTGAATGGTTGACTAATGAGGCTTGGCAAATTCCGTATTCTAGTCGAGTTGATTCTATTAGTAATTTTCAACATACTCGAGCTGAAGAAGATGATTTGATTGTAGAGGATTTGATTGAAAATGCTTTGGAACTTTCCAAATCAGAAATGCTTTACGCTAAACAGGTAGCATTGGCTGAACCACAATTAGTTAATAAAACAATTTCTCCTACTGCCCATGTTACTGGAGTAAATGTAATAATTCAATTGCCTGGAATTCAGCCAGATAAAGAAGTTCCAGAAATAGTTAAATTTGTCAGAGAGCTTACTGATAAAGCTAGAGTAAACTACCCTGGGATTGATATTTATCTTGCTGGTATGGTCATGATGAATAATTCATTTCCAGAAGCTAGTAAAAGCGATATGAAAAATTTAATACCATTAATGTATTTAGTAATTTTAGGAATGTTATGGTTACTAATTCGAGGATTTTCTGGTACGTTTGCTACCTTCTTGGTAATCACTTGTTCCACTGTAGCAGCAATGGGATTGGCAGGATTATCTGGAATCGCTTTGACTGGGCCTTCTGCCACCGCACCTACTATGATTTTAACCTTAGCAGTTGCTGATAGTGTACATTTTTTGGTGACGATGCGGCATGAAATGAATGTTAATAGACTAGATAAAAATTCTGCTATTATAGAAAGTTTACGAGTTAATTTTCAACCAATCTTTCTTACTAGTTTAACCACTGCTATTGGATTTTTAAGCATGAATTTTGGCGATGTACCACCATTTCGAGATTTAGGTAATATCGTTGCAACTGGGGTTATAGTTGCATTTATTGTTTCAGTGTCATTTTTACCAGCGTTAATGAGCATTTTACCATCTAAAGCTCGTCCAGTATCTGATAAAATTCATATGATGGAACGATTAGGCAATTTCGTAATAGCCAAACGCAATAAATTATTGTGGGGAATGGCAGCAATTATAATATTGTTAATTTCTTTTGTGCCACGCAATGAACTAAATGATATATTTGTAGAATACTTTGATCATAGTTTTGAGTTTCGGGTTGCTGCTGACTTTAGCAATGATAACTTAACTGGTACAGATGTTATATCTTACTCTCTCAGTTCTGGTACAGCTGAAGGAATTAGTAATCCAGTATTTTTGCAACAAGTAGAAAAATTTGTCGATTGGTATCGTCAACTTCCAGAAGTAGATCATGTTAATACTATGACAGATACTTTTAAGCGACTCAATAAAAATATGCACAATGATGATCCTAATTATTATCGGTTACCAGAACAGCAGGATTTAGCAGCTCAATACTTGTTATTGTATGAAATGTCCTTGCCTTATGGTTTAGACCTTAATAATCAAATTAATATAGATAAATCTGCTATCCGAGTTGATGTTACCCTAAAAACGATGTCTTCCAATGAAATGATTGCTATAGAAGAACGAGCTCAAACTTGGTTTAAAACGAATACTCCTGATATCATTACTCTTGGAACTGGCACATCACTCATGTTTGCTAGAATTGGAGCCCGTAATATTAAAAGTATGTTGTTTGGAGCTGCTATTGCATTGGTACTGATTTCTATTATTTTGATAGTAGCCTTACGTTCTATAAAATTTGGACTTATCAGTTTAATCCCTAATTTAGTACCAACTGCAATGGCATTTGGTATTTGGGGATTATTAGTTGGTCAGATTGGTTTAGGATTATCAGTAGTGGCAGGTTTAACGATTGGGATTGTAGTCGATGATACCATTCACTATTTAAGCAAATATCTCCGAGCTAGACGAGAAAAAAACATGGATTCACCAGCTGCAGTTCTTTATGCTTTTCGCAGTGTTGGTTTAGCTTTATGGATAACTACATTAGCATTGGTGGCTGGATTTGCAATTTTATCTATGTCACATTTTGCTGTCAATTCGGACATGGGTTCTATGACCGCAGTAACGATTGTGTTAGCTTTAATAGCAGATTTTCTATTTCTACCACCATTACTAATGAAATTAGATAAGAAAAATTGATTGTTAAACGTTTGAATTGGTAGGAATAACTCTATTACAAAATACAAATAGTTATAATATATTTTGTAATAGAAGTTTTTTTATCGCAAATAGCTAAGAATTTAAAATAGACTAACTATCATCAGCTAATTCTTTAGAATTATCTTTAATTTCAGCATCAATTTTTAAACCAGATACTAATTGATTAAATTCACTTTCACCAATAGCTTGTTTATATTGAGTAATAGTTTCATCTGTTTTTTCACCAACTTTTACTGCTGAAACTGCAATTAAAGCAAAATCACCATTATCTAATTCTAAACTTTGATAAATTGATTTATTAGTGGTAGGATGCCCCATTTTAAAAGCTTGTTGCAATATTGCCTGTTGCATGGTCTTATCTTGTCGTGTTACCTGTGAAGTTAACCAAGTTAAATCATTATTTTTTGCAATAATATTTGGATCTATATTTTGTTTAATTTGTTCTAACAAATTTTGTCCTAATTTTTTAGCCTCAGCTTTGGTTTTACTTTGAGTTAAAGCTGTTTTAATAGAATCTTTAACTTCTTCAATTGGCTTCGCTTTAGCTAATATATGCTCTTTAACTCGTAAAACTAATACTCGTTGTTCACCAATATCAATTACTTCACTATTATAACTATCTTTTAATACAGTATCACTAAAAGCAGCTGTAATGACTTTAGATTTAGATAGAATAGAGTCTTCTGGCTGTTTATCATCCTTAGCAAACAATTCTGTAGTTTTAGAAATTAATCCCATAGTTTCTGTAATTACTTCTAAGCTATTTGGATTTTCAAAAGCCACATTACCAAAATTATCGACTAAAGCATAAAATTTTGATTCTGCTAATTCTTTAGATAAATCTTGCTTTATCTGAGTTCTTACGTCAGCAAAAGCTTGTACTACTTCTGGACTAGAATCGTTTAACTTTATAATATGAAAACCAAATCTACTTTTTACTAGCTTGCTAATTTCGCCAATTTGCATAGTTTTTACTGCATCTTCAAATGGTTTAACCATATCTCCAGAACTAACCCAACCTAAATTTCCATCTTTATCTTTACTGCCAATATCATCAGAGAATTGTTTAACAAGTTCTATAAAAGATTTTTCTCCAGCTTCTACTTGAGCTAATACATTGCGAGCCTTATCTGCAACAAGTTCAGTATCAGTTAGCGTTGCATCTTTAGCAACTTTAATTAAAATATGACTAGCTTGCCATTTTGGCGGAGTTGTGAATAGCTCCTTACGTTCTTCATAAGATTGTTTTAAAGCTTCTTCATCTAAACTATCTTTTAAATCAATATCTTTACTTGATAACTCTACATATTCAATACTAACTTGTTCAGGGATCATGTATTGAACAGAATTTTCTTGATAATTAGTTGCGATTTCTTCGTCACTAACAATTACTGTATCAGTAAAACGACTACTTGGAATAATTATATAATTAATTAAACGTTGTTGATTTTCTAAAATAGTTCGTTGTTCGTTATCAGTTACTAACGCAGAACGGGTTATACCTTGTCTAATTTGTTCTGCCAATAAAGAACGTCGCATATCCATTTCAAAAGTTATTGGATTCAATCCTTGACGTTGTAAAAGTTGTTCGTATACAACCTGAGAAAAATTACCATCTATTTTAAAAGCTTCGAAACTATGAACACGAGCAGTTAGTAACCCATTACTAATACGCATACCAGAGTTAGTTGCCGACTGAAGTAATAGTTCTTCATCTATCATTTGCCGCAAAGTGTTCTCACGAATTTGGGTTTGCATAAATGATAAATCCAAATCTTGATTCTTAAACATAGACCGCAGCCTATTTTTTTGCTGATTAACCTGTTTAATAAAATCTCTTTCTGGTATTTCTACTCCATTCACTTCTGCAATAATTCTTTCATTATTTGATAGACCAAACTCACCTACTCCCCAAACTGCAAAAGTTAGAGAAATCAAACCAACAATAACCCAAGACAGGCAACCTTGAGAATTATCACGTATATTTTGTAACATAATGAACCTCTAATGCCAAATTTTAAATAAAAAAAAAGCGCATCCTTTAAGATACGCTTATTATATAAATGGCGGAGCAGACGGGACTCGAACCCGCGACCCTCGGCGTGACAGGCCGATACTCTAACCAAACTGAGCTACTGCTCCTTAATAATTTCAGATATTAATATATTAATCTTTTTCTTTATTGATTCAATATCTTAAAATATTTATGGGTGTTGAGGGACTTGAACCCCCGACATTCGCCTTGTAAGGGCGACGCTCTCCCAGCTGAGCTAAACACCCAAATTCTGTTATTCAAATTATCCCTATGTAATAGGTATGAAAACCTAATTAATCACTGCACACATAATACCGTTATTGCTTTCAAAAGTCAAGAAATAATAATAAAATTGTGAACTATTTATTTAATATTATTTAAAAACAGTAACTTAATTAACAGCATCTTTCATAGATTTACCAGGTTTAAATACTGGAACTTTTGTTGCTTTAATATCAAGACGTTCGCCAGTACGTGGATTTCTTCCTACTCGTGCAGCTCGATCACGTACTGAAAAAGTTCCAAATCCTATTAAAGTTACTGTATCACCATCAGAAAGAGCATCTTTTATAGCATCCATCATAGCATCAACCGCTTTAGAAACAGTAGTTTTTGGAATATCTGCATTATCCGAAACTGTTGCAATCAATTCTGATTTATTCATTTTTTTTCCCCATTATTTAGGTAAGTAAAAGTTTAATATATAAAAAATTTTCAATCTATTTAAAAACAATCGATAACATATATTTCATGTTATATATCAATGAGTCTGTATATTTTCATCCAGTCCAATACTTTTGGATTTAGACTCATCAATTTCAATAATATCTTGCGGTATCGGCATCTTTTGTAAAGCAATACTAAGTACTTCTTCTATCCATTTAACTGGTTTAATAGTTAAACCTTTTTTAATATTATCAGGTATTTCTTCCATATCTCGCAAATTTTCAGATGGAATCAATACCGTACTCATTCCACCTCTCAGAGCAGCTAATAATTTTTCTTTTAAGCCACCAATTGGTAACACTTCTCCACGTAATGTTATTTCCCCAGTCATTGCTACATCTGATCGTACTGGAATATCAGTCAATGCGGAAACCATAGCAGTACACATTCCAACTCCGGCACTAGGACCATCCTTAGGGGTAGCTCCTTCTGGAACATGAATATGTAGGTCATATTTTTGATAAAAATTATCATCTATCCCTAAGCTAACTGAACGAGATCGTACTACGCTCATAGCTGCCTGTATAGATTCTTGCATAACATCACCTAACTGTCCAGTATACGATAGTTTCCCTTTACCAGACATTATAGCAGCTTCAATAGTAAGCAAATCTCCACCAACTTCAGTCCATGCTAACCCGGTTACCTGTCCAATACGATCTAATTCTTCAGCTCGCCCATAACGATAACGTTGCACACCTAAATATTTGTTAACATTTGTTGAGTTAATAATTTTCTTTTTAGATTTACTAGTTTTTAATAATATACTTTTAACTACTTTACGGCAAATTTTAGCTATTTCGCGATCTAAATTTCGTACCCCAGCCTCACGAGTATAATACCGAATAATGTCATAAATAACCCCATCATTAATTTTAATTTCAGTCTCTTTGAGGCCGTGATTTTTAAATTGTTTAGGAACTAAATAACCTTTTGCAATATTTAATTTTTCTTGTTCGGTATAACCAGGTATACGAATAACTTCCATTCTGTCCAACAAAGGAGATGGAATATTCAAGCTATTAGCTGTCGCAATAAACATTACATCAGATAGATCATAATCCACTTCTAAATAATGATCATTAAAAGTATTATTTTGTTCTGGATCGAGAACTTCTAATAAAGCTGAGGCTGGATCTCCACGAAAATCTGTTGACATTTTATCAACTTCATCTAATAAAAACAGTGGATTACGTGTTTCTGATTTAGATAAGTTATAAATAATTTTACCTGGCAAAGAACCTATATAAGTACGTCTATGACCACGAATTTCAGCCTCGTCACGAACTCCACCTAATGACATGCGAATAAACTTACGATTAGTAGCTCTAGCAATAGAAAGGCCTAAAGAAGTTTTACCAACTCCAGGTGGACCAACTAAGCATAGAATTGGCCCTTTAAGTTTTTTTACTCGCTGTTGTACTGCCAGGTATTCTAGAATTCTTTCTTTAATTTTTTCTAATCCATAATGATCGGCAGCTAAAATAGCTTCAGCTTTAGAAATATTACGATTAATTTTAGTGCATTTTTTCCATGGTACTGCAAGCATTATGTCAATATAATTACGTACTACTGTCGCTTCTGCTGACATTGGTGACATCATTTTAAGTTTATTAAATTCTGCTGTAACTTTATCCTTCGCTTCTTTATGCATTCCAACAGTTTCAATTTTATCTGCTAATTCATCAAATTCATTAGGAACATCATCGATTTCACCCAATTCTTTTTGAATTGCCTTCATTTGCTCGTTGAGATAATATTCTCGTTGGTTCTTTTCCATCTGGCCTTTGACTCGTTTCCGTACTTGTTTTTCTACTTGAAACAAATCAATTTCGGATTCAATCAAAGTTACTAAATATTCTAGGCGTTTTTGTACTTCAGTTATTTCTAAGATTGCTTGTTTTTCTTCAAGCTTAATCGCCATATGAGCAGCAATAGTATCTGCCAATCTACCTGGATTGGAAATACTAGATAAAGAATTAAGAATTTCTAGTGGAATTTTTTTATTGAGTTTTATATATTGTTCAAAGCGATCTACAATAGAACGTGATAATATTGCTATTTCTTTCTCATCACCCATAGTGGTAACTAATGAGGTTACTGATGAAACATTATCAGATACTTTAAAGTCAACTATTTTTACTCTTTTTTTACCTTCTACTAATACCTTTATAGTGCCATCTGGTAATTTTAATAATTGTAAAATGGTTGCAAGAGTGCCTATTAGATAAATATCTTTTATACTAGGTTCATCTTTTGATGAGTTTTTTTGAGCTACTAATACAATCTGTTTATCACTGGCTAAAGCTTTTTCTAAGGCATAAACAGAATTCTGTCGTCCCACAAATAATGGAATAACCATATTGGGATAAACAACTACATCTCTCAAAGGTAATATTGGTAAAACTAGTTGCTCTTGATTAGACATATTTTTTTTACAAATTTACTGAGGATAATTGTTTTTCAACACAATTGTATTCAATTAAGGGTTCACTATTTCCAGCGATAACATCTTCATTAATAATTACTTTTTCTACTCCATCCATGGATGGTAATTCGTACATAATCTCTAATAGAACTAATTCCATAATTGAACGTAATCCTCTTGCACCAATATTACGTTTAATTGCTTTATGAGCTATTGCTTTTAAGGCATCAGAACTAAATTCCAGTTTAGCCCCTTCCATATCAAATAAATAAGCATACTGTTTAGTCAAAGCATTTTTTGGTTCAGTAAGTATTTTCACCAATTGAGCTTCATTTAATTCTTCTAGTGATGATACAACTGGTAAGCGTCCAATTAATTCAGGAATTAAACCATATTTTACTAAATCATCTGGCTCAAGTTCAGATAATAACTGATTAATATGTTTATTTTCCTTAGTTGTCACTTCAGCAGAAAAACCCATTCCACTTTCATCAGTACGTTCTTGAATAACTTTTTCTAAACCTGCAAAAGCTCCACCACAGATAAATAAAATATTAGTTGTATCAACCGAGATAAATTCTTGTTTGGGATGTTTACGACCACCTTGTGGTGATATTGAAGCAACTGTACCTTCAATTAATTTTAATAGAGCCTGCTGTACCCCTTCACCAGAAACATCTCTAGTAATTGATTGATTTTCAGACCTACGAGAAATTTTATCAATTTCATCTATATAAATAATAGCAGTTTGAGCTTTTTTAACATCATTATCACAGGTTTGCAATAGTTTTTGAATAATATGTTCAACATCTTCCCCAACATAACCAGCTTCAGTTAAGGTCGTAGCATCAGCCATCGCAAAAGGTACTTGTAGAAATTTAGCCAAAGTTTCAGCTAATAAAGTTTTTCCACAACCAGTTGGACCTATTAATAATACATTACTCTTAGAAATTTCTACGTTATTTTTAGTGCTAGTATCTAGGCGTTTATAATGATTATAAACTGCAACTGACAGTATTTTCTTAGCATATTCCTGTCCGATAACATATTCATTCAAATGTTGATTAATTTCTTTTGGAGTTGGTAATTTGGACTGAATAGGAGAAGATTCTGACTGGTCTTGTTTTATAATTTCATTACACGATTTAACACAATCGCCACAAATAAATAGAGATGGCCCTGGCCCAGCAATTAGCTTATCCACCTCATCTTGGTTTTTACCACAAAATGAACAATGAGGTGTTTTATTATCAATACTTTTCTTAGGCATTTATCTCTATTCTCTAGTCGACATAACCGTATCAATCAGACCATATTCTACTGCTTCTTCAGCTGACATAAAATTATCTCGTTCAGTATCAGTTTGAATCTTTTCTACATCATGACCAGTATGTTTAGCCAAAATTTTGTTTAATCGTTCTCGTACTTTTAAAATCTCTCTAGCGTGAATATCAATATCTGTAGCTTGTCCACGAAATCCACCTAATGGTTGATGAATCATCATGCGAGAATGTGGTAAACAGTGTCGTTTATCTTTATGTCCGCCTGCCAATAGTAAAGCTCCCATACTAGCCGCTTGGCCTATACACAAAGTACTGACATCTGGTTTAATGAACTGCATAGTATCATAAATTGATAATCCGGCAGTTACAGAACCACCAGGGGAATTAATGTATAAATGGATATCTTTTTCTGGATTTTCAGATTCTAAAAATAGTAACTGAGCCACTACCAGATTAGCCATATGATCTGCTACTTCACCAACTAAGAATATAACTCGTTCCTTAAGTAAGCGAGAATAA
Organism: Thioploca sp.; assembly: GCA_030627235.1. Classification (GTDB taxonomy): domain Bacteria; phylum Pseudomonadota; class Gammaproteobacteria; order Beggiatoales; family Beggiatoaceae; genus DRQV01. The sequence continues at coordinate 75,223 of DAOUSL010000001.1, forward strand.
ATATCATAAGACCTTTCTCCACGGGCGGTTTGTTCAACCACCATTGGTACTAATCCACCAGTGGCTAAAATATCCATATCAGATGTATTGTTCATTAAACAGTTGTTCCCTGATGTTCTGAGACTGCTGTATAAAAATCTGTATGTTTTTCTGTTACTTGGGCTTTTTCCATTAACCAATCTACAACTTGTTCCTCTAGTACCATAGATTCTATTTGTTGTAAAAATTTAGGATGATCATGGTATTCTTTTACTATTTTTTCTGGTTCTTCAAAACCAGCCGCAATCTTTTGAATTGCTTGTTCAATTTTTTCTTGAGAAACTTGAATATTATTAGTTCTAACTAGTTCATTCACTAAAATACCGATTTTAACTCGTTTAGCAGCTTCTTCTTTGAACATATTAATATTTAAACTAGGAACTTTAAATTCTTCTTTGCGTAATTCTAATAAATGTTCAGCTTCTTGATTAATTAATGATTGAGGTGCTTCTATAGGATTGGCTTGTAATAAAGCATCAAGAATCTGCAATTTTGTTTGCATCTTCAAACCACTATCCAACTCTCCAAGCATATTCTGACGAGCATCATCTCTTAACTTATCAATACTACCATCATCCACACCCAAAGATTTAATAAATTCAATATCTAACTCTGGTAATTTAGGTTCTGCGATTTTTGATATATTGACTATAAAATTAACTTTTTGACCCGCAATTTCCTTATTATTATGTTCTTGTGGAAAATTTATATCAAATTCACGTTTATCACCAGCACTAGTTCCCAATAACTGTTCTTCCAAACCAGGCAATGGAACATTACTTTGACCTAATATTACAGGAATTTGCTTCACTTCATTATCTTTAAAACTTTTACCGTTAATTGTTCCAATAAAATCAATTGTTACTTGATCATCAGTCTTTGCTGCTCGTTCAACATCTAACCAAGTTTTACGCTGTTGACGTAATTTTTCCAGCATCGTATCAATATCAGATTCAGTTATCTCTTCTACAATTAATTTCTCAACTTGCAACTTATCTGTATTTAGTGTTGTTATTTGAGGATAAGTTTCAAGAGTGACAGTATAAGATAGCCCTTGTTCAATCTTTTCTATATCACTATTAAGATTATTAAATACTGGTTCTCCCACAACCTGTAATTTTTCTTGTGCGATTGCTTCATCAAGACTAGATTTTAAAACTTCATTAAATACATCTTGGCGTATTTTAGAACCATATCTCTGTTCAATAATTCCGAGAGGAGCTTTTCCAGGTCGAAATCCATTGATTTTGGTTCTTTTTGCTAATGATTTAAGGTGCTTTTTGACTTTGGGTTCAATATACTCTTTAGGTAGCTCGATTGTCATTCGACTCTGAGCAGTACTGATTGTTTCTACGGACACCTGCATGTCTTTATAAACCTCTTATCTTTAGCTTTATATAAAATGGTGCGAAAGGAGAGACTCGAACTCTCACAGGATAACCTACTGGTACCTAAAACCAGCGCGTCTACCAATTCCGCCACTCTCGCATTATTCGGGTAAATCGTGGTGAGCCGTATCAAGCTGATTAAGAATCAGTTGCTATACCAACTGAGCTAACACAGCCCTTAAGTATTTTTGATGGGTCGTATAGGGATTGAACCTATGACAAGCTGATTAAGAGTCAGCTGCTCTACCAACTGAGCTAACGACCCAACGGTATAAATCAATATAACATATTTAAATTTCAATCACCAGTAATTTCATGATATTTTTCTAATAACTGATCATTAGTTTCTTTATTTTCTGGGTCTATCAAGATACAATCTACTGGACAAACTTCTACACATTGCGATGTTTCGTAATGACCAACACATTCCGTACAAAGTTTAGCTGCAATTACATAAATTTCTTCGCCTTGAGTAATAGCTTCATTGGGACATTCTGGTTCACATACGTCGCAATTGATACATTCATCAGTGATGTAAAGTGCCATATTAATATAATATTAGTAGTTGCTGATAAATCATTAAGGATAAGTTTTTTTAATCTTTTCTAAGTTAGAAAATTAATTCTCTTAAAATAAGATGATTAGATAATTATTTAACATATTTGAATTAACAACCCAATCAATGTTACAGTAAAGCTGTTGCACACATTATAGCAATAAACATTAACATGTCAACATATAATAATACTCTATTAACTAAAATTCATTAGGATTTAGAAATTTTGCTCTTAAATTAGTAGATAATTATTCCGATATTGAATGTAATGCTTTAATTGTAAACCTGTATTTTATAAGATAAATAATTGATGTTAAAATTAAAAATTAATTTAAAAGGATTGTTTTAAAAGTAAACAAATAAAAATTACAAATGTTTAAATTTTCTTTATAACTTGTAAGGCGGCTTGAACTTTAGGATGAACAAATTTATCAACATTACCACCTAAACTAGCTATTTCACGTACTAAACTAGATGATATAAAAGTGTATTCTGTTGCTGGAGTTAAAAATATAGTTTCAATATCTGGTATTAAAGTTCGATTCATACCAGCCATTTGAAATTCATATTCAAAGTCTGATACTGCTCGTAAGCCTCGTATAATGACTTGTACATCGCATTGTTTGGCGAAATCAGCAAGTAAACCATCAAAACTATGTACTGTGATATTATTTAAGTCTGCTAATACTGAACTTGCTAATTCAACTCGTTTTGCTAAAGAAAATGTTGGAATTTTAGAAGGATTAGACGCTATTGCTACTGTTACATGTTCAAATAAAAATGATGCCCGTTTGACAATATCTATATGCCCATTAGTAATTGGGTCAAATGTACCTGGATAAATAGCTTTTATTTTCATATTATCTTTAAAATTTGGTATAAATTATTGAGAATTATTTAATTGATTTGTGCGTAGGACACACCTTACTTTTGTCTATTTTTGGGAAATAAATCTATATATAGAATAATTATATTCCTTACATAAAATTTACGGCTGTTAGAATAGAAAAATTTATAATAAATATGCTTAATAAAAAATTTAAAAATACTTATCGATTAGCTTTATATGGATTATCAGGTTCTGGTAAAACCTGTTTATTAGCTGCATTAGCTATGCAACGTAATCCACATCCATTAAGTCATAGTTGTATTTGGAATCCACCAGAAATTCCAAAATTTAGCAAAGAAACTAGTCAAGAACATTTATTACAAAAAAATAGTAAAGATTGGATGGAAACAGCAATTAATAAATTGGCTAATAAAGAGTTTCCAGATCCAAATCCTAAAGGCAATGAACAATTTGTATTTGAGTATAATTTCACTGCATCAACTCATCAAATATTTAGAATTGAGTTAATTGACTATTCCGGTGAATTAATTAATCCACCAGTGAATGTTAATACTCTTGCTAAAAATTTACGACGTAGATTTGCTGAAGTAGATGGAATCGTTGTGTTTGCTGAAGTTTCAGATACTGATAATTCAGATGAATTATTTAAGTTACAACAAACATTTAGTTTATTATTAAGAGAATCCAATGTAAATGTGGCACTGGACACACCAGTAGCATTATTAGTTACTAAATGGGATCGATATAGTAAGATAGATTATTCTAATCCAGCCAATGAACAAACTAAATTAGATATTTTTATCAATTCAACTCCATCTCATAGAAGATTGGTTGATATACTACGCTTTTCAACAACAGAAGGAAATTTTAAGATATTCCCAGTCAGTGCTTTAGGAACATGTGAGCAGCAAAACTCTTCTGTAGAGTCAGGTTCATTTGGTTTAGAAGATGCTTTTATTTGGTTAGCTCAACAACGTAATAATATAGATTTACAACAATTTAAAGAGCAAGTTAATAATAATTCTGATAAATGTAAAAAAAAGGGTAAGATATTACTAGAAAGATTTCCTAAAAATTCAGAACAAATTAAACAGATTAAAACTTTGTTACAAGAATGTCATCGTAAACGAATGACTCAAGCATTTTATGGAATTATTATAATTATTGGATTATGGTTTGTAACAGAAACTAGTTTAGATATTATGAACTATCGTCAACATACTATTATTGCTAGTTTACCCCATACTACCACTAAACAACTTGATGAAGCAGAAAATTGGTTGGTTGATTACATTGCAGCCCCTTATTTTCGTCACTCATTAGCTAAAATATTTTTTAATAATAATGAGGCTAACTCGCATTTGACAAGATTACAAATTAATAGAGAAAAATTACTATGGGAACCAGTAACTAAAGTTCAATCTAATTTAATAGTAGCAGCTAATTTTGCCATAGAATATTTAATTCGTTATCCTCAGGGTAAACATGCTCAACAAGCAAGAAATATTAAATTAAATGCTGAATTGTTACAAAACCGCCAAGCAAATGCTGATTCTTTACGAGATAATCAATTTTTTGCTAAAAATAATTGGCAAGATTTCGATAAAATTAGCAATATACTAGTTAAATTACGTGGTTTTCCATTATATCCTAAAGTTGAAACTGATAAACAACGTCAAAAACGTATTTTATGGGAAAGTGAATTAGCAACTCATTTATTACAACTTACTGAACAACAAAACTGGTTAAAATTTTTAATTTCTTATGAAGAAAAAATCAAAAGCAGACAGTTTATAGCTGTTGCTCAGGCTCTGATTAATCATCATCCAACCGAACATTTAGAAGGATTAAAAACCTCTTTTAGAGAAGTTGTTGTTCAAGAATTAGAAGAATTAGTAGAACACACATTAAAAGATAATATTAATTTGCTTAAAACTGAAGACTTATTGAGAGAATACACCAGATTTCCACCTCAATTACAAACTAATAATGGCAAACAAACAATAGCATTATTGCGTTATAAAATTCATGAACGTATTGATGAAGAATTATATAATGAAGTGATAAAAAATCTGGATTTAGCACATATCCAAAAATATTTACAAGAAGCTCCGTTACGCAATATGCGACGAGAGATTATGGATTATAAAAATTTTTTGAGTCGAATTGATCCAAGTAATATGCTTAGATTACGATTGAAACTAACTAAAATTACTTGGGTTAATGTAAATGACCAAAATAATATTGTTAGTGTATTTTTAAATGGTAAACAAGCTATTTATAATGATAAAGTCGATGCAAATCACGGTTCTACAACTACTGGAATTATAGGATTAAGTAGTGTCTTTTCTGCTAAACCAAATCATCCTATTACAATTGCCATCAGTGTTACCAATGAAGGTCTATTTTTAAATGATGATTATGGTCATGCTATGGTAGAATTGACAATCTCTGAATTAGCAGAACCAATACTTGGCTATCCTTTGACTTTGCGTACTGATGAAAATAAAGGCCAAAGAACTGGTACAGCTTTTTTTGAATTGGAGGGTTTTCCAAGAGAACCTCTTTTACCACCTTGGCGTAGTAATTAAAAATGACCTGGTTACAAGTTATATTAGACACTGAAGCTACTAAAGTTGATGAAATTTCTGATGCTTTAGTAGCCATTGGATCGATCTCAGTCACTTGGCTAGATGCCAAAGATCAGCCATTGTATGAACCCTCTTTAGACACAACTCCATTGTGGGAATATACTAAAATAATAGCCTTATTTGAAGATGAAATCGATATTACACAGTTACAATTATTAAATTTACCAGCTTACCAAATCCAGACTTTAGAGGATAAAGAATGGGTTAGAGTATGGATGGATGATTTTCATCCAATGCAGTTTGGAGAGCAGGTTTGGATATGTCCAAGCTGGCAAACTCCTCCGGCTCCACAAGCAATTAACATTATTCTTGATCCTGGATTAGCATTTGGAACCGGTACTCATTCAACTACAGCTTTATGTTTAGAATGGCTTGATAAACAAAAAAGTTTTGCAAATAAAACTGTAATAGATTATGGTTGTGGTTCTGGAATTTTAGCGATTACTGTGGCTAAATTGGGAGCAAAGCATATTTGGGCAGTAGATAATGATCCGCAAGCTCTAGAATCTACTGAAAACAATTCTAAAAATAATAAAGTAGAAAAATTAATTACTCCAGTTTTACCAAATCAATTACCGACAAATATAAAAGTTGATTATATTTTAGCTAATATTTTGGCAACTCCATTAATTAATCTAGCTCCTTTATTAGCAAAACATCTGAATTCTAAGGCTAAGATCATATTGTCAGGAATCTTGCAAGAGCAAACAACATCTATTATTACAGCCTATCAACCTTATTGTGAAATTGAAGAAACAAAAGAACAAGATGGTTGGATGCTTATTGTTGGTAAAATGATTGATTAAATAATTCGAATTATAACCTTATAAACAAAGAGTGTATAAATTATGAATAAAATTAAATTAGTTACATTAGTTCTAATATTATTGAGTTCTGCTATTTTAAATGCCAAAGTAATTACCCAAGAAGAATTTATTGATAATATGGTTAGTAAGCATAATTTTGGTAAATTGTATTTAACCAAACTGCTTGGAAAAGCCAAAGTAAAATCAAGTATTTTAAAGATCATGTTTCGGCCAGCTAAAAAAAGCAAAGGCAAAGGTAAACCTTGGTATAAATATCGAAAGATATTTGTTAATGCTAAAAAAATTAAAGGAGGGGTAAAGTTTTGGAATAATAACGCTGCTGTATTACAGAGAGCAGAAACTACGTTTGGAGTTCCGGCTAAGATTATTGTTGCTATAATTGGAGTAGAAACTATATATGGTAAAAATACTGGTGGTTTTAGAGTTCTGGATGCCCTGACAACTTTAGCTTTCCATTATCCAAGACGAGCTGATTATTTTCGGCAAGAATTAGAAAACTATCTAATTTTAACTCATGAAGAAGGAATGGATCCTTTGCAACAAAAAGGTTCTTATGCTGGTGCGATGGGAATTGGACAATTTATGCCTAGTAGTTTTCGTAATTATGCAATTGATTTTGATGGTGATAATAAACGTAACATTTGGACTAATAATGCTGATGCTATAGGTAGTGTGGCTAATTATTTTAATAAACATGGCTGGCAAACTGGAAAGCCAGTCATTGCTGCAACTAAAATACGCACTAATTCCATAAAAAAATTATTAGCGTTAGATTTTGCTCCTAAATATACTTTACAGCAACTTAAACAATGGGGTCTACTATACTTTGGTACAGAACCAAATTATACTAATGGGATGATAATAGATTTAAAAACTAAAATTGGTACTGCCTATTGGCTCGGTTTTCAAAATTATTATGTTATTACCCGTTACAACCGTAGCAAACATTATGCAATGGCTGTTTATCAATTAGCTCAGGAAATTGAAAATGCTAAATAATATATTTAAAATGTTATTACTAGGGTTTGTTGTAGTTGGTTGTTCTATTAATAATAAGCATTCATCTGATCACCGTCATGATAGAACTACAACACCAGTTGCTCCAGCTATAGATTATAATAGACCCAGATATTCAGAGCCTACTTATAATTCTCCTAGGTATAATCGTCCTACTAAAAGACTTGCTCCAGTTGCACCAGCAAAGCGTTCTAATCAGCCTATATATTCAAAACCAAATTATCGTTCTCCTAAAAAACGTCCTCTTAAAAAACTTGCTTCATCTTCAGCGCCAAACCGTTTGAAAAATAATAGATATGAACCTGATAAGAAAAATATTTCTCATCCTAAATATCTAAAACAACCTTCTAGTAATTATGCACCTAACAAGCCTAATTCTATAAGAAGTTATATAGCCGAAGGTTATGCTGCTCAATACAAATTAGCTGAAAATGGGACTAGAACAACCAGCGGTAAAATTTATGACATGTATAATATGACAGCAGCTCATGTAAATTTACCATTGATGTCAAATGTTATGGTTAAGAATCTTCGTACTGGTAGTACTGTGATAGTAACCATAAATGACCGTTTATATCAGAATCATAATAAGAATATAATTAAATTATCATATGCTGCTGCAAATGGTTTAAATTTATTAAAAAATCCTTCCCAATTATTAGAAGTACGAGGTTTATAATATTTGTTGAATATGAAACTATTTTTATTACTACTACTATATTCTATTCAAGTCACAGCTATAAATTTAGTTCCGACTCCACCGTCAATCATTGCGGATGCCTATATTTTACAAGATTTTTATAGTGGTAAGATATTAATGGCAAAAAATGTCGACAAAAGAATTGAGCCAGCTAGTTTAACTAAATTAATGACAGCTTATTTAGTATTTGAAAAACTTAAATCTGGCAAAGTAAAACTAGATGATATTACCACTATTAGTGAAAAAGCTTGGCGTATGACTGGTTCTCGAATGTATTTGGAAGTAAATACCCAAGTATCAATAGAACTATTACTTAAGGGAATGATTATCCAATCAGGAAATGATGCTAGTATTGCATTAGCTGAATTTATGGGAGGGACTGAAAAAGCTTTTGTAAGTCTAATGAATCGGCAAGCTAAACATTTAGGTTTAACTAATACTCATTATGTTAATAGTACTGGTATGCCGGATGCTAAACACTATACTACAGTTAATGATTTAGTTACTCTTTCCAAATTATTAATTCGCAATTTTCCAGAATATTATCGTTGGTACTCAGAACAAGAATTAACTTATAATAATATTATTCAATATAACCGTAATAGATTATTGCAACGAGATTCAAGTGTAGATGGCATAAAAACTGGTTATACCGAAAAAGCTGGTTATTGTTTAATTTCCTCTGCTAAAAAAGGGAAAATGCGTTTAATTTCAGTAATTATGGGAACTAAAAACGATAAATCAAGAATTCGGGAAAGTGAAAAAATGCTTGATTATGGATTTCGTTTTTTTAAAACATTTAGGATTTATAAGGCTTATCAACCTTTAGATTTTGCTAAAGTTTGGAAAGGTTCTGAAAAACATTTTCAATTAGGTTTAGCAGATGTATTATATCTCACTATACCAAAAGGACAGTATAATAAATTAAAAGCAACAGTATTTTCCACTCCATATATCATGGCTCCAGTAATAAAAGGCAAAAACTACGGTACTTTAAAAATTAACATGGGTAATCAAGTTGTTTTAGAACGTCCTCTCATAGCTCTAACTTCCATTAATGAGGGAACTTTATGGGAAAAACTAATAGATTCATTTTTATTGTTTTTTTACTAAAATATGTTAATAGTTAATTCAAAGGTAAGCAAACAAGAATCAGAAAATTTTAATTCTGGCGATAATTTTAATTCTAAAATCGATGAAGAATACTTACGCTATATTATTAATAAAATATCTATTCCTAGACATTATATTGCGGAACATGACAATAATATTGCAATAAAAAATTGGTTAATAGAAGAATTTCAAGACATGGGTTTTAAAGCTTTATGCCAAGGAAAATATGACAATATTTTAGCCACTTATAATTCTCCATTATCAAAATGTAAAATTATATTGGGAGCACATTATGACAGTGTTCCAGAATCCCCTGGAGCTGATGATAATGCTAGTGCAATAGCTGGATTACTTGCAACTGCAAAAGCATTAAAACAAATAACTAATTTACCAGTTTTATTTATTGCTTTTAATAGAGAAGAAGATGGTTTATTAGGCAGTAGTGAATTAGCTAATATTTTCTCTCACAGTAATCAATTTAACTGTATTCATATTCTTGAAATGATTGGATATTGCAGTAATGATAAAGGTTCACAACAAGTTCCTCCTGGTTTACCAATAAAAATAAGTAACATTGGTGATTTTATAACTATTATTTCAAATAATCAGTCCAATCAGTTTGTAAAGCCAATTATACAAATCGGGGAGCATTTTGTCCCTTCATTACCTATTAAAGCTCTTAAAGTATTTTATGGAGCAGAAAAATATTTTCCACATTTACTGAGAAGTGATCATGCTCCTTTTTGGGATAAAAATATGCCAGCTATAATGTGGACTGATACTTCTGAATTTAGGAATCCTAATTATCATAAACCAAGCGATACACCAGATACAATAGATTATAAATTTCTAAGAAACGTAACTGAACTACTTGTTAGAGTGATTCATTCCCAAATAACTTAAATCATACATGGTGCATAACTAAGTTCTTGTTCAATATAGTAGTTTTAGCCAATTCAACTAATCGTGAGCTATGAGTTAAAAATAAAATCTGAGTTTTTTGACATAATTCTCCTAAAATCTCTAACGTAGCAGTAGAACGTTCATCATCAAAATTAATTAAAATATCATCTAAAATTAAAGGGATAGGAGAATTTTTTTCAAAATAACGTTCAATACTAGCCAACCGTAATGCCAAATACAATTGATCACGAGTTCCATCACTCATATTAGTAGTGAGAACATTATTATTATCCGAAGTACGTACTCCAACTAATACTGGTTGATCATTATTACTACCATAATCAGTTTTTAAACCACAGAAACTATTTAAAGTTAATCGTTGAAATAATTCACTAGCTCTAATTAACAAAGGGCCTTGATTTTGTTCCCGATATTTTTCCATAGATTTGCGTAATATAGAACAAGCCAAATGAATTTGGATATAACGTTCACTTAAATTTTTAATTTCCGCCAATGCAAATTGTGACTCATCCGCAGCTTTAATGGCTTTATCGCTACCATCCATATGCTTTAATTCAAAACCAGCTTCACCAATAGTTCTATCGATATCAGATCGTTGTTGCTCTAATTGTTGAATTTGTTCTTTAAAATTATGTAATTGGCTGGATAATTGATCTATATCTACCATTGCTGCTGCATCAATTAAATCTTTAGTCGCAACTCCTTCTCCTTGTTCTAATAACTGTTGTTTTATATCAATTAAATCCTGTTGTAGTTCTTTTTTTAGCTCTGATTTCTGTTCTGCTAGTTCTAAATCTTCCAAATTTTTACAATGAGCTTGTTCTAATAAAATTTGTAAATGAGCTTGAGATATATTTACTTGTTGACTAGCATCGGTTAAACGTTGTTGTTCTGCCTGTAAGCGTTGTTGTAATTGTTCATAACGAGTTAAATCTTTTTCAGTTTGTTGAAGTTGATTAGATAAGGTTGGTATAATTTGCTCGACTGGTTCATTAGCTAATTCAGGAGCTATTTTCTGCACAATATTTTGCACATTTTTTTTAAATGCCTCTGCATCTTTCTGCATGAGACGAACTCGACGTTTCAAACCATTAGCTTTATCGAGCTTATTTAAAACTTGAGATAAATCGTTAAGCACATTTTGAGCAATTTCTGGAGAAGTATCAACTGGTAATTGTAAGGGTTTTAAAGATTTTTCCCATTTAACTTCCCATTTTTTTATAGCTTTTTCAGCTCTCTGGTGAATTATTTTGCTACGTTTCTGTTCTTTAATTGTATTTTTAATTTCTAATTGTAAATTTTCCTGGTTACGTTGTAAAGTAGTAATTTTAACAATATAATCCTCGGCTTTAGTAATTAAATATTGTAAAGAAGAATCAGTTTGAACCTCAGTATTTTGCAATAGAGCTGTAGTTAATTTTTGACATAGAATGATAAGCAATTGTTGACGTTCTTGTAGTCTTTGTTTACGTTCTCGTAATTCGGCAGCGTGTCGACGTAATTCAAGTGCATCATGCAACCAAGATCGCATTTCACTAGCATTCCAAGGTTTAATACCAGTTTCCTGCCAACTGGTTTCCCATTCAACTTGTAATTGAGCTATTAGATTTTCCACAGTATGCCATTTTTTAGTTTGCGTTTCTTGCTCACGTTTAGCATTAGTTTGAATTGTTAATTGGATTCCATATTCAGCAACCCTTTTAGCATCACGTCGTAACCGATCCGACATATCATCAGTATAAAACAAAGATTCTTCAAACAATTTAAAAATTTCATTATCAACAAAAGATTTTACATTTACTTTATCCTGAAATGGATATGGAGGTGGAATATCAGAAAATAGAGATAAATTATTATCTTTAGCATTTTCTTGTTTAATTTTTTGCCAATATTTTTGCCGATTTTTTCTAGCTTTCATTAAAGCTTCTTCTGTAGGAATTTCTCCATTCCAAGACAATGAATTTATTTTCAGTGTTGAATCTTCATTACGCTTGCGAGCTTCTAATAAATGTTCCTTGATCCGTTGCAAATCATTATTAAGTTCATTAAACTGTCGCTCAAAATGATCAATTCGTTCAATTTTTGGTAATGCTGTTTGCTCCAAACTTTCTATACTATTATTCCAACCTATTTGTTGTAAACCAAGTTGGATATTTTTCGTTAATGCTTTGATTTCTTGTTCATATTGTCGTTGGGATTCTTCTAAATCAATATGTTTACTTGCTTGGTTTAGAGCTATTTTTAATATAGTCAAATCTGGGATTACTGGTGATTCTGCCAGGACAAGTTGTTGTAAATCTGTTGCTAATTCTTCCAAACGTTCTTCAACATTACGTTGTTTTTCTTGCAAAGTTGGAGCTTGAATAGCCAGTTTTTTGATTAAATCTCGTTGCAGATTAGTTATTTGTGATTTTTTAGTAAAATCTTGCAACTCCAATTGTGGATAAATTTCCTGCAATAAAATACGAGTATCTGCTTCTACTGTTCTCATTTCAGTACGGACTCCTGGTAAATCACGAGAAGCCTTTTGATGGCTACCAAGCCGTCCCCGTAAATCATCAATGGTAACTTTATGAGTTAACAAAGTTTGTAAGATATTAATTTCATCTATTTGTTTTTGTAAAATATTTATATCTTTATGAGCTTGCTCTTCTTGGGCGGTTGCAGTGTGCAGAACTAACTGAACTTGAGGACGTTTAATTGCGGCATCTTCTGGTAAGATAATGACATGTTCCAGATTAGCTAATTTTGTTTTAAGTTCTTGTCGACGTTGTAGTAAAGGACGGGTGCGTTGAATACGCTCTAAACGATGCTGTTCGGCTCGTATATTTTGTAATTGATTAGTTAATTCAGTATGTTGTAATTTAGCATTATCTAGTTTTTCAGCCTGTTCAGTCCATTTATTAGCTGATAAGGAATTATCTTGTATTAGTTTGTAAGCTTCTTTATATATCCGAATATTCTTATTTAATAATGGCTTGCTACCACGAGGTCTAAATATTTCTTCTTTTTCTTTTTCTAATTTAGCTAATATATCATGAATTTTCAAACCACCAGTTGCTGCTTCAAATAAGCTTTCTCCTACTTCTCCTCCACCTTCTAACAATGCTTCACCACCTTTTCGTAATCTATCATGATTAAAACATGACAAGGCAGTGAATTGAGTTTCATTCATTTTATTTAAAAAGGATTGTAAATATTCTTCATTTAAAGGTTTATTATTAGTATCTAATAGAGTATTTTTGCGTCCTTTACGCCGATAACATATTAATTCATTACCATTATTTTTCAGTAGTTTAGCCCCAATGCGTAACTTATCATTAGTATGTAAATAAGCATCAGTTGTACGTTCTGGGATTCCAAAAAATAGGTAAGTTAAAGCTCGGTGCATACTACTTTTACCAGCTTCATTAGGTCCATAAAGCAAGTGAAAGTTACCAGTAGAAAAATCTAATTTTTTGTCAGTAAAGAGACCGAAAGCTATTAATTCAAGTTGTAAAATTTTCATTTTTAAGCACTGAGATAACTATGAAGTGTAGTCAAAGAAAAATAGTATAACAGAAGTAGATAAGTAAATCTTCAAAGATAAACACATACATAAAATATATTATTGCATTTTCTAGTGATTTAATTTCATCTATTATTGACTTGTTTCCATAGCTATTTTAATGTATATTCTTTTATAATAACTGAAGTTACGCAAAGTAAAATAAATACTAGAATAAGAATAACTAACAAAAATAATGTTAGATAGCCTTCAAAACTTGTAGTTCGTGAAAAGCAGTTTTGATA